>NZ_NPEF01000330.1:526-3312 GCF_002811955.1 Leptospira ellisii
TTACGGATCATTCGAAAATAGTCGATTATGACGAATATTTGGAAAGAGATTCGACGTTCTTTAGAATTCAGTGAATCCAATTTTAGGAGTTCCCGCAAAAAGAATTGCAAACATCCCCCAGCGGACAAAATGGAAACCGGAACACCCAAATTCATTAAACAGTCGTTCATCATAAAACGAACAAAGAGGGAAATCAATGTCAAACGCATACGTAATCGACGCGGTCCGAACCCCCCGAGGAAAGGGAAAAAAACGGGGAACTCTCGCATCCATTCACCCCCAAGAACTTTCGGCGGCGACCTTAAACGCGCTTCAGGAAAGAAACGGAATCAAACCGGAAATCGTTGAAGAAGTGGTTCTCGGTTGTGTCTCCCAAGTGGACGATCAAGCCGCGTGTATCGCACGTTATGCGGTAATGGCGGCGCTTTGGCCGAATTCCGTTCCCGGTTATACGGTAAACCGCTTTTGCGGTTCCGGACTTCAAGCGGTCAACAACGCCGCAAATCACGTCCAATCCGGATCCATGGAAGTGGCGTTAGGCGGAGGAATCGAATCAATGTCCCGCGTAAAGATGGGCGCGGATATGAACGGACGCGACTTTAATATAGGAAATCCTAATATTCAAAAACACTACAATTTAGTGCCGCAGGGAATATCGGCGGATCTGATCGCGACCAAGTTCGGAATTTCAAGGGAAGAAGCGGATCGTTTCGCCGAATCATCCCAAATCAAAGCGGACAAAGCGATCAAAGAAGGGTATTTTAAAAAATCGATCATCCCCGTAAAAACGGAGGACGGAACCCTGGTCGAAACGGACGAAAATCCGAGAATCGAATCCACGTTCGAATGGCTTTCGGAACTCGGACCCGTTTTTAAAACAATCGGAGAAAAGGAATTGGATGCGATCGCGCTGAAATCCTATCCCGAAATCCAAAAAATCAATCATATCCACACGTTAGGCAATTCTTCGGGAATCGTGGATGGAGCCGCTTCTGTGCTCCTCGCATCCGACGAGGGAATCAAAAAATACGGTCTGAAACCGAGGGCCAGGATCGTAGCGATGGCGTCCACCGGAGAGGATCCGACGATCATGCTCACCGGCCCCGTATCCGCCTCCAAAAAAGCCCTCGCCATTGCGGGACTCAAACCGGAAGATATCGATCTTTGGGAGATCAACGAAGCCTTCGCGTCGGTGGTTCTTTACACCCAAAAATCCCTGGGAATTCCCACCGAAAAAATCAACGTCAACGGCGGATCCATTGCACTAGGCCATCCGTTAGGAGCCACCGGAGCGATCCTTCTCGGAACCGCGTTGGACGAATTGGAAAGAAGACAACAACGTTATGCACTGATTACCCTCTGCATCGGAGGGGGAATGGGCATCGCGACCATTATCGAAAGAATTTAACCTAACGCACGTAAACCGGGTCCAAACGGCTGTTTGACCCGGTTTTTTGATTCCCTTCCTGTCGTTTCTTCCCATTTTTTTAGCATTCGCTACCTCCTTTTTATAAAAAAATGTCAAGAAATCGTATCGTTTCTGTTATTAGTTCAGAAGCTAAATTCAATTCACTTAGAACTTTTCTCTTGAGATACGGAAGTAACTTATGGAAGACATCACTTTAGCGCAGATCATTCTCGATAAGATAAAAAAAGAAAACGAGAATCAGCAAATACCCACGAACACGGATCTTTACTATCACTTTCGCTCCACCCTCAATCTTTCTGAAAAAAAGATAACCAAAATCCTGAACTTTTTAAAAGATTCGAACTGCATCTTCGTTTTGAATCTAAAAAAGCAGAATCCTAACTTTTCCGTTCCGGGATTGGACGCCTATGTGGTTGCGGATGCGTTTTTGATCGATTCCTTGTTTTCCAAATTCCATAAGAATTTGGAACTCCAATACAACGCGATGTATCGCAAATCCCTCGGATACCAGCAGATTCTTGCGAGAATCCTGGACGAGATCGCGACGATCCAAAATCAGACCATTCTGGAACTGTTCACCTTTTGTGTCCTTTTCGAGGACATAAAAAAGATGATGAAGGCTCATCCGAATCGTTACGAAGAAACAGAAAGAATAAAAACCCTTAAGGAATTGATTCGAGAGTCGGAAACTCCCCTTTCCTTTAATCCGGAAAGAAATTATAATTCTGCGGAACCGGTTTCCATCTCCGTCATTTTCGAACCCGAAGAGCCGGTTTCGGTCGTCGAAGAGAACGCCGCCGAACCGACGAACAAGACAAAGACGAAATGGGAACTGATGGCGGAACTTTATTCTATTCCGTTTTTATTGAGAATTCACTTTAGAAAAAAAGAATATGCCGTCATTCAACAGCTACTGCTTTCCTCGAAGATCAAAGCCGCTACGGACCTGAAAATGATCGCGGTTAGCTGTTCCAACCTTCTTTCCAAAACGACTTTAGAATCCCATCTCCGTTTGGAACTGAATAACCTGCGGAACCTGGCGATGAAACGTCTTTTGGACGAAGTGAAAAGCCCGGTCTTCAGCGATTTAGAGCTGGTCATCTAAGATCGATAAAAACGAACCAGGGATCGATTCGTAAACGTATACGGGTCGGTCCTTTTTTATTGTTTCGAATCACGATTTAACGAAAAAAACGAGAGCGACCTTTTCAAATCTTGAGGTAAATCCGTTTTTTATCGAGATAGGTCAAAACGACCCACCACAACACGATCCAAACCGAAGCGTAGGCCAGAGACAACGTAGGAGGAGGTCAAAGGCCGTTCACGTTAGTCGTAAGCGGAAGCAACGGAAAGGCGG
>NZ_NPEF01000331.1 GCF_002811955.1 Leptospira ellisii
GACCTTATAAAGAATGATTCCCCTCGTAAGCAGAGGAAGCGTAGTATCCTTGAGTTTGCGGATATGCGGCGTATCCGCTTCGTAGACTTCGTAGATGATGATGGGATCCGTCTTTCCTTTTACCACGACGGAATCGATTTCGCGGATCGCAAGACCGTCCGCGATCGTCATCGCCGAAAGAGTGTTTTTCGTGACGAGAATATCCGCGCGGTAGAGATTGGTTAGACTTTCCAAACGGGAGGCCACGTTGACCGTGTCTCCGATCACGGTCGTATCGAGTCGGGAGCGGCTTCCCACGGTTCCCAACATCAGGTTTCCCGTGTTGATTCCGATTCCAATCTTAAGTCCTTTAAAGTGTGAATTCTGCGCCTCCGCGTTGATCGTCTGCACTTTTTTCTTCATTTCGATTGCGGCGAGGATGGCCTTGTCCGCTGAGGTTTTTCCCTGAAATCTGGACTGGCTGAATTCTCCGTCTCCCGAAAAAAGGGCCAGAATTCCGTCGCCCATAAACTTATCCACGAACCCTTCGTGTTTTTGCACTACCGGTTCCATACTCGCGAGATAATCGTTGATGAAGCGGAAATTCTCCTCGGGAGTCATCTGCTCCGAAATCGTGGTGAACGAACGTATGTCCGTGAACAGAACGGACATCTCCTTGAGAACGGAATCTCCCAGATTCACCTCCACCGCGGAATCCTTTCCCAGTACGTTCAAAAACTGCACGGGTACGAATCGGAAAAACGCGTTCTTTTGTCTGGCGAGTTCCAATTTTTGTTGGCTGAGTTCGATGTTCAAATCTTCGGATTGTCGATACAACGAGATAAACCGGTTCGCGAGAATGGTGGTCAACGCGACGACGAAAAGGAAATACGCGAATTGGGTGAATCGGATTCCGGATTGGAAAAAGACGGAATCGATCACGTCGTAAACCGCGATAAAAACCACCGTGAACATGCTCACCGCCATCAGAGTCGCGTCCTTTTTGCGCAGATATACCGCCTTCCCCATGAAGTATAAAAGATAAACGAGCGTTGGCAGAATGGAGAATTGCCAAATTCGGAGACTCGTCATCGTATAACGGAACGGTTCGACGAGCGTGGCTGCGCCCACGATCAGATTAAAAACGAGGATGCCGAACAGTATTTTCGAGAACTTGGCCCTTCCGTAAAAATAATCCTGCATAAACAAAAGGAATAAGGGAGAAAGCAGGGAGACGGAAGAATATTCGATTCTCGTAATCCAGGTCGTGTCGTGGATCGCATCGAACGCTATGCTGGAACGCGAAAGCGAATATACCGCCATACAAACGCTGAAAATTCCGAAATAAAGATTATAACGGTCTTCTCTTCGTTTTACGAAGATGAGAAGATGATACAGACCGAAAAAAACGTAGATCGTATTGAGACACAGATTGATCAGGGTGGAAATTTCGCCCGAGAGTTTTTGTTCCGTCGTGATCGAATAATCCCCGTCTATGTAAAAACCGAGATCCACGTTTTTGGAAAGTGCGGAGGCGGGAACGTCTCCGATCATTCTAAACGTGAGAAGATTGCGTCCTTCCTGGAGAAGGCTGGAATCGATCGCCAATCGGAAGTTGCGGATCGTCCTTCGTGCGGACATCTCTTTTGCGGACGGATCCGTATGGACTT
Organism: Leptospira ellisii; assembly: GCF_002811955.1. Taxonomy (GTDB): domain Bacteria; phylum Spirochaetota; class Leptospiria; order Leptospirales; family Leptospiraceae; genus Leptospira; species Leptospira ellisii. Next base: position 1,650 of record NZ_NPEF01000331.1, read on the forward strand.
CGCGTTTGAGGGAATGTCCGTTTAGGAAAATTTCCCAGTTTTCCCCGATCGATTCCAGATAAAGAAAGATAGGTTTATAAATTTTTGCCTTTTTGAGGTTTTCGTGCAAACGGAATTCGGTCTGCAAGGTGTATTCTTTCAAACCTTCTCCGACGGGGACTTGAAACACGTCGTTGAGCACGATCGGAAACGATTCGATCTTGCGGATCTTGGAAGAGGACGGATCGATTCCGTTTTTGAATTCTTCGCGAAAGCCTTCCGCCGCATACCAGTCGCCTTTGCGTAAGTCGATCGGGGTCCAAGATTCGGGGGATTCCGAAAGTAATACTACGGGAAATACAAAAAGGAATAAGGGTAGAATCGTTTTCAAAGTGAATGATTTCCGTATGAGAAAAATTGATTTTTCGCTCGAAGCATAAGGATTAGAAGTTTTTACGGGGCAATTTTCAACATTTTTATTTGATAAAAATCTAATTCTTTCTTGCGGGCATCAAACCGATCCCTATCGTTTTCCATCGGGTTAAAACCGGTCCGAAAAATTTCGGAAATATTTATCACCGAGAGGAATGGGAAATGTCAGATTCAGTCTTAGGCGGCTCTTTGCCAGCAATCAGTTTGGAAAGTACGGAAGGAAAAAGTGTCAAGTTACCGGATGACATAGCGGGATCTTGGACCTTACTTTATTTTTATCCTAAGGACGATACTCCGGGTTGCACCAAACAAGCGTGCAGTTATAGGGATAATATAGGTGAATTTAAAAAAATCGGAGCGAAGGTTTACGGAGTCAGTTTGGACGATTTGAGTTCGCACGGAAATTTTATTCAAAAGTATTCCTTGAATTTCCCCCTTCTTTCCGATCCGGATCACAAACTCAGCGAGGCGCTCGGAGTGTACGGAGATCAGGAATGGAGGGGTAAGGTGTTTAAGGGACTTTCCCGGGATTCGTTTCTGATTTCTCCGGACGGGAAAATCAAAAAGGTTTGGAGAAAAGTTGACCCGACGACCACCGTACAGGAAACTCTCCAGGAGATTTCCAAAGTCAGCGGTGCATGATTGTCTAAATTCCATTTTTCCGTACAAGAATATCAGCTTTCGGGGCATTATCTTCAGGTGGAGATCGAGATCGTGTCTCCGAAAAAGGAAACGCAACTCTCCCTTCCGGTATGGTCTCCCGGATCGTATATGGTTCGGGATTATTCCAGACATATCCATAAGATGGAAGCGTTCCTTTCGGGGAAGAACGGAAAACGACTCGAGGTGGAATCGCTCGGTCTGGACGTATGGAGCATTCGTTCCGAAGGCGAATCCTTTCGAGTCCGTTACGTAGTTTACGGATTCGATTATTCGGTTCGGTCCAATTATTTTACCCCCGAATTCTGTCTTCTACATCCCCCCGCACTTTTTTTATATCCTAAGGATCTGGAACCCGCGGAAATAACATTAGAAATATCGAATACTCTTCCTTTTCGATATTGTCATTCGGGTTTGGACGGGAAGGGCAAAAAAAGGACGACTTCGTCCTGGGACGAATTTTTGGACGCTCCGATTCTGCTTTCGAACCGTCCCGCCTCCCCGTTTCGCGCGGGCGAATGCGAACACGAAATTGTTTTAGAAGGGGAATTGCATAAATCCGTCAGAAAAAATCTGAT
>NZ_NPEF01000332.1 GCF_002811955.1 Leptospira ellisii
TACGATCACGTCTCGAATCTCTTCGGTTTCGACCTTGAGCGTTTTGGAGAGGAATTCTTTGAGTGCTTCTTCCTTACCCGCGACGTGGGGCGGGACTCGAAGTTGCAGTTCCTGTATCATAAATATACTTGATTTAAGAAAATGCGTTTAAAACAAATCTTAATTTCTCAATCGGAGGGAAGTTTAGGAAGGAAAAAGAGCGAAAGACAGGCGGCGGCGTGGAGAAACACGACGAACAAACTTAAGGAAAATAAACCGAAATGCAAAAACGGAGCGATAAACGCCGTGCCCAAAGAGGAAACGGAGATGATCGAAAGAAGAATCAGGGAGGAAGCCCTGTTGTCGTCCCCGTTCGACGCGAGAATTCCCTTTAAAAAACCGGTGGGACCGCGAAGTCCCAATCCCAAGTTCATCAGAGGAAAAATCGCCAAAATCCAGTTCGGATCGTTATTTCCAAAAATGGAATATAAGAAAAGTAAAATAGACGAGGTGAGAGAAAGAACCGTTCCCGTCGTCACCAGCGATTCCGGCTCGAATTTCCGGTTGAGAAAGGAGGAGGAAATCGCACCCGTGATGAAAAACGCCACGCCGATCGTCTGCATCTGCGCGAATTTCGATATGTCGGAATTCATCGACTTAACCATGACGACGGGAGCTCCGAAAACGAAAACGAGAAGACCTCCCAAATTCAAAGCCTGGCTCAAGGAATATCTTTGAAATACGGGAGAGCGTAAGAGCGCGAAATAGGATCCCCGATCGCCGTTCGATGACGCGATCTTCGGACTTTCTATCCGGAAAAACAGAAACGCGAACGCCAAAAGAAGGGAAAAGAACGCGGTGAGAAAAAAGGAATACTTCCAGGTTCCGAACGTTAGAAGCCAAACTCCTAGGATCGGCGCGAGGGCGGGAACCAGGGATTCCACGCTTCCCAACATTCCCAAAGCGCGTGTGGCGCCCTTTTCGTCGAAAAGATTCTTAACGATTCCCGGAGCCAAAACGGCCGGAGCCGAGGAACACAAACCTTGGAAAAAACGCAGGACGATCAGAGCGTCCAAAGACTCGGCGAAAGTACAGAGAAAGGAAAGAAGAGCGTATAACGTGAGGGAGGAAAAAAGAAGTGAGGAGGTGCGGACCTTGCCGGAAACGTATCCGGAAAAAAGCATTCCGAAAGCCGTCCCGCCGATAAAAGAAGCGATCACGAATTGCGAACGGGTCTGATCTCCTCCCAAAATTTCGGGCAAAGCGGGAACGCTGGGGAGAACCAAGTCGATACCGGAGAGGCCGAGCACGGAACCGAGTCCGAGAAGGATACAAAGTAAGATCGCGTGATTGGAGTTGTCTGAGTTCATATTCTTCGGAATTGAAAAAATAAAATTCAAATTCCAGAAACGAAACCCGGCTCGGAAAAGCAAGCCTTAAGAAAGGCCCGAACGCGTCTTATGTTCGGTTATTATAAAAAGAAAGAATCACTGCCCGAATCGTGACAAACATCACATCGGTGAAGAGTACGCGTTCGAAACTCGGTTTAGAATCGATAGCGAGAAACAGATTTCGCATTAAAGATCGGCGCGATATGGAACGACCATCAGTTGGCCTCCGCATCTTTTCTCTTCTTCCCTGAGCGGACCCAACAATACATCGACCGTTTTTTCGCCTAAAAATACGATCGATTTTGAACGTCCCGCAAAGTGAATTTCCCTTTCGGGAGAGGAGGATTTAAAATTGCAGAACAATTTTAACTTATTTATATCGGTCAGAACTCCCAATAACGGATATTTTTTCCCGGAATACGTATGTCTGAAAAATTTGAATTCGATCGCGTATTCGATGATCGGCTCGCCGTATTCTTCATTAAACGTACGGTAATTTCTTATCATACCCGGCATATAATTACCGTAGAGATCGTTCTTTAAACCGTAAATCGAATTATAAAAACAGCCGCAATCAACGATCCATTTTATATAATTAGGATTTAATATTATAATATCTATATGTCCTCTCATCCGCCTTTCCGGACCGAAATCGGGATATACGTTACCCGTATTTTTATCCATAATACATTTGAACGGAGTCGGATATTCGGTATGAATCAAAAGGTGAGACCTATTTTTATAGGCGTAGATAAAACGATCTTCCTCCAATAAACAATGAAAGAAATACGACTGAAGATCCTTTTCGGTGAAGAAAAATTCGTCTTGATTCTCTTGGAACGTTTTTACCAATTTTTGAATACAACGTTCTACCGTATCCTGGATCCAATGTGTTCGGGGATGAAGCTCTGTTTTCGATTCCATGTTCTTCTTATGTGAAAAATTCGATTTTACGATCGATCTCGGGAGAATCGATCGTAAACGGCGTTTATGACGGAGGCATTTTTTCGAATTTCGGAAGAGACGGATCGACATGATCCCAAATATAACCGCGTACAGCATATGTGACGACCTGCGGTTTAAATCGATTCGGATCGTCGAGACTCGCAGCGTGTATCGTAAACAATTCCGGCATCGCAGCGAATGTCATATACACGGGCGAACCGCATTTCGCACAAAAGCCGCTGGTTTTCACGTTGCCGCTGTCCCCGATCATGTTAAAACGCGTCGCTTCGCCGACAAGTTCTACGGCAGAACGGGACGGAAACGTCATATAGGAACCGTGACCCGTGCCGCTCATGCGTTGGCAATCCCGGCATTGACAATCATTCATAAAGATCGGTTCATCGGAAATAGTATAGCGAATGGCTCCGCAGGCGCATCCACCGGAATAAGGATGATTCATGATCGTTCTCCGTTAGCAAAGTTCCGTTCCTATCAATCGTATCGCTCCGTGAAGAGCAGAAAATTGAATACGTCCCGAAATCATCGAGCCTCGAACGTTTTACCTGCGTTTTTTATTTTCTTCGACACACTAAAGTAATCCATCGATGAATCGTTGCAAGCCCATAAAAATCCATAAATCGGAATTCTTCGATCCAATAAAGGGATTTTCCTATTTGAGAAGTGCGGCATAACGAATGGAACTCGGCTCGCGCCCCGCTCGATCAATGGACCGATATGAATTTTTAGAAAAATAAATGAACGGAATATAACTCTAAAACTTGTAATATAAATATTTTATAGTTAATTAAATTAAAATTTGACTATATTCAACTATTTTGATTCATTTACGACTCAAAATAGTAAATTTTTTAAAAGGAGAATATTGTGAAAAAATTGACTTTAATAGCGATTTTGATCGCCTCTATCTATGGGTTCAATTGCAAAGAAGAGGAAAAGACGACCATCGACGATT
>NZ_NPEF01000333.1:0-2928 GCF_002811955.1 Leptospira ellisii
TTCTTGTTCGAACGCATTAGGCAGTATAGTTTTGTATTCCGAAACACGTTTAAAAATCGGATCTACTGTGATGGCCGTTTGAACTCCATTCCCCAATTTTCTTAAAATTTGTATGTCGCCGCTCGCGCTCAAGATCGGGCCTTCATAGGATACGATCGGATATCCATAACTCCCATGATCCGGAACATCCATCGTAATTCCGGTTAAATATCCTGCCTTAGAATACTGATTGTGAACAACCGATCCATCGGGATACGTGTAGTCCTGAATCCGATCAAGCGAGTCAAAAGCGGCTCTTTCCACAAAAATCAAATCATCGATTTGTTTTGTAGATTTTACTGCCCTGCCTCGAATGTCGTATTCAAAAGAAGTCTGCCCGGTTGCATCCTGAACTTTTGCAATTTTTCCCTTACCATTAGGCGCCGTGTCATATTCGTAAACTACCGAAGAATCCGGATGCGGTCCGGCAACAGCAATGACACGATTGAACGAATCAAAAGAATAATTAAGAGCCACTCCTCTCGCATCGATTGTCTGCGTTTGATTTCCGACCGCGTCATAAGAATAAAGAATTGTTCCGGAGTTTTGATCCGTTTGTTTGATCTTTCTTCCTACAAAATCATAAAAAAATTGAGTCGTGTCACCGGCTGGATCAGTTATTTGCGAAAGTCTTCCTGCCGGATCATAAGCATAAGAAAAGGATTGAGTGTTTTGAATCTCTTTCGAAATGGTCTGCCCCAAATCGTTTAACATGACTCTTTCTCTATGAATTTCAGTTCCGCCTGATTCCATGACAACGGTTTTAACAAAACCAGACTCGATGATTTTTTCCACGCGGCCGTCCGGGTGATTTACCTGACTCAATCGGCCATCGGGTCCGTTATAAACATAGTCCATAAAATAAATGGTATCAAAACCTTCTATATACGGTTTCGATTTTCGTTTTAAAGAACCGTCAGCATTGTATTCGGAAGTGGAAACAAGAATTCTCCCTCCGTCTACGGGAGTTTCTTTCCGAATGCCACGCCCAAGTGTATCATAAAATTCTTTACTAACCAGTTGACCGTTTTGACTGTCGTTTACTAATTTTTGGATCGTCTGACCCGCTCGTCCGGTGTTCTCATAAATAATTCTTTGACTCCAACTAGATTCTCCGGGTAAAATCGTCTCATTCGGTCTTCCATACTTATCATAATTCTGGATCGTAATTCCGCCATTCGGGTCTGTAATTTTAGTCTCCAATCCTTTCGATAAATCATATTCTTTGAGAACGATTTGACCTAGTGAGTTCGTAATCTGTACCGGAAATTTGTTAAGGACTGTATCATATTGAAAACTCATAAGATTATTATTTCCGTCTCGAATTGAAAGCGGGTTTCCAAACGAATCGTATACCGGAAAACTTTGAACGGAATATTCAGGCTTGCCCGGAAAATCTTGAATGGAAGAAACATCGGCATTCGCGTAATAAGTAATAAATCGATCTTGAACGAGAAGTCCGTTGCTTACCTTCCGTTGCAACATTGGGCTTCCCAAGATCCAATTGGTAGAATCATTCAAATAAGAAGTTTGTGTCGTAACCGTATTAGTATTTAAAGTATCCGTAATTAACGTCGGATTCCCATAAATATCTCCGTAAGAATAACTTGTATTCTGACTTGTCAATAAAACCCCGGCTTGATAGGAATCTTGAATCGATTGATTCAGTTGAGCGTATTTAGTTCCAAAAGGAGAACTAACGCTGCCATAAATCGACCGATCATCTGAAATAATTGTACCCAGATAATATTCAACATTACGAAATACGATTCCGTCCGTTTCATACGAACCATTTTGGATCGCATATTTTTCGTTTGTTCTTAGAGGATTTGGATCACTGCAATTTAACGGCGCGTAATTCAAACTTGTATTGGAAGTAATTCTTTCAAAGCCAAGGTTCCTACGAACGTCTTTAACCCCGGAAAAGTAGCGGTGATTTAGATAATTAAAACAGGTAATCGAAGTTTCATTGCCGCCAAAATCGGAAACAACGGACTTTGTTAAAACATCAAACGAGTCGTAGGCGATAATAGGATATGACGAATTTGACGCAATAGAACTCGACATTTCAAACGAATTCAAATAGGAAATTGTTTTTGTTTTAGCCCCGGGTCCATTGTCGATCGTCTTTAAAAGTCCGATTGGTTCGGAATAAACTTTCGAATAAAAATGAATATTTCCCGTCATCGACACCGCAGTATCACTATTTACGGAAAGAAAATTAACTACGCTAAAAATTTCATTCTTTGCAGAATCAATGCCGATTAAATCCGCCTTCCCGTCCCGATTTAGATCCGTTGCAGTATAAAAGGAAGAAGCCGTGATTTGCGTATCTCCATTGGAGTTATAAATGATACGATCTCCGCTTTGAGTTCCGTAAGAAATCCGAATCGCATTCCCATCAAACCAAATAAAATCCGCCAACCCGTCCCCGTTCATCTCGGCAAAAGTTTTAGATAATCTCCAGCTATCATACAGTGAATTAGTCAATGCAGGATAGTTAGGTTGCTCTGAAAATGTGGAAGCGGTATAGAGAGCGTTAATATCAATTGCTTGTTCAAAGTCCGAATTATCACTCGTAAAGTGGATTCGCAATGCCATAACTTGCTGACCAAAAACATTATAATAAAAATGAATATATAGAGTTTCGTTCTGGCCGTCTTTATCTATATCGTAATATACAGATGGAGCGTCGCCTTGATAAACGTTATCCGGTAAATGCGCGACCATAGTGATCGATTCGTTAAATTGAGAAGAGTTATCATGAAGATAAAGAGTAATTTCCTCGGCGCCAAATTGAAGATTCGTTTCTATCAGCTTATCAAGGGGGCCGCCGTCTCGTTTTGCGTCTATAAGATAGGGATTAGCCGTTGCTGGCGACATGTATTG
>NZ_NPEF01000333.1:2955-3268 GCF_002811955.1 Leptospira ellisii
TCCCGACTTGATAGGGCGTTGTAGCAAAGTTTTTTCCGTCAAACAAAAAAACAGATAAAGCACCCGACGGAGTAACGGAAACAAAATCAACTAACGTATCCCCATTGATATCCACGAAGAATGTGTTGCCATCTTTTCCGTTGTTTTGAACCGTTCTAGAATTTTGGTGTATCTTATTTTGATTTTCATCTAAAAGAGTAAAAATTATTTCTCTTGTAGATGGATTGTCAATATTATTGAATCGAATAAAATCTCCAATTCCGTTTCCGTCAATATCAATAAATGCTTGCCCCGATTGTCCATAATACAAAAA
>NZ_NPEF01000334.1 GCF_002811955.1 Leptospira ellisii
TCGGAGTGGTAACGCTTCCCTTCTCCTTCGAAGGAAGAAGAAGAATGGAACTCGCGCGCAAAGGCATCGAACAACTCCGCGCGCACGTCGACACGTTGATCCTCATCAACAACGATTCCATCTTCAAGGTCGTGGATAAAAACACGCCGATCGATCTTGCGTTTCAGGTGATCGATGATATTCTTTTGAACGCGGTGCGCGGGATCAGCGACATCATCAACAACCCGGGACTCATCAACGTGGATTTCGCGGACGTAAAGGCGATCATGCGCGACACGGGAGACGCCGTCATGGGAGTGGGAGAAGGAAGCGGAGAAAGTAAGGTGAAGGAGGCGGTCGAATACGCGATCAACAATTCGTTGTTGGACTCCACTTCGATCGCCGGGGCTTCTTCCCTTTTGATCAACGTTTCGGGTGGAAAGGATCTTACGATCTCCGATTGGAACGAAGTCTCCGGAATCATCACCTCACAAGTGGATCCGAACGCGAACATCATCATCGGTCTTCACGAGGACGAAAGTCTTTCCAACAAAATCAGGGTCACGGTGATCGCGACCGGATTCAACAAACGTTCCGCGATCGGAAAACCGATCCAGAACCAGGATCTGACGACGAGGGTTCAGGAAGCCTACGGATTTCAACGTAAGGTCGTGGGAATGGAGTCCCCCGCTTCCGAGATGAAAAAGGATTTTTTTCAGGAGGAAAACGGAGAACCGCAAAAAAACGCAGGATCTCTGCGGTTTCGTTCGCCTAACAGTTCTTCTGCGAAAGCCGAAGACTACGACATCCCCGCATATTTAAGAAGAAACAATTCCGGATCCTAATCGGATCGGTCCTCGACCGACAATTAGATCCGTTTTATGCGGATCGCTTAAACGAAGAGAAAAAGTGCGGAGTTCCCGCACTTTTTCGTTTTGAGAAGCGCACTATCAAAAAGCGGATGCCTATTGAACTTCCTTTTTTCCGAACTGTTTGCAGGTTTTTAAATCGGAGAATTTTTCCTTCCCCAATTCGCAACGAACCTGTTCGAGAGTTTTGTCCTGCATACAACGCAGAACGATCGCCCTCGACATATCCGGCTGAAGAATCTCCTTCAACATGATCTGTTGCATCGTGGGCGGAATTTCCGTTTCCGGCGCCTGGGCGATCAGCTTTACGTTGTGCATATGGTTTTCCACGCACTCTTCCTCGTTCGGCGTCTTTCTGCAATCCGCCAAAAAAAGGACCGGAATCAGAAGGGTATAAATAAGAAAAGCGGACTTACGTCCGCTTTTCCCGCAATTCAGCGATTTCAAAGGAAGCTTCTTACTTTGCGTTGCTTTCGTCGACTGCGAAAGTAGCTTCTACTCTTTTTCTCAACTCTCTCAAATAGCTCTTGTCAGCGTCTTTGATTTTCATCGCGTCTTCGTATTGTTTGATCGCCTTTTCGAAGTCGCCGGTGGAGAAGTAGTAGGTTCCGAGGTTCGCTTTCGCTCCCCAGGATTGACCTTTCGCTTTTTTGTCGGCTTTTTCCCAGGCTTCTTTCGCCTTTTTGAAACTTGGAGTTTCACCTTGGATTTCTTCGTAACCTTCTTGAAGAAGTTCTTTTACTTCCTCATCCTCGTCTTTTACGAAAACTTTGATCTTCTCGGTTTTAACCAGCGGAGAAAGTCTGCCTTTGATATACGCAGCCGCTTCGTCCAGACCTTGTCCGAAAGAATCGAGAACGGAAGGACACTCGAGGTTTCCTACGCTGTTGAAGATTTTCGCAGGATTGGAAACCACCGCTTTTTTAACTTCTCCCGTATCCACTTTGATCAAAGTAGCGTCGAGAGGAATCAACATATAACGAACTCCGGTAGGTTTTGAAACCGGATCGTTTCCGGTATTCACGTCTCTTCCGGTCGCCATAGAAGCCGCAAAACCGGCCACTTTCATTCCCGCCGCAACCGCGTCGATTTTGTTTTCGCTACCGCATTCGGTATAAGGTTTTTGATAACCGATGTAAAGGATCGCTTCCGCTCCGATCAGGTTTCCGATTTTGGATCTGGACTTAGTGATTCCGGTTAAGGAAAGAGTGGCTTCGTTCAGAATGTCGGCGCGTTTGCTGAGGTCGGTCAGTTTGTAATAGGATTCTTTGTCGAATGCCTCGAAAACTTTAGAAGGCATTTGGTCGATGAAGCTGGATCCGGATCCGAAGATCGCTTCCCAAAGACTTTTTTTCGGAGGCTCGACGGCCAAACCTACGTTACGAATGGTTCCGAGGAATTTTTGAAGCGCGCGGCCTTCTTTATCTTTCGGGAATACCGGATATTCCACATCGACTGTATCTGCGCAATTTCCTAAGAACATAAGGAGAACTAACACAGCAATTAGAGAAGATAATTTTCTCATGGTAAAGTAACACCAATCCTGTTTGATTTTGGGGATAAGGGATGATTTAAAACACGAAAAGAATCGTGTCAATATATTTTAGAATCGAACCCTCGGATTTGATTCTTACGTCCGAGCGATTCCGTTTTTTTGATTGTAGCAAAGGTTCGATCGAAAGAAATTGAATCGGAACGGATTTTGCTGTGCACAAACGGATCGTTTTTCAACTGTTTTGTATTCTGGTTTTGATCGGATGTCCCGCTTCTAAAAAAGAGGACGATTCGACCCGACAACAATTCTTAAGTTGGCTGTTGGCTTCCGGTTCCAATCCCGCTTGTGTGGAATATTACACTCAGGAAAATCTTTGTTTAAAACACGCCGTTTCTATCAGCGAAAAATGCTCCGCGGCGGAATTGGATCGTCTGCAAAGCGGAATTCAACCCGCGAAACTTCAAACCAGAGAGACGCTCGAGGAATTACTTCGCTGTTGGGGAAAATGTAATTCCACGTTCTACGTAACTTATTCCTCGACGGCCACGGGTAATTGCTCCTTCGATTCGGAGACGAATTATGTCGACGCCAAACGTTCCGGAGCCACGAATGCGGGGAATGTTTGGAGACAATGCCAGTCTAATTGTAACACGGGAGCGGATCCCGGATATCCCAAGCTGAACGGAATTTCCACATCAACAACTTATTGGCCTTACCCATGAAAACCCTCGAAGAAATCGCCGAAGCGCTCAAAAACACGTATATGGAACACGAAGTGGAAGCGAAACTTCCGCTTATCGAAGAGATCCAAAAACTGAAAAAAGAAAAGAACGCGGTCCTGCTCGGACACAACTACATGACCCCCGACGTATTTCACGGAGTTTCGGACATCACGGGAGATTCGTT
>NZ_NPEF01000335.1 GCF_002811955.1 Leptospira ellisii
CTTCCAAGTGCTGAACGCTTTCCCCGTTTTTTCGAAAACGTCGGGATCCCCCGCGAGCGCCGCGACCGCCCTTCCGATATAAGCCGGAGTTTCGGAGGCGATGAAATGCGGCTCCTTTGCGGTTCCGTCCTTCCAATTCTCCTCCTTAACCCCGAAATGATCCAGCATCGCCTCCGACCGCAGAAAACCGGGAGTCAAGGCCAGGGCCGCGATTCCGTACGGCTTCAATTCCTCCGAAAGGGAACTTGCAAGATTTATAATGGATGACTTTATCAAAGTATAATATAAGTTTCCGCGATACCGGTAATCGATCCCGTCCGTTATCTCCAAGATCAGACCGGAACGGTTGCGTATCATAAGCGGGGCGGCGTAATAGTTCGTGATCAGATGCGAATCCAAACACGTTCTCTGAACCTTTAGTCCGTCCGCCAAGGAATGTTCCCAGAATTTCTTACTCCAATCCACGAACGGATCCCCTCCCCAAATATCGTTTATGAGAAGATCCAGTCTGCCTTGTTCGGAATCCAGACGCTCGAACAAACGGCGGACTTCTTCCGGATCGGTGTGATCCGTACGAATCGCAATCCCTTTTCCTCCCGCGGCCGTCACGAGCTCCGCAGTCTCCTCGATCGTTTCGGAACGTTTCATCTCGGAAGGAGCATATTTCGTACTTCGGCCGGTAACGTAAACGGTCGCCCCCGCTTCGCACAAAGCGACCGCAATTCCCCGTCCCTCTCCCCTTGTTCCTCCGGCGACGAGTGCGATCTTATCGTTCAATTTACTTTGTATCATACGAATATCCTAACCCGAGTAAGATGACAAATTCTGTCATATATAGTTTTTTAATTTTACGTTTCTGAAAAAAACGCTTTTTCCCATTTTAAAACGAAATACATGTCAAATTCTGTCATATATCCGAGTTTATAATTATATCATGCGTGCAGACAGACTTCTTTCCATTCTACTTCAACTTCAGGCCAAGGGAAGAATCTCGTCCAAGGAGCTTGCGAAAAAACTGGAAGTTTCGGAACGGACCATCCATAGGGATATGGAGGCGTTGAGCGCTTCGGGAGTTCCCGTTTTCGCGGAACGCGGTTCCCGGGGAGGCTGGGAATTATCGGAAGGGTACCGGACCAATCTCACCGGAATGAAAAAGGAGGAGATATTCTCCATGATTCTCACCAGCTCGACCCGTATCGCGGACGATCTCGGTAAGAAAAAACATCTGGATTCTGCCTTTATGAAGTTTATGGCCTCGCTTCCTCCGGCGTTCCAAAAAGAAGCCGAGATGGTCAGACAAAGGATCCACGTAGACGGTGCGGGTTGGGGAACCTCCAAGGAGGAATTTCCGTTTTTACCGCTGCTTCAGGAGGCTGTCTGGCAGGATCGAAAGGTGATTCTCCGCTACAAATCGGACGAAAAATCCAAACATAGGATCGTCCTTCCTTTGGGGCTCGTCGCAAAGGGGAAAGTCTGGTATCTTATCGCGAAATACGGCAAGGAATTCCGAACCTTTCGGATCTCGAGAATCGTAGAAGCCGCGTTAGGTGAATCTTTCGAAAGACCGAAAAAATTCGATCTTGAAAAATACTGGGAGGAGACCACGTCCCTTTTCTTCTCGCAGCTCCCCAGTTTTCCGGTCAGAATGAGGATAAAAAAGGAACAACTCGAAAAATTCGGATCGGTTTCGTACAACAAAATATTAGAATATTCTTTTATAAACGAGGAGTGGATGGACGCGAGGATCGATCTCGAAACCAAGGACTGGGCGCGCTGTCAGATTCTCGGCTTCGGCGATTCCGTGTTCGTATTGGAGCCGAAGGAGCTTCAGGACGAAATCGTCGAAACCGCCGAAAAAATCCGGAAACTCTACATCACTTCGTAGACGCCCACCGTGTTCTCTTTTCCCTTCACCGATACCTTCCCCAATTCCTTAAACGTATATTTGACCCGATTCCGAATCTTACGATAACTATCGTCGGAAAGAAGTATGTCCGCCTTATATTCCTTGGTCAGACCTTCGATTCTCGAAGCGAGATTGACCGCGTCGGAGATCACCGTTCCGTCCATCCTCTCCATCTCTCCGATCGTTCCCAACATCAAAACTCCCGTATGAATCCCGATTCCGATCCGAATCGGTTCGTATCTTCTTTCCAATCTGGTTTCGTTGTGGATTTCCAACTCCTTCTTCATCTCGATCGCGGCCTCCAAGGCGTTGTCCGGGGAATCGGGGAAAAGTGCCATGATTCCGTCGCCGAGATATTTGTCCACGAAACCGCCGTGTTTGCGTATGATGGGTCCCATCTTTCCCATATAGGAATTGAGGAAATCGAAATTGTCCTTGGGCGTCATCTTTTCGGACAACTGCGTAAAGGATCTTATGTCCGAAAAAAGGATCGTCATCTCCTTTTGAGTTTGATCTCCTAATTCAATTTCCGTAATATTCTTTTTTCCTAAAAACTTAAGGAACTCCAACGGAACGAAACGGCTATAGGATTGGTTTGTGGCTTTTAAGTCCGAGGAAAGATTTTCGATCGCGATGAACGCGGAGGAGAATTTAAGCGATAGGATATACGACTGCACGAAAATAAACGTGAACAGCCCGATCGGCAGGTAATATCCCGTGGCTATGATCGTCTGACTTTGAAGGATATCGTTCACCGCGGCGAACATCAGCACCATCACACCCAAAGAGGCGATCCCCGCCCCCTTCCTTTTACGCGCGATACATCTTCCTAAAAGAAATATCAGAAGAGGAACGTATAAAAGCAGCGCGATTTGGAACGGAATCAAGGTCAAAGCGAAATACTTCGTGGGAAAGAATAGGATGATCGCCGAAAATAATCCGACCAAAACCACGCTCAGCTTCCAGGCCCAAGTCGGCATGTCTCCCGGAAAGATGCTGTCCATGTATTTCTGAAAGATGGGCCAAGCGAGATAAAAGGAAAGATATTCCATCTTACTGGCCAATTCCCAAGGAACGTCCGGAAATTTTTGTATGAAAAAACGTTCACCGGTGGTCAACAGACGCACCACGATCACCAGACAAAAAAGGCCGAAGTAGAGACTCGAAGCGTCCTTGCGTCTTAAAAAGAAAAGACCGAAATGATAAAACGTCATGATGGTGATGCTTCCGAAAAGAAACATCTCGGTGGTCCAGCGATTCTCGCGGTAATCCTGAATTTCCTTTTTGCTTCCGATGCGGATCGCCTCCCAAATCCCTCCCTTAAAATGATGAAAATT
>NZ_NPEF01000336.1 GCF_002811955.1 Leptospira ellisii
TAAAATTAGAATATAACGGAAATCGTAAGTCATCTTTCCGAAATAGATCAGGGTTCCCAATACGATCCCGGAAACGATGAAGTTCGTCTGGAAGATATAAAGGATTTTGATCCTGGAATAGCGGTCCAAAAACGCCCCTACAAAAAAACTGAAAAGGATCGTGGGCGTGACGTTCGCCAAAAAAACGGATCCCGAAAAAGTCTGGGACCGCGTAACTTCGAACGAATATATGATGAGGGAATAGTTGAACATATTCCCCGCAAGAAGCGTGATTCCGGTATTTACGTAAAAATACAGCAGGCTTTTTTTCGAAAGAAGCCCTTCTTCCCGCGAAGCCGCGGAAATAGTGTTTCGTTTTGTCATTTTATTTTTTCCAAAATCCAAGAACCGATTTTTTCCGAAACCATATCGGAATTTTTGAGCCAGCCGAGATGTCCGATCGGTCCGATACCTTCCCGGATCGGATCCACGTGAAGTCTCGTGATATCGGAGGAACCGATTCTACCTAAGACGGCATCCACCGGATTTTTAGGCGCGTACGTATCGTCCGAAAATGAAATACACAAAACCGGACATACGATCTTGCCGAACGCGTGTTCCAAATTTACGCCTTCCGAATCGCGAAACGATCCGGTGATGCCGACTCTGGACCAGTCCTTCATCACTTGTCTGGCATTACGCCCCATCACTTTCAATCTGTCGCCCGGAAAATGTCCGACTATGAACGATATGAAACGGCTGAAAAAATAAAAGAACAAATAAAGCGCGAAGTAAGGAAAGGGAAAATGTCTGAAAAAAGGCGTTCCGGTAGCGACCAAAATCAAACCCTTCGTTTCGTTCGGATGAAGACCGGAATAGATCGAACTCAATTGTCCTCCGAGGCTATGTCCGATTAATATCGGCTTCGTTTCCGGATGAAGTTTAGAAACGGTTTGTACGATCGCCGGCCAATCCTTATAAATCAGATCACTGTAACCGAAATCGTTTTTACGCGACGGAATGGGACGGTTGTCGCCGGAGCCTCTCATATCCGCCACATAAATTCCGAAACCCGCCTGCGCCAATTGAAGCGCGACCTTAACGTAGAATTTTCCGGGAACACCCATCGCCGGAAAAAGTATCAACGGGTCTTTGACCTTAGGATCGTTCGAAAGGAAGGAATGCACCGCAAGTGGATACGAATCTTTGCTCCGAACGAAAAATTTATTTTTTTGCACTTTCATTTCTGGTTGCCTCCGTTCGAGTATAACTTTCATCCGAAAGAAGATCGCCCCAGATCATGATTTGAGACCAACATGAACGACATTATCGTATTCGGAATTTTTTTCGGAGGAGTTCTCGCTATTACGGCGGCAGCCGGACAACTTGCCGTCGAAAACAAGGACCCTAGGAAATATCTTTTATCCTCGCTCATGTTCTGCACCGGAGTATGGCAGATTTATCTCGGAGCCTTGTATCACGGGTTCCTCGTAGGTCCTTACACGTTTTTCAGAATGAGCCATCTTCCTCTCGCGCTTTGTGTGGGCCCCCTTCTGTATCTTTTTCTGCGGGACATAGCGGACGCAAAATACGAATTCGGAAAAATCTCCCTGCTTCATTTTGCGCCCGCCCTTCTCGTAGCGTTCGTCCAGATTCCCCTTCATTTCGCCGATCCAAAGATCAAGGTTCGTTTGGAGATTTTTCGCACAACCTCCTTCAGAGTCCCGACTCCTATTCCTTTCTCGTTTCCGGAGAATGGTATACGCGGCTCTACTTTTACGCCGCGGCATGGCTGGTCCCCCTTCCCAAGGCTTCGATGATAATCTATTGCGTAATATTACTTTATTATATTCTAAAGTATTGGAATAGGAACGATTCGATATGGATGAAGATGCGACTTCCTATTTTGGCCGCCTTATTGTCCGTAACGCTGGCGAGTTTCACGGCGCTCATCGATCATTTCGTCGAGGGGGAAACCTATCTCCGTTTCGGAGGTTTCGTGGGAAGTCTCTGCGTCTTCTTCATCTATCTTTTGGATCGAAGATTTTTCGAACCGCTTCGGATCCGCAACAAAACGAGGGAATACAGACAATCCAGAATCAAACGTCTGGATAAGAATTCGCTGAGGAGCGCGGTGTTATCCCTGATGGACGCCGAAAAACTGTTCCTAACCGAGGATCTGAGTCTGCAGATGCTTTCGAACGAACTTTCGGACAACGGATTCGAAATCAACCCCTCCCAACTTTCGGAATTCATCAACAGCGAATTCGGAAAAAACTACAACCAGTTTCTTAACGAATACAGGATACGGGAAGCCTGTGAAATGCTGATTTCCGAACCGGAACGTTCCGTGCTTTCCATAGCTTTGGCGGCGGGTTTCAATTCCAAATCCACGTTCAACCGTGTTTTCAAAACACTTCTGAAAATCACGCCGCTGGAATATAGAGAGTCGAGGTCAAATCAATATATTTGAATATTCTTATGTAACGGCCGCTTACGATCGTTTCGGAAGGGATCGATTCGTCGGCTTCCCGAAGATCCGATTCATCATACTGATCCGCACGCCTCCCGATGCGAACGCGAGCGGTTATCGCATATCGTCAGAGCGGTCTTCCCTGAACCCACTCTTCCTCGTAGTCCTTGGTTTCGAAGGTGATGCGGTTTTTAAGATTCCGCGCGCCCCTGTATCTGCGGTCTTCCGGATGTTCCTCCCACCAGAGTTTCGCCTTTTCGGAAAACTTCTCCCTTCTCAAATCCATATGCGGATGCGACTGAAAATATTCGGAAAGCAACTTCGCCTTTTTGACTCCCGCTTCGGGCGAATATTGTTCCAATCTCTGGAACGCGGCACCGACTCCGATCGGGTCGTAAAGGGTGTTGGATACGAGTTCGAAAGCGTATCCGTCCGCTTCGTCCTCCTGCGTTTTGTTATACGAATGACGCGTCATCAATTGGAACGCGAAATCCGCGAGTTTTCCCAAAGTTTCCGTTCCGATCTTTTTCGAAAGAAGTTCGAACCGAACCCCGTCCATACAATGGGATTTTTCTATATGACCGATTTCGTGGGCGAGAACTGCGATCAATTCG
>NZ_NPEF01000337.1 GCF_002811955.1 Leptospira ellisii
TATCTGCACGGACGGGACGTGATTCACGTTCATTCGTTTTTAGAGCACGCTTCGGTTTCCGCCTTAAAACGGATCGCGGAATCTCCCGTTTGGTTTCAGGAATTTTTTCTTCCCGAATTCGCGTTGTATCTCGCGCACCAGGGGGAATTGCCCGCGTGGAGAGACGCGTTGATTTTCAAACGGCTCATCCATCTGGTTCACGATTTGGGTCCTCATCCGAAAAAAATTCTTCCCGTGGTTTTTTTGACCGACGGAGAGGAAGCCTTTCCCGGTTTTTTATATTCCGGAACTCCGGGACCCGATTTCGTTCAAAAGTCGCTTCACGCGAAAATATTCACGAAAAAACTCTATCATTCCTTTCCGACCGGACCCGGGGAAAAAATCCACGTTTTGTTTTCCGGCGAAGACAAGGATTGGATCCGCTTCGACGCGACCGTTCTTAATTTCAGCGGAAACGATATAGGAATTCAGATACTTACCGTCCCCGAAAAAGACTCGGAAAAAACGAGGGCTTGGGGGGGAATCCAGATGGGCGGGGTGAACGCCCAAGAGGAAACGGTTCTTCCCGAGGACTTTCGGGAAAGTCTTTCGCAAATTCTAAAATATTCCGGATTGGACGCTTCCACCGTTTCGGAGATTCAAAAACGGGTGCACGCGTTTAAGGAACATCCCGGTCTCGTTCGCAAGGAACACAAACCGGAGGAGATTCAAACCTTCATCCGTTTATACTCCGCGTGTTATGCTAAATATAGATCGGACATCTCCTCGATTCCCAAGCCGGTTCTGTTGTTCCTGTATTTTTTCTATTTGGACGAACATCTCCTGTCTCCGGCGCGGATCGTTCAACTCGATTCCACATTGCAGAAATTAAGGAATCATAAAACCGAAACCTCTCCTTCCCAACATTCTTTGGCCGTGTATTTTTTGCCGGAATGGCTGGGATTGATCCTCGCAGGAAATAAAAATCCTTCCCGCAATCATTTGGCGCAATCCTACGAACAGGTCAAAGCCTCGATCGTTCGTAAAACCGGAACGGACCAATTCCAGGCCCAAAGCGGAATCGACGATCTTCTGCATCTTCTTGATTGGGAACTCAGTAATCTGTTGTTGAACGGATTGATCGGAGTTTCCTCCAATCCCAATCTCGCATATCCGATCCTTTCGGAGGATCAGATGTACGGGGAAACGGACGCGTTTCTCGTAACCCCGGAAAAATTGAACTCGGTCGTCGATCACGTCCATAAGATCGATAAACATCTTTTCCACAGACAAGTCGTATTCGAACCGGAATCTACGCCCGGCAAACAGGAACTCGCTATGAAGGAGATTTATCCGGATTGTATCATCCTTCCCGTGTTCGGAAACCGCGGAGTTTTATGGCAGGAGATATCTTCCGGAGTTTCCTCTCGCGGCAGACTCGTGTTTCCGCAGATCCTGAACGAAAACATGACCTTGGCGATCACGAGGACCTTGGGGGAATTCCGTTGGGAGATGGAACGAACGGTGCGGGGAAGAAAGTGGAAGGATTCCGCCCCTCCTTCCCTTACCTCGGAATACTTTCTTTATCTGGAGAATTACCACAAATCCCCCGCCCTCACCCCGGACGCGAAAAAGGCGATCGATCAGCAGATGGTGAAATACAGGAAAAATCTAAAGGACATGTTCGGCGGAGATTATTCGTATTGGGTTCTGTTCGAATCTTCCGGAAAACCCAGACTCAACCGGGTCGTGCGGGATATCCTAAACCGTTATGCGCCCTTTGCTCCGGCGATCCGGGAGGAACTGCGGAAACATCCTATCCTCAAGGAATCCATGGAATCCTTCGAAGCCAGAAAACGCAGACTCGTTTCGGGGATCAAAAAAAGGTACAACCCCTATTTTCAAGCCGGAAACGTCCCTACGGAAGTTCTGGAAACCATCCAGTTATTCGAAGAAATGTGAGAATATTATAATAATCTCTCAAAGGGAGAGGTTCTGAAATCTTTGGTGACGAAAAATTTTGAGCCGCAGGAGGGACACGCGTAATTCCCGGAGTTTTGGATTTTAAGCAGGTGAAAACACTCGGGACATTGGATCAATATCGGTGCGTTCTCCGGAAATTTCGTTTCCGAACCGTCGGCGTTTCCGGTCAAAAAAGACTTCGCCGTTTTCCGATCCGGAAACACAGGAATTCCGTTTTGTCCCTCTCCGGAAAGATCGATTCCTTCCGACACGGAACAAACCGCGAATTTCGAATCCGGAAACTTCTGCGGAAGTCGGTTTAATATCGAGGAACCTTCGAGAGTCGCGGAGCCGAGCCCGGAAGCGTCCAGCAGGATTTTGCGCGGAAATTCCGACAATTCCTCCAGCTTGGAAAGAATCGATTCTCCCAATTTGAAGTCCAGATCCCCTTGTAGATTGATGATGATTTCTTTCAAAAGCGCCCCGGCCTAAAACCGATTTATTCTATGAATGAAGTGGTGCAAGAAAAGAATTTTCGCAACACATTTTTAGATTCGGTCAAAAATCGAAATTCTTCGTTTCAAAAAGATTGGACTTTTGAGAAGAAAACGATTTTATTTCCTACATGCTCGGTCAATGGAATCGAAGAATGTGGGTCTTTCCCTTGGATCTGTTGTTCATGGGTGTCTCGTTCTTTTTGGCGCATTGGATCCGGTTCGAATCCTTTATCTTTTTGTTTCCACCGGAGCGTTTTCTCGTTTCTCTTTTGATCGTCGTCGGCGTCCGCGCCGGAGTATTTCTTCTTTCCGACATCTATCGTTCCATCTGGGCCTACGCCTCGATCCACGACCTCGTCGAAATCATCAAAGTCACCCTGCTTTCCTCGCTCGTATCCACGACGGCGCTTTTGTTTTACAACCGTTTCGAGCAGATATCCAGAATGGTTCCGATTTTGGATACGTTGTTGCTCTTGAGTTTTCTTTGTATCCGCAGTTTTTCCTGGCGAGTTTTTAGGGATCAGTACATTCTCAAAAAGGCGAAAGAGGAAGGACTTCCCACTCTCATTTTAGGCGCCGGTAAGGTGGGGGCAACGCTTCTCGCCGAAATCAGAAGACACAACGAACTCAAACTCAATCCGGTCGGCTTTTTGGACGATAACGTTCAGAAAATCGGGGCCCATATCCAGGGAGTTCCGATTTTGGCGAAGATCGACCAGGCGCAGGAGATGATTCATCAGTTCGGAATCAAACAGGTGATCATCGCGA
>NZ_NPEF01000338.1 GCF_002811955.1 Leptospira ellisii
GCAAGAGACGTGATCCTTCCGAGTTTGACGCCGGGAGGCGGAGTCAGTTCGTAACGGGTGATGATCGGTCCCCGTTCCATGGAAACCACCTGCGATTCGTATCCGTATTGACGGATGATCTCTTCGATCTTACGCGCCACCTTGTCGGATTCGATCTTAAACAGGGGATCCTGAATTTTGGTCGCGGTCGTCTTCAGACTTTTGAGGGGAACGTGGTAGATGGAACGTTTGGATCTCACTTCGGGAACGAGCGTCACCGGAGGAAACGGAAGGATCTGTTCCGAACGCGGTTCCTTTCTTTCCGCGGAGGAATCGGACGAAGAGACGAATTCGGGAACGATCGTTTTCGTTTCGGAAAAAACCTCCTCCGAATCCCGTTCCTCGGATCCGTTCTCTTCTTCCGAGGTTTCGTAGGATTCCGCTTCGTCCTCTTCTTCCGAGGTTTCGGATCCCATCTCCTCATTTCGCGAAAATTCCGTTTCGTCTAACGCGTCCCCCGTGAAAGCGAGAGGATGCGCCGGTTTTACTGAATCTTCATTAGAAAAATTGAATTCATTCTCCTCTTCTTCGGTTTCCAAAGACGAGGAAGGATACGTTTCCTTACGGAAATGATTTTCGGATCGGGCCGTCCTAAAATCCAAGATCTCCCAGCGGGACGTAGTCTCCTGGAATTTTTTTTCCTCTTTGATCTTTTCCGCGAGGGAAGAGGAAACGGATTCGAAACGGAAAACCCGTCCCTGTTCTTCGAAGTTTCCCCGGAACGCGCCTTGATTCTGAAATCGTACCGAGGAAAGGTCGTCGGATTCCGAACGCACCATGGGACGTGAATCGGTTTTGGAAAGAAGATCGGAAAGTCTTCCCTCCTTTCCGAACGCGTTTTGAAGCGCGTTCTGCAACTCGGAAGGCTCCCGTTTTCCGTGATTTCGTTTGGACGCGACCATCTGTTCGAAGATCGCTTCCGGAGAATGCGATCCCGCCGAACGTGCGGAGAACCACGGAGGATCGGATTCCCGTTTTTGAAACCGTTCTACCGCGGATTGGAACAGAGAACCTAAACCTTCTCCGCGTTTTGAAAATCCGCTTTGAAACCCCTCCTTGTATCTGGCGCCCGCGAGACCGATCATTCTTCCGAGGAAGTGCAACGGGGATTCGTTTAACAAAAGTATGAGACCGTAAAAGTAGAACACGAGGTGAATGAGGATTTTTCCCGTGGAACCGAAGATGAATTCCAAACCGGCGGAAAGAAGTTGACCCGTAAATCCTCCCTGGGAAGCGAACGGAACCGTGGAAACGTGTCCCGTAACCTGAAGGGTTACGGTAAAACAGAACAGGAAAACGGGAAGGGAAAAAAGACGATTGGTCAGTTCGAACTCGTCTTTGACCAGACGAAGCGAACCGAGACCGATCGCGAACAACCCCGGAAGAAAAGAAGCCGCACCGAACAGAAAGAACATACCGTAGGAAAGATAAAACCCGAGTCTTCCGAAGAAATTGTGTCGGATTCCCTCTTCTCCCGCGTCGAAGGAACCCAGGGAAAGAGTCAGAAAAATTCCCGAAAAAAGCAGGACATAAGGAAGGATTTTCTTTCCGTTCTGTAAATTCCAGGATGTCTTTTGTTCTTTGGATTCCATGCTCTTTTTATCGGAAAGAGCTCGGAAAAAGAAAAGAGACTTAATTTTTCAGCGTTTTATCGTTTTTACGAATTCAACGAGTTGATCCAAGGCGGTTCCCCAACCGTCGTAAAATCCCATCGTCTCGTGCTGTTTTCTCGCGGCGTCGGTTCCGTGGATCGCGATTCCTGAGTATTTGGTTCCTCCGTTTCCGTGCGGTTCGATGGAGATGATCGCAGTGATAAAATCCATGGAATTCATGGGTCGGGCCGGAGAAGGACGGTATCCGGGAAGAAGCGCGTCGGTCCAAATCAGACGCCGTTTCGGGACGATTTCCAAATAACAACCGGTGTGATCGAAGTCCTCGCCTTCCGGAGAACGCATCACCGTTCGGAACATTCCCCCGGGACGAAGATCGATTTCGCAGTCTACGGTCTGCCAAGGTTTCGGAGTAAACCAATGAACGAGGTGTTCCGGTTTCGTCCAAGCCTCCCAGACCAGATCGGGGGAAACGTCCACGACCCGCTCCAAAACGAGATCCAATTCCGGATTCCGAATCATATAAGGTTCGATCATTCTCTTACTCCTCTTTTCCCGACGTCCTCCGACCGGAAAACGGAACGGCTCGTATTCGGAAAGACTATCCAAATACGAGGTGAATCGTTCTTAGGCAAATCAATTTTCGGGAGAATTTAGAACGCGGATTTGACCACTCCACCGTCGACCCGAAGAGCCGCTCCGTTGGTGGCGGAAGCGAGAGGACTGGAAAGATAGGTAACGAAGTTGGCGACCTCGTCCACCTCGGCGAACCGCTGCAACAACGAAGTGGGTCTTGCGTTTTGGAAGAATTCCTTTTCCACCGTGGAAACGGAAACCTTACGCTGTTTCGCAAGATCGTCCAGAAATCCGTCCACACCTTCCGAACGTGTGGGTCCCGGAAGAACCGAGTTGACCGTGACGTTCGTACCTTTGGTGAGTTCGGCCAAACCGCGGGCCAAAGAAATCTGCGCCGACTTAGTCACACCGTAGTGGATCATCTCTTCCGGGATTTGGATACCGGATTCGCTCGAGATGAAGAGGATTCTTCCCCAGCCTTTTTTCAGCATCTTAGGAAGATAGGAACGGGAAAGACGAACCCCGCTCATCAGATTGATTTCGAAAAAACGGAACCAATCCTCGTCCGGAATCGTCTCGAAGGGTTTCGGTTCGAAGATCCCCACGTTGTTGATGAGAATGTCCGTTTCCGGAAGCGTCTTCGGAACGGAGGAAACGTCCTCCGCGTTCGCGAAGTCGGCGACGATCCCCTGAGGAGAGGATCCGGGAACGATTTCTCGCAGTTTTCCGAGCGCCTCGTCGACCCGCTCCTTCGTTCTTCCGTTGACGTAAACGTTCGCCCCTTCGGCTAACAGTTGTTTTGCGATTGCAAAACCGATTCCCGCGGTGGAACCGGTGACCAGCGCGTTTTTACCCTTTAATTGTATATCCATGAATTCGATTTCGCTCCAGGAAGAATACGCAAAAAAAATCGGCGTGGTCAAACGCGAGGTGAAACTCAAAATACGCGACGCGGAAC
>NZ_NPEF01000339.1 GCF_002811955.1 Leptospira ellisii
AGCTGGGAAGTATTCAACGCGTCTAACGTGAATCATTGGAAAACGAAACGATCAAACTTATAAAATAAAACATCGGTCTTTCGAAATTAATCAAAAATGGATCAAAAATTATACCGCCGTTTGTAGAAATCATCAGAACTTAAAGCAGGATGGGCTCTATGTTTGATGTAAAAAAGTTAGCCGACTTTGCGCAGGCTGAAATCGAAAGATTCTCCCAGGAACACCAAGGGGATATTTTTTACGCGTTCGCGATCGATGAAAGCAGACTCTGTCTGAATTCCGTGGGTCACTTCGAAAAAGCGCTGAAGGAACTGGCGGTGCAATCGCCTCGATATTACGACTCTCCCGAAAAAATCATGACTCTCCGGAATAATCCATACGGTTGGGCGTATCACGGTTTTTCCTGCTTCCGCGCTTTGAACAGGGGATTCCAGGCTCCTTTTGACGAAACCCTTTACGAGGAATACAGCCAAATGGACGAAGACGCTCGTCAAGACAGCGCTTATACACACGCTATGGACGAGGTTTTGAAAATTCTTCAAAACAGGGGAGTGTTCGACACTTTAAAAACCACGAAGGACTTTAAAGTGGGAAGAGCGGAATTGAATTCCAAAACTCTTCTGTTTAGTTAAATAAATCGTCGTTCGAAACTTCGGATTGCCGCTTAACGATCGTTAGACGGCGATCTTCCGTCCTTATTTTCCGATTCCCGGCGAAAGACGATTCGAAGATCGATTTCACGCCGGCTTTGACCGGTGAAACCCGAATCGAAATCCCAAAAAGGTAAACCTCTTGGACTCCTCGACAAATTCCGTTTCCGCTTCGAGCGGATCCTCCTCGAAATCCACGCGAATTTTCGGATTCGATCTCGTGTTCTCCTATTTGAATTTTTCCTTTATCGCGTTGTTTCATCGATTTTGGGGAGTCGTTTCCGTTTCGGAAGGCACCTTGGGATTCGACTGGTTGTTACCCGTTTCGATCGCGCTTTTACTGTTTTTCACCTTCGTCGACGTCTGGGCGCTTTTGGAGAATCCGCTTGCCCGTCCGCTTCGTTTGTGCGCGGCGATTTCGATATTCGCCGGAATTCTTTTGGAGTTGGCGGGTCTTTCGCAATGGATCGTACTTTTTTGGGAAACGTTTCAAAAAGCGTCCGCGAGTTTGGAAGAAGGGGCGGGACCGGGATGGGAAGGTATGAGAACGGAGATGCAGCAGATTCTTTCGGGTGGCGTCCTGATTTTCATTCTCGTTAAAACGACGATCCGATTTGTTTGGAATTGGTTTTGGGCGAAGGCGATCCTTTCTTTGGATTGACAGATCCCATTCAAGAATTCGAATTTTCTTATGCATTCGGTTCTTTTTTCGATCTTTCTTTTTATTCTGGCCGGACTGTTCGAAATCGCAGGCGGGTACTACGTCTGGATTTGGCTCAAGGATCATAAACCGTTTTGGGTCGGTCTGATCGGAATTTCACTTTTGGTCCTTTATGGATTTATTCCCACGTTACAACCTGCAAACTTCGGAAGGGTCTATGCCGCTTACGGAGGAATTTTCATCATTCTTTCGCTTGTCTGGGGTTATTTTGTGGACGATCAAATGCCGGATCGTTACGACATTGCGGGAGCTTTGTTTTGTATCGTAGGCGCGGCCTTGATTTTTTACGCACCGCGCGGAAATTGAAATCGATCCTTATGTTTTCTTGGGGAACGGAATTGTGTCTTCGTATGAGTTCCCACATTTTGTATCAGAACATCACACGACGATTCGTGTGAGTTCCCACGGATTCCCCCACCCGCAAGCGACACGGAGGGCTTGGTCCGGGACCGAATGCAAGCATTCGTCCAACATAGAAACCTTTCCTCTTCCCGATCGAATTTTAGGACCGAGCGGAGCGAGCCCGGAGTCGGCGCGGTCCGCGAACGATTCGTAGGATTGAATTTTTCTTCGATCGAAAATGCGTTCGTTCGCGGATGCGGCCCGCCTCTTTTTCGTATGAGTTCCCACATTTTCCGAGGGTTTCGATTTGTGTGTTGAGATCCAGGGTTCGGGCGCGCGCACCAATTCGGAAAAGAGGTTGCTTTTATTATCGTATATTTACGATATACAATATGGCGATCAACAAAAGAACGGAATTTTCGGAAGACACGAGAACTTTGGCCGATTTTTCCAAAGCCTTGGCGCATCCGGCTCGTTTGGCGATTTTGCAAACGATTGCGGAACGGGGCGAATGTATTTGCGGGGAAATCGTAGAGGTTTTGCCTTTGGCACAGGCCACGGTTTCGCAGCACCTTCGGGAATTAAAAGAGATCGGTCTGATCAAAGGCGAAATAGAAGGAAAGAAATCCTGTTATTGTATCGATTGGAATCGGCTCCGAGAGTTCGAAACCGATCTCACCTCTTTTTTCGAGAATTTAAAACGTAATCAGGGGATTTTGAGAGAGGATTGTTGCCGATGAAAAAACCGAAAATTCTCGTTTTATGCACGGGCAACAGTTGCAGAAGTCAAATCGCCGAAGGGTGGCTTAAGTATTATGCCGGGAATAAAGCCGATATCTACAGCGCCGGAATCGAAACCCACGGAGTCAATCCGCGCGCGATCGCCGTGATGAAGGAAGCGGGGATCGACATCTCGAGACACACTTCCAACTCTATCGACGAATATCGTAATTTAGATTTTTCTTATATTCTAACCGTTTGCGACCATGCGAAGGAGAATTGTCCCTATTTCCCGTCCAACGCGCGGCGCTTCCACCGTAATTTTCCCGATCCTGCAAAAGCGGTCGGTACGGATGCCGAGATCGAAGAGGCATTTCGAGCGGTTCGGGAGATGATTCGCGAGTATTCGGAAGGGTTCTTAAAGAGCATAGGGTTAATAAACGCTTCGGTTTGAACTCGGGAATCGTCAAAAAAATCTAAACTGCAAAACGATAAAAGGAGTCCAGTATGACCACCATCGCCCAGCTTCTGAATCGGGAATGCCAATGTGTTACCTTGGAAAAATCCGCTTTAGAACATTCGTTTCATTCTAAAATCCTAAAAACGGAAGGGGCGGGTCATCTGGAGGGAGCCGTTTTGTCCGAACGATTTTTTTCTCCGAGCGCGTCTTTTTTGGATCCTAAGGAATCGGAAACGATGCGAAACATCGTTTCGTCGTTTCAGAG
>NZ_NPEF01000034.1:0-17103 GCF_002811955.1 Leptospira ellisii
TGTTAAGAAAGCGACCGAATTCCAATCTGCAATTTTTTTTCGGTTTCCGGAATACGATATTGTTCATTTGGATTATTTACTAAATTTCCTCTTTCGAGAGGTATACGATTCTCCGGGCTTTTTGTTACGATTCTCATGCAAGATATAAGTTCTCTCTCATATAGAACATAAAACCATGTAGAGTAGGGGTCTATGCCGTCGTCCACATAAGGATATGAGTTTCCTGCGCTCTTATTGATCGAATAAACGAATTCTTTTAATGTCTGTTGCGTATGGAAATGATTAGGATCGTTAGCATTGATCGAGAAGCACTGTAACATGTCGTTTTTATGATTTAATTGAGCAGGTTCTTTTTTTAAAAATCTTTAATAATTCGAAACATAATTATGTTTTAAATCGTATTTTTTCAATGTTATTTTTGCCTAGTATTCTGGTGTTTCATTAGGTTAGAATAATGCGAAAATTTTCATTGTTCATGTTTTTGGAGAATATGAGCTAATCCTCCGAGATTGTCGAAGCGACACGCCTACTGCGGCTTCCCGTTTCGTTCGGATTTGCTACGCAATCCTAACTCAGGTTTCGAACATTCGTTTTGTTACTTGGCTGAGGCGCTAAAGCGCGCTTCTATCTCCTGCCAATTCTTCCGCGTACTTAAACATGCTCCAGGACCGCGATGTCGAGAAGTCTATGTCGCTTATTGAAAAAGAAAATCCGCGAATAGATCTTGTTAAAGGTCTTGAAAAACTCAAGCCGATCGATTGCATTGTTTCATTTGTTAAGCACGATGTAGATACTAACTTCAACGGAAAAACAGATGTTTAAGTTGATACAAATGCCGGTTTTTTCTCTAAGGATTATATGCTTTTTTATTTTATCTCACTTTTAACTGTTTATCCATTCGCACTGTGGCGAACGTATGCCGATTGGAATCTTATTGGAGCTTACGAAAATATTATTTTATATAAAAAGGTCCTTTGCATGAGGTTGCTCGTGTCGACCTCCGTGATATTGAGAAAATTTTTCTCGAAAACAAGATGATTAAAATTGTCACAAAGGAGAGAATGTATAAAATTTATTTTAATATATTCGCAAAGGAGGAGCGAGACGATATTATCCTATACTTCTATAATATGAAGAAGCGAATGGAAAGCGTGTAGTTGAATCAAGATCGCTTCGATTCCGTCTTCAATATAAGCGTCCAGGGGCGGTTACTGGCCGATTCACGACATGGTAATCTAATTGGACGTAACGGAAGTTCCGATTCACCGATCGGCGGGGTTCGGGGTCGAACGACCAACGATTTCCCCGAAGAGGGGGTAGCGGAGGATGCGTTCGCAGCCGAAGCGAGGGGGAGACTTCCCCCTTCCCGCTTCTCCCGAAAAAAGTTTTTGACGGGCGGAAACGGAGAAATTATTGCTCTTCGCTTTAAAAATGTATGGAATTTTTTTAATTTTATGAAATTCTTATGACCTGACTTTCCTTTTCCAAGCGAAACGCATTTCAGCCATGATACACGACGTCGTTCACAGCAAGGAGGAAACCCTCCGTCGTTTTAACAGGGAATTGATGTCCTTGGCCAAAAATCCCGTCATCGATAGCGGGGATCGGGATGCGGCCCTGAACGTGCTTACGGAATCGATCTCCCGCGCTCTCGGTTGCGAACGGTGCAGTATTTGGTTCTACAGTGAGACCAAAATTTCCATCCAATGTCTGGATCTTTTCATTCTCTCCGAAAACACGCACAACTCCGGGATGGAACTTTTTAAAAAAGACTTTCCGCATTATTTCGAAGTGCTTCAGGAACAAAGGCTGATCGTAGCCGACGATGCGGTGAGCGACGACGCGACCAAGGAATTCGCCCAGAATTATCTTCTTCCTTTGAACATCGTTTCCATGTTGGACGCTCCGATTCTTATGGACGGAAAACTGCTCGGAATCGTCTGCAACGAACAGGTCGGTAAACCGCGTTCCTGGAGTCTGGAAGAACAAACGTTCGTGGGTTCAATAGCGGACATGATCCCGCGCATTTTTCAGGCCGTGGAAAGAAAAAAAGCGCAGGAAGAATTAAAAAAGGCGAATGAACGTCTGGAACAAACGGTCCGAGCGAGGACTCGAATCATCCTCACTCAAAAAGAGGAGCTGGAACAGCAGATCCGCATGGCCCAAAAGATCCAGGGCGCCCTTCTTCCCTCCGCGCTTCCCCGATGCGAATCTTTCGATCTCCAGTTTCTGTACGCTCCTATGATGGAACTGGGGGGAGATTTCGTGGATTTTTTATACGACGAGGAGACTTCTTCGCTGGGTTTCTTCATTTGCGACGTTTCCGGACACGGAATCTCCGCAGCGATGGTGGCTTCCATGGTCAAGATGTCCTATTTTAATTGGAGATCCTTTATTCAAGATCCTGAATATGGAATTTCTCAAATATACCGTTCCTTGAACGGAAAGTTCGCGGGTCATTTCATCACGGCGGTTCTGGGCGTTCTCGACGTCAAAACGGGAGAAGGAAAGATGACTAACGTGGGACATTGTCCCCCGGTCCGTCTGCACAAGGGATCCGAACCATTTCCGTTTCAAAAAACGGGCGCGCTTTTGACCGATTTGATTCCCCTTCGGATGGAGACAGTTCCTTTTCATTTGGAACCGGGGGATCGGCTGGTCCTTTATACGGACGGAATCGTGGAAGCGTTCAACGCGGAAAGGAAACTGTTTTCGGAGGATCGGCTTCTCGGAATTTTGGGTTCCTGCGAAAACGAGACCTTGGAAGGTCTTTGTCGTAGGGTATTTTCCGAGGTGAACCGTTTTATGGGGAATTCACACGAAGGATTTACGGACGACCTCACGATTTTGGCCCTGGAACGGAAGAAGTTTCCGAATTCTTAATATACGGATCGACGTTTCCGGCGTCCGCGGATCCTTTTCGCAAGGCGGTTTTTAGGGAGAATTTCGACCCCTTTTTTCGTTAAAAAATTGTCAAAATAGCGGATGCGAAAAAGATCAACGCCATTTCCCCGATCGGAGATAAACGAATCATGAAAGTCGCACCGAATTACTCGATCTTACTGGCAGAAGACGACGAAAGCAGCGCGGAACTTCTCATCCGTCATTTGGAACGGTATAACTTCGACGTGGATCACGTCGTGGACGGGATCGCCGCCGAAATCAAACTCAGGAAGACGCGTTACGACCTCATTCTAACCGACAACCGTATGCCTAAACAAAGCGGACTCAATCTGTTGGAAAGGATTCCCGAGATGAACCGCGCGACGCCGATCATTTTTTTAACGGTCAGCAACGAAAGAGAGACGATCATTCAAGCCGCGCATAACAAGCGTTTGGTGGCATACCTTCTCAAGCCGATCGATACGCAGGTTTTGATAGAAAAAATCTGTCAAGGTATAGGAATCAAAACGGAAAGTCTGATCGATAAAAAGGATTTTCCGTTCGAAATTCTACCTTTCACAAACACGGACACCGGGATCGGCGTCGGAATCGAACTGCAAGGTTGTCCCTACGGTAAAAGCATCGAAAAACTCGTTCAGGAAATTTCTTTTTTCCTAAAGGAATTGCCCTCTCTCAGGAGTATTCTGATCAAAGTGAATCCCGAATTCTTCTATTTTAAAAACGGCGGGCAACTTTTGTCTTCGCTTCGGGATCGTCTTGCGATCAAATACGAAATCAAAAAAGAGGACATCGTCGTTCAAACGGAAAACTGACGTTCGAGGGGGTTTTTTCCGCGTTTCGTTTTAAAAAATTATCTTTTTCGATTCCTTCGAAAAAATGGAACCTGATCCAGGCTTTTTGGTCAGAGGATTAGAAAATGGGAGGAATTCAATGAAAGGATTTTTGAAAGTTTCCGGTCTGATTCTATTAGCGGCCACGTTGTTCGCAGTAGGATGCAGACACTATTCTCCGGAGAAAAGGGCGGAATGGGTTGTAAAAAAGATCACTTCGGAACTGGATCTGAACGATTCGCAAAAGAAGGAGCTTTACAGAATCAAGGACGAGGTTCTCGCAAAACGTAAGGACTTGAAACTGCACGGACCTAGAATCCCCGCGGAAGTTCTTGCCGAATTTCGTCAGCCTACGCTCGACGAAAAGAAGATAAACAAACAGTTCGAAGCCGAGATGAATAAGATGACCGAAATGAGAACGTTTATGACCAAAAAAGCGATCGAGTTTCACACGATTCTCACTCCGGATCAAAGAAACAAATTGGTGGATCTGATCACAGAGTTTCAACAGAAACATCGTCATCATGATGACTGAAACCGAGTTTACAGAAATCGTTAGTTCCACTCGGGACATTGTCCTCTCTGCGATAGAAAAAAACCTCGCAGAGAGGTTTTCTTACGCCATCGACGACGTGGCTCAGGAAACTTATTTCCGCGCTTACAAGGCTCTCAAAAAAGATCAGTTTAGAAAGGAATCGAAACTGAGCACCTGGCTTTATGCGATCGCCAGAAACGAATCCCTCCGTATGAACGAGAAGCTGAAGCGGGAAGAGGAACGCGCCGAAAGATTGGCGAAATCCAAAAAAGAGGAAGACTTTATCACCGGACATTCCAACCTCGGCGGAAATTCGGGACATTCCGAAACCAACTCCCAGGAAGTGTTAGGTATGCTCCGATCCTTATTGGTTCAGATTCCCGAAAAATACAGAAGGGTCCTCGAATTTTATCTCGCGGGTTATTCCGAAAAACAGATCGCCGATACGATGGGCGTAAAACCGGGCACGGTCAAGTCGCGAGCGGCCAGAGGCAAAGAAATGATGAAACGAGTTGGTAGACAGGAGAAATTTTATGAAAAGTAAAAATCCTTCTCCTATGAAGGGAGAAATTCTCAAAAGAAAACGGGATCAAGATTGGATCCATGAAATTTCGTCTAACGTGATCCGAAGGGATAAACGCGAAACGAGGAATAAGCGAGTCGTCGGAGCCTCTCTGGCCCTGTTTTTGGGTTTGAGCGTCTACGTCGGTTTTTGGTTTCAGGATTCGTTCACCGATCCGAAGGATCCGGATCTTTTGAGCGTCGGGGTCTTCGAGGAATTGGAAGGTGCGCTCGATAAGTGATCGAACGCGGCTTTCCGTTTTTACCTCCTAACGGCGCTTTTGCGTAAAAGCGCCTAACGCACTTTTACGCCGTCGCCGATTCCCTCCCCCGGGTATAGGATCACTTCCTCGCCTTCGTTCAGGCCCTCCCGAATCAGCGCGTTTTCCCCGCTTCTGTCCTCCAGAATCACTTTGGTTTTTCGGGCCTTGTTTTTTATCACCTTGAATACGTACCAATCCTCTCCGTCCCGAAACAAGGACGCCGTGGGCGCGACGAGCGCGTTTTCTCGGATCATCGTGGTGACTTTACAACGGACGCGGAAACCTTCCCCCATTTCGGAAGGAGGATCGAAATCCACGATCGCGCGGATCCTTTGTTCCTCGACGCCCAGAGAGGAGATTTTCGTAAAGGCGGACGGTTCCACGATCCGTATTTTTCCGTTCAAAGTTCCGCCGCCCCATCCTTCGATTTCGACCGGATCCCCGGCGTGGATTCGAACGGCTTCCTGGGTGAGAATTTCCGCGGAGATTTCGAGTTGTCTCGTGTCGCCCACCTCCAAAAGGGGAGTTCCCATCTCCACCGGGCCTTCGCTTTCGCGCAGTATCTTGAGCACCTTACCGTTGCTAGGCGATACAACGGCCTTGTCGAAGTCCCATCGAACAACCGCCAACGTTTCTCCTTTTTTGACGTCGGCTCCCGCGTGTTTATGAATCCGCTTTAAAACTCCGTTTACGGGAGAATACACCGTGAACTTTTCCTTTACCCGGGTGATTCCCTCCTCTTCGACGAACTGCCGATAGATTCCCTTGGACACTTTTCCGATTTCGGAAATTACCGGTTTGGGACGGAATAAAAACCACAACGACAATAACGCGGCGGCCGCGCCAATACCGATCCTTACTTTTTTGTTCGATGCGACGCGATCGAACGTTTCCTTCAGCTTCATCCTCATTCCCTCACCTTTAAGATGGAAAGCAGATCCATATTTTTGATCTTAGAATATAATACGACGTAACTCAAAGCGGACGTGCCCAACGTACAAAGAACGGCGATCGCATAGGTTCGGTACGAGATGATCAAAGGAACCTTAAATCCTTCGGTTTCCACGGTAGTCATCAGAAAATACGCGAACAGATAACCCAACACACAGCCTACGGGAAGGGAGGCGAGTATTTCGAATCCCAATTCCCCTGCGAGAATCCGGAAAACCTCCGCTTTCGTAA
Source organism: Leptospira ellisii (assembly GCF_002811955.1). GTDB lineage: Bacteria > Spirochaetota > Leptospiria > Leptospirales > Leptospiraceae > Leptospira > Leptospira ellisii. Next base: position 6,276 of record NZ_NPEF01000034.1, read on the forward strand.
ATCCTAATATGCGTAGGCTTCCCAATTCGAAGGCGCGTTCGGAAAGGGAGATCATGGCGGTGTTGTAAACGACTCCCACGGATATCACCGACGCGAAGATGAAAAGGATCAGGGTCGTCGCGAGAACGCTCCGCTGCATCGTATCGGTGAAAACCTTGAGGTCCCCTTCTCTGGTGGAGACGCCGGATATTTTCGGAACCGTCTTTAAAGCGGCTAAAAAATCGGATTCCAGTTTCGAATCGGTCCGTACGGCGACTAGGTTCACACTTTCGGCTTCGTTTAACAGACGATTGGCGGCGCTTAACTCCATATACGCTCCCTGACCCAGAAGTTCCTCCACGAGACCTTCCACGCGGACGTCGATCTTTTTGCGGTTCCCTTCCAAAAGTTCCAGACGGACGACGCTTCCGGTTTCGATCCCCAGCTTTCCGGCCACATTAGAATTTAAGAATATTCCGGAATACGGAGGCGACAATACGTTTCTATTTTTCCCCACGAGTCTTCTGAGTTCCGCGTTTTCGGGAATTCCCTGAAGCAGCAGTTCTTTGGTTTTGTGGCGGACTCGGATCCGAACGGGAATCATCCGGTAACCTTCCGCCTCCAGAACCGCCGGATGGTTTTTGAGTTCGTTCACGGAGTTTATGTTCACCGGTCCCAAAAACGAAACCGTGACCGATTCCCTCTGCAGAAGATCGAATTGCATTTCGATCATCGCGCCGACCGCGTCCCGTGAAAACATCCCCAACACCATGATCATCACCGACGTGGAAACACCCAAAATCGCGATGAGAGTGCGTGCCGGTCTTCTCGTTATATTCCGGAAGATCATTCTCGATTGTGCGGAGAAGGATCCGATCCAAATCTCGATTTTCGACTTTTGAAAACTCAACGGGATCGGTGGACGCATGGCTTGGGCCGGATCCAGTTTCAGGATTTTGAATACGGAATACGATGCGCCCAGGATGCCGGAGGCGATTCCGATTAAAATTCCCTGGAGACCCAAAAGGAACGAGAATCGGAATTTTAATTCCGGGAAACGGTAGAATTCCGCGTAGAGATCCGTCATCGCTTCCCCCAGCCAGACTCCGAGTGCGATTCCGAGCGCGGCCCCCGTTCCTCCTATAACGGATATTAGCTTTATATAATGGATTCCGATCGAACGGTCCGAATATCCGAGGGCTTTGAGAGTGGCGATTTGCTCCCTTTCTTTAGAGATGATTCTCGTCGAAACGATATGAAGAAGAAACGCGGCGACTCCCAAAAAGATCATAGGAAGAACGTAGGCCATCGTCCTGAGTTGTTTGAATTCGTCGCGCAGAAATGAATGGGAGGGAAGTTTGTCCCGATCATAGGATCCCAGTCCTCCGTACGGTTCGAGGAGTTCGTCGATCCTTCCCAATACGGAACGGCGGTCCGCGTCCGGTGCGAAGTTGAAGATCAGATCGTTGAAGACTCCGTTCATGCCGAAGGCGTCCTCCATTCCCTTGCGGTCCATCCATAGGATTCCGAAATGTTTATCGTCCGGAAGCGGGTTACCGGAGCGGAAGATATAAACGTATTCCGGGGAAAGCGCGATTCCGGTTACGACGAACGTTCTTTTTTCCCCTTCCAGAATTCCTACGACGGAACTTCCTGCGGTCAATTTGTTGGAAAGGGCGAACGCTTCGCTTAACAAAACCTCCGATTCCCCTTTCGGATATCTTCCGGAACGGAGATACGGAAGGTTGAGTTTATCCGTGAGGGAAACGAATCTTCCCGAGGTGGGGAGGGTTTCGCCGGGGACGTCTAGAACCGCTTCGCGCACGATCCGCGTTCGTACGCTTCCGATTCCGGGAAGATCCGTCAAAGATTCGAACAGGGAGGAAGGAGCCTTTTTTAAGGAACAGAATCCTTGTGCGAACGAGGATGCGAGGTAGAAATTCTCCCGTGCGGCGTATAAGGAATCGTAGGCGCTGCGCGAAGCGATAAAAATTCCCACGCCGGCCGCTACTACGAGTGCTATGGTGATTCCCTGCGATTTGAGGGTCTTGATCTGTCTGAGAATTTTTCGATCGAGGGTTTTCACCAGTTCAGTTCCGAGGATTTCTTTTTTTTGGAATTCCTGCGATCGGAGACGATCGTTCCGTCGCGCATCTGCACGACTCGGTCCGCGATTTCGGCGATGGCCGCGTTATGCGTGATGATTACCGTAGTCGTTCCCAGATCCGAATGTATCTTTTCGATCGCGTCTAGGACGATTCTTCCGGTTTTAAAATCGAGGGCGCCCGTGGGTTCGTCGCAGAGAAGTACGTCCGGTCGTTTAGCGATGGCTCTCGCAATGGCGACACGTTGTTGTTCGCCTCCTGAAAGCTGCGCCGGGAAATGATCCTTTCGATCCAAAAGCCCGACGAGACGAAGCGCTTCCTCGGGGGACATCGAATTTTTTCCGAGTTCGGTCACTAAGGAGACGTTTTCCACCGCGGTCAGACTCGGAATTAAATTATAAAATTGGAATACGAATCCGACGTGATCCCTTCGAAACGAGGTCAGTTCCTCTTCGTTCGCGGAAAAAAGATTCCGATTCCGAAAGCGAACGCTTCCGTAAGAAGGCGTATCCAATCCTCCCAGGATATTGAGAAGCGTGGATTTTCCGGATCCGGAAGGGCCTAGAAGGACGGTGAATTCTCCCGCCCGTAATTCCAAGCTGACGGATTGAAGCGCCTGAACTTCCACCTCTCCCATCTTGTAAATTTTTCCGATTTCGAGGGCTTGGAAAACGATTTCATCCGGTTTTCTTTTTTTTCGGACCATTTTGTGGAACTAATCTTTCGGATTCTTTCGATTTGGAAAACAAAATTAGGGGCTCTTGTAGATGATTTGTGTCAAGGTGGGGAGTTCCCCACACCGGAAACGGGAATCCGCGTTTTATTTTAAATTGTGTGGGAACTCATTCATTTTGAGTTCCCGGTTCCGGTCGGGCTTGAGTTTGGCGTTCGGTTTCGAAGCGGGTTGGATCGCGACGGTGTGAGTTCCCACACAGAGATCTAAATAGACGTGATTTCGATCGGATACGAAGGTAAATTCGTTTTTTATTTTGTTCTCATTCGCGCTTTTTCGAAAAAAAAGATCCGATCGGCGGTACGAATCGAACATTCTGCGAACCGTCCAGGCGAGGGGAAACGAAAATTCCCCTCTCAGAGGAGAAATACGATGAAAAATCTATCCCATATCATTATGGACGGGAATTTGACGGCGGATCCCGAATTCAAAACCTTAAACAACGGAAAGTCCGTGGCAACGTTTACGCTTGCGGTCAATCACGACTACAAGTCCAGCGCGGAAAATCCCGGAGAAGTTTCCTTTATCGACGTCGAGGCTTGGGATAAAAATGCGGAGAATTGCAGCGAGTATCTCAAAAAAGGAAAGAAGGCGACCATCATAGGAGAATTGAGACAGGACCGCTGGAAGGCCCAAGACGGAGGAAACCGAAGTAAGATCAAAGTCGTTCTTCATTCGGTGCGTTTCGACGGATTGCCTTCCAGAAAGGAACGGGAAGCGGCGTAGAACGATTTCGGGGGGAATACGGATTCTCCCCGAACGAATTCAGAATCAAAATGCGGGGACAAGAGGCAAACCGAGAAACCGAACTCCTACATTTTTTTGAAGTGGGGCTTGTCGGAATTACGATCGATCGAGCTTGAGTTTACCCCGGCTCTTAAAACTTTGCGTGAGAGTTCCCACATTTTCCCGATTTTCATTCTCTTCGCTTTGGTCTGGACCGGATCGGAGGATCGAAAATTCTGGTTTTTTAGGAGTTCCTACGTTTTTCGTATTCATCCCGGGCGATGTAAAAACCCGACCAAGGAAAGGTATGAGTTCCCACCGTCCGATAATTCGATGAATGTCCGCAAATTGACGATCCTTCAAATACGCAGTTCCGACCGAGCCATCTCCTCGCTCGCCCGCGTTTTCGAAACCGATTTACCCCGATACAGAACCGCTCTTCCGATCGGATTTACGGAAGAAGTGGATTGCGACGAAGATACGATTCTATTTCTTCATTCCGCCTTTGCGCCGTTAGAGATGGAAGAAGTGCGGGAACTCTTACCTCTCACCGAAGAAGGAATGATCCCCGTCGTCACGATCGACGAAAAAGGTCAAATTCTCATGCAGGCATTCGGAAACGGGGAAAGCCAACGCCTTTCTCTGGAGACCGGATTCGCGCATTATTTCAGCCGTTCCCGCAATCAACTCTGGAAAAAAGGTGAAACCTCCGGTCATACTCAAAAAATTCTCCGAATCCTCGCTCCTATCGATCGAACTTTTTTGGTCTATCAAGTAGTGCAGGAAGTGGCGGCTTGCCACGAAGGATATTACAGCTGTTTTTTTCGGGAAAGAATTCCCGGCGGAACCTGGAAACGGCTTCCGATTCCGAGAAATTTTCTTCCAGAAAAGAACTGAAATCACATTCTGACCCGGAATCCCTCCGGAACCTGCCGAAGGAAGATAGTAGGACTTATGAATTTTAAAAAGATTTTGATCTATTCCGGAATTCTTTTGGGAACGCTGCTTTTGGCGGCGGTCACAGCGTTCTTCATCGTGGACGAATGGAAAGGCGGGGCCGTCGGCGCCGGACAAACCAAAATGGATCTTCTCGTCGAATCCGGAGACAACCCCGCTAAAATCGTGGAGACTTTGTCGAAACACGGGATGATCAAGTCCTCCAAATATTTCCTCTATCTGGTCCGTTTTACGAGAAGCGCGGGAAAGATCAAACAAGGTCTTTACGAACTCAACGATGGAATGGATTCGAGAAAGATCCTCCAGGTGATCACGGAAGGAAAAGTGAAACTCGTCAACTTTACGATTCCGGAAGGATACAACAACCGGCAGATCGGAGATCTTCTCACCTCCAAAAAGATCATCTCTAAACGTCAGGATTTTTTACTCGCCGCCAGCGAACCGGAACTTCTCAGGGAATTCAAAATTCCGGCGAGCTCCGCGGAGGGTTATCTTTTCCCGGAGACGTACAGCATTCCCATCAACTTCCCCGTCGATAAGATCGTCCGGATGATGATCAAACGTTTTTACGTCCGCGTCGCCAAAATCGAAAAGGCGAAAAACCTTTCTCCCGCGGAACTTCATAAATTCGTAATACTGGCTTCGGTGGTCGAACGCGAAGCGAAACGGAACGAAGAACGTCCTTTGATGGCGGGGGTTTTCAACAATCGTCTGAAACGGGATATGCCTTTGGAATCCTGTGCGACCATTCAATATCTTTTTGACAAACCCCATAGCAGGATCTACGAAAAGGATCTGAAGATCGTCTCTCCGTATAACACGTATTTGAATAAGGGATTTCCGCCCGGACCGATCTCCAATCCCGGTTTTCCCGCGCTCGAAGCCGCGTTTTATCCTAAGGAAACGGATTATCTTTTTTTCCTTTTGAAAGGGGACGGATATCATTACTTCGCCAAAAGTCTTAAGGAACATTTGGAAGCGAAGAAAAAATACATCGACGTTCTTTACGAATAAGGCGTTTTTTTACGAAGGGTCGTTCCGAATAAGGCTTCTTCGTTCGAAAAAGGTTCACGGGGCGGTCGGTGCGCGATGAAACGACGATCGCCTTCGAAATGAAAAAATTCTTCTGTACAGGAAACGGATTTTATGGTCGAATTTAAAAGGGAAACTTCGATATCCTACGATCGATCCGGATCCGCAAACGTCCGGTCGAATGGAAACGCAGAATGACTACTCGCGATCTGGAAATCAAAACCGTAACGCAGGAACTGATCGAGGTTCAAAAGGCGTTGAACGTCTTTCGGGAAAAACAGAAAAACCGAGAGTCTTTGGACGAGGCCGCCGTGGAATTCGTAACCAAGGCGGATCTGGTCATTCAAAGAGCGGAGAAAAACGAAATTCTCCTGACCGAAGATCAAAAACGAAAAATCAAAAACAATCTTCTCCGGATCCGCGCTTCGCTGGTCCGCAATCAGACTTCTTAAAACGTCCGCGGAACATATTCGCTCCGGCCTCCCTCCAAATCGTTTTTGACACCCGAGGCCCGTAAAAATAGCCTATCTCCCAGTGGAAAAAATCGAAATAGGAGTGATCGCCGCGGCCGGAAAGGGAACGAGAGCCTATCCGAGAACCACCTTTATTCCCAAACCGCTCTTCGAGTTTCAGGGAAAAACCATCCTCGAACGGAACGTCGAACTTATGCAGAATACGTTCCGGGTAAAACGGATCTACATACTGGTCGGTCATCTCAAGGAGATGGTGATCTCCGAGATCGAAAAGATCCAAAAAAACCATCCGAGCGTCGAAATCATTCCTTCCCCTTGGACCACGAAAGGACTTGCGAGCGACATCGCGAGCCTGGAATCCAAGATCGACTCCCCGTTTATCACGATTCTCGGAGACGAGTTTTACTTTCATCCGGATCATAAGAAGTTCGCGGATACATTCAAAAAGCATCCCAAGCTGATCGCCTCGATCGGTGTCCAAAAAACATCGCTTCTTTCCAGGATCCGAAAGAATTATTCCGTTGAATTAAAAGGGGACCGCATTCTCGAGCTGGTGGAAAAACCTTCCGATCCTCCCAACGATCTTCTCGGTTTGGGAAGTTATCTTTTCACTCCCGCTTATTTCGAATATTTCAAAACGACTCCGCCCTCCCCGAAAAGCGGAGTGATCGAAATCACGGACGTCATCGATCGTATGGCCAAGGAAAGCGGGAAGGTGTTCGCAACGGAGTTGAACGTGGAATACTTCAACATCAATTCCATGCAGGATTATCATCACGCCGTCTACGAGATACGCAACGAGGAATTCGCCAAATTCAAAACTACGCTGATCGTGCCCACGAAAAACAACGAGCGTTCCATCGCGGACGTGATCGTGGATTTCAAGGGGAAGGTGGACGAAGTCCTCGTGGTGGACGCCGGTTCGACGGATAAAACATTAGAAATCGCTAAAAAAGAAAAGGCGAAAGTGATTCATTGCAACGTTCCCGAGGTAGGCGGTTTCGGGGCGCAGGTGGATCTGGGAATCAAAACCGCCTCGGGGGATATCGCCGTCGTGGTGACTCCGGACGGTTCGTATCGATCCAAGGATTACCCGAAACTTTTGGAATATCTCAAGGATTCGGATATGGTGATCGGTACCAGGACCACGAGGCAGATGATCGAACAAGGGTCCAACCTTCTTCCCGGCGTACGCGTGGTCAATCTGATCCTGGGAAAACTGATCGAGGTTTTCTGGTGGGGAATGGAGCCGAGGTTTACGGACGCGATGTGTTCCTACTTCGCGATCTGGAAGGATTCCTATTTGAAAATAGAGCCTAATCTGGAGACGACGGATCAACGGATCATTCCCGAACTGATGATGGAAACGGTGCGGTCCTATATGCGATGTATCGAAATCCCCATCTCGTATTATCGTCCGATCGAATCGGTCGACAAGAACATGACCCGCGAATTCCTTTCCGTCTTGCGTCTGATGTTCAAAAAGAAGTGGTTCGGAAACTAATTTAGAATTTCGTAATTATTGAATCAAGAAAAGGGATATATATGGCAAAAAAAGTTTTAGTCACCGGCGGATGCGGATTTTTGGGTTCCCACGTTTGTGAAACGTTCCGCAAGCAGGGTTGGGACGTGGTCAGTTACGACAGCATGACCAAGTACGAATTAAAACGGACCGGTTACGGAACCGAGGCGACCCGCGAATACAATTGGAATTATCTGCAGGGACTCGGAGTCACGATGGTCAAAGGAGATATCCGGAATCTGGAACATCTTCTGGACCGAACCACCGGCTGCGACTTCATCGTTCACACCGCCGCACAACCGGCGATGACGATCTCCTGGGAGGATCCGGAACTCGACTTCACCACAAACGTATTAGGAACTTTTAATGTTCTTGAGGCGGCTCGCAAACGGAACATCCCCGTGGTGAACACGAGTTCGATCCACGTTTACGGAAATTCGATCAACGATACTCTGAAAGAGGGTGCGACCTCCTACGAAAGGAGCCCGGTCGCGATCGGAGAGGAACAGCCCGTGATGGTGGGGGAAATCTCTCCGCTTCACGCCTCCAAAATGAGCGCGGAACACTACGTCCGCACCTATGTCGATATGTATAAGGTCAAGGCCGCCTCGTTCCGTTTCACCGGAATCTACGGAGAACGCCAGTTCGGAGGAGAGGATCACGGTTGGGTGGCGAACTTCGCGATCCGTTCCGTGTTCGGTATGCCTCTGCGGATTTTCGGTACCGGAAAACAGGCGCGCGACATCCTTTATGCGGCCGACGGCGCGGAAAGTTATCTTCGTTGGTTCGAAAATCCGACGCCGGGAGTTTTTAACATCGGAGGCGGTCCCGATCACAAGATTTCCCTGTTGGAATGTATACATATGATCGGAGAGATTCTCGGTAAAAAACAGGAGGTCGTTTTCGACGCGGAAAGGCCGGGCGATATGCGTTATTTCATCTGCGATATCACCAAGGCGAAGAAGTTCGGATTCGACCCTAAATTCAAACCGAAAGAAGGTGTGGAACGTTTGATTCGCTGGATCGAAGCCGACAAGTCCGTATTCGAAATCAAAAAATGAAGAACCTCGTCGTAATCCCCGCTTACAACGAGGAAGAGACGATCCGCGAGGTCGTCGAGCGCGCTCTGAAATATTCGGACGTGCTCGTGGTGGACGACGCTTCCAAGGACAAAACGCCGGAGATTCTCAAGGCGTTGATCAAAAAACATCCTAAGAAGCTGTTTACGATCCGTCACGAAAAGAATACGCATATTCCCGGCGGTCTGCAGGACGGAATGAAATTCGCCTTGGAAAAAAAATACGATTCCGTGGTCACGATGGACGCGGGTTTGTCCCACGATCCCGACAAACTTCCCGAGTTCATCGGCGCCGACGCGGATCTCGTAATCGGAAGCAGAACGACTTCGGACGGAGTTCCGCTTTACAGAAAGCTAATATCCTTCACCGCCGCGAAGGTGATGAACTACTGCATCTCCCCCGGATTGTTCGATTTTTTCGGTTATAGTCTGAAGGACTGCACTTCGGGTTATCGAAAGTATTCCAAACGTGCTTTTACTTGGATCGCACAGACCGAACTGGAATCGGTGGCGTTCGACTTTCATATGGAAGCCCTGTCCATCGTAGCGAAGAATCAGGGAACGATCCGGGAGATCGGCATCCATTACGTATTCTCCAATTCGTCCTTCAACGGAAGGGTTTTGAAACAGGCGATCCGTTTCGCGCTGAAACTTCTCCGTAAAAAACTCCTCGGGGGTTAGGGATATGCAAAAATTTGAATCTTTCTTGCGCAGGTTCGATTCGCCGGTAAAGGGTTTCGTCGTTCTCGCCGCGCTTTACGGTTTCGTGACCCTGGCGCTTTGGTCTCGTTATCAGTGGAATCCCTCCTCCATGGTCAATTTCGGAGAGGAATTCATCAAAAAAAACGAAGCCGAATCTCCGAGCGGGGTGATCGCCTTTAAGGGAAAGGAAGGGGATCTCGGTGCGGGTTACGACGGTCAGATCTTTTATTATTATTCCAGATCGATTTCCAATTTCGGTCTGCGATGGCCGGAAGGTTTCGACGCGACGTACAGAGCGCCTCGCATCGGTTATCCGTTGTTGATTTCGTTCTGGGGGATTTTCGGGAAATGGGGAAACATCGCCGGGATGTATATCCTTAGTTTGTCCCTGCTTTATCTTTCCTATCTCGCGCTCCGCGTTTTGTTAAACGACAAGTCGCATTGGGCGATTTTATATCTGGTTTCTCCGTTCACGCTGGCGAGTTATTCCGTTTTAGTGAGCGATACGATCATGGTTTCGCTGATCGTCCTCGCGATCTATTTTTACGAAAAGAAAAACTACATTCCGTTTTACCTCCTTTCCGGTTTGGCTTTGGTAACGAAAGAACCCGCGCTGTTCTATCTTTTCGCTTTGGGGCTTGCGGCCTTGTCCAAAAAGGACGTCAAAAGGGCCGTGCTCGTGGGTTCCACGTTGCTCGTTCCGATCCTCTGGCAGACGTATCTCAAATATACTTTGCCTAATTGGACGCCTACCCGACTCGCGGTGTTTATGATTCCGTTCGAAGGGATTTACAAATATCTTCTGGAGTTGGGCGCGAGTTTTACGGGCGGAGAAGGATTGAAGCAGATCGTGCGCGCGTTCTCCAAGTTCCCGCTCGTTCTTCAGCTTTTTACGATGTTTTTGATTCCGTTTACGGGCTCTTGGAAGAAGGGATCTTTTTACAAGATCGGTTTTTCCCTGGTGATTTTGATGATCGTGATCGCGAATCACTATCACTTCTGGTCCGAATACATCAACACGATCCGCCTTTTTACGTTCGCGGTTCCACTTTATCTTTTTATCAAGGCCGAAGACGAAGGTATTCTGGATCGGCCGTTTTTGATTTTGTTCGGCTTGAATCTGTTTTTGATCTTGGCGAGACTTACGGTTCTTTATAAGGTTCAGGATTACGTGATAAGGTAAATCCCCCAAGCGATTGATGGAAACTCAGCGCCTCGCTCTATCGATCGCTCGGCAAGTCAAGAAATTGTTAAATCAAGGGATCTCTCATTTCCAAGATCGCAATTTCTTGACTGAAGCGGAAAGCGCGGTTCCGACCCGGCGTAGCCGAGGAGGAATGCGGCCTCTCTTTTTCTTTAATTTTCGGACATAATCTTCGCGTTTCGTTTGCCCCGAGGCGCTCCATTCTTCCCTGAGAATGCCGCTCAAAAAGCAAATGACAGGGGGAGAAGCGGTGATTTTGTAGTAACCAGATTCGAATTTTTACTTCAGGATTAAAAACCCATGAGCGCAACCAAGAC
>NZ_NPEF01000034.1:17113-22991 GCF_002811955.1 Leptospira ellisii
GGCCGCGGTTTGGATTCTTCCTCCCGCGAAAAAAGCACTTTCCGTTTCTGCGGGAGTGATTGAAGAAGTTACAAAGGCCCTTGCTAAACGCTGCAGCGTTAACGGAAAAGTTTCCGTAGACAAGATGGACGAAAACCAACTCGTTCAATACCAGGTCGCTTGGCTTACTTCCGAACAAAAAATCGCGGAGAAGTTCATTGAATACGCATGGGACGCTTCCCGCGGAACCGGCGATCTCGAACAGGAAATGGCGGTCGTTTTCGCGGCGGAAACCGTAAATCACGTTCGTTCCGAAATCAGCTCACGTCCTTCCGAATACGGAATCAAAGCCTCCGATCTCGTTTCCAAAATCTACAACGACGAAATCAATCAATTCTTAGAAAACGCGATGGCGATCCAAAACTACAACGAGATCGCGGATAAGATCGTTGCAAAAGGCCACTTCGGCGCTTACGGTCTCGACGACGATCACGAGATGTTCCGTGAAACTTTTAAAAAGTTCGCGGAAGACGTCGTGATGCCTCACGCGGAACACGTTCATAGACACGACGATATCATTCCCGAAGACATCATCGGCGGACTCAAAGACATGGGTTGTTTCGGTCTTTGTATTCCCGAGTCTTACGGCGGAATTCAGCCGAACGATAAACCCGACAACCTTTCCATGCTCGTGGTAACGGAAGAACTTTCCAGAGGCGGTTTGGGAATCGCGGGTTCTTTGATCACAAGACCGGAGATCATGTCCAAGGCTCTTCTGAAAGGCGGAACTCAGGAACAAAAAGACAAGTGGCTTCCGCTTCTCGCTTCCGGGGAAAGAATGGCGGGGATCATGGTAACCGAACCGAACTACGGTTCGGACGTCGCCGGAGTTTCCGTTACCGCAAAACCTGCGAACGGAGGTTGGGTGATCAACGGCGTTAAGACTTGGTGTACGTTCGCGGGTTATGCGAATCTTCTTTTGATTCTTTGCAGAACCGAATCCGACCCTTCCTTAAAACACAAAGGACTTTCGATTCTTCTCGCTGAAAAACCGAGTTTTACCGGTCACGAATTCACTTACACTCAGCCGGAAGGCGGAAAGATCGAAGGAAAAGCGATCGGAACCATCGGTTACCGCGGTATGCACTCTTTCGAAGTTTCCTTTGACAACTACTTCGTTCCCGCAGAGAACCTGTTAGGCGGAGAAGAAGGAAGAGGAAAAGGTTTTTATTTTCAGATGGAAGGTTTCGCGGGAGGAAGAATCCAAACCGCGGCCCGCGCTCACGGCGTGATGCAGGCGGCTCTCGAAGCGGCTCTCCGTTATGCGCAGGAAAGAGCGGTGTTCCAAAAACCGATCTACGAATACAACTTAACCAAGTATAAGATCGCGAGAATGGCGGTGATTCTTCAGGCTTCCCGTCAGTTTGCGAACCACGTGGCGAATCTTCTCGACGATCACAAAGGCCAGATGGAAGCGACCTTGATCAAATTCTACGCTTCCAAGGTCGCGGAATGGGTGACTCGCGAGGCGATGCAGATCCACGGCGGTATGGGATACGCTGAAGAATATGCCGTTTCCCGTTATTTCGTGGACGCTCGCGTATTCTCGATCTTCGAGGGGGCGGAAGAAGTGATGGCTCTGAGGGTGATCGCGAAATCCCTTATGGACCAATACGCCGCCGGTTGATCGCGGTCGATCCGCGGAGCGTTCCGAAAAAACAGTTCAAATTTTAGAATATTTTAATTTATTAATGTTCTGAGGCGGGACTGGTTGCGAAAAGAAAAAGGGCGGTTTTATTCCGTCCTTTTTCGTATCTACGGCTCGCGTTTTAAAGGAGAGTAGATGTTCCGTTCTCCGGTGATTCCTTTGAGCGGTTTGCTTCCCAAAAATTCGAAGTTTTCCTTTCCTATGATCTCCGCGAATCCCTCCGTGGTTAATACGTTCTTTCCGAAATCCCTGCATAGGGATTCGACGCGGAAGGCCTGGTTGACAGCGTTTCCGATCACGGTGAAATCCAGGCGATCCTTGGCGCCCACATTTCCGTAAACGACGTCGCCTACGTTCAAGGCAATTCCCATACGAATCGCGGATTCGGGATGTTCCTCGTTCCAGATCCGAATCGAAGAGTCTATTTTTTGCGCGGCCTTTAACGCGGATTCGCAGGCGGGTTTCGGATCGTTTTCGGCGGGAAATATGGCGAGGATAGCGTCGCCGATGAATTTCAGAATTTCGCCTTTTTCCTCCTGAATCGGTTGCGCCGTGATTTCGAAGTAGTGATCGAGTATTTCGACGATCTTTTTCGGGGAATTGTTTTCGCTTAAAGAGGAGAAGTCGCGCAGATCGGCGCAAAGGATGGCGGCGTAGATCGTCTCTCCGGTGCCGCGTCTGAATTCTCCGGATAACACGCGTTTGGAGGCGTTCGGTCCTAGGTAAACTTCGAGAAGCTCGTTGACCGCGAATTTTCTGGATTCCAAATCCAAACGAAGGGACAACGGATCGAGAATGGAGCGCAACGATTCGATCTGTTCCTCGCTGAATCCCCCGGGCGCGTTGGTGGCCCACGATACGACGCTGCGTATATTCGGCGCAAAGAAGGACGGAAAAATGCAGTAGTCCGTTCCGCCTTTTTCCTTTAGATCTACGCAGATCGGATACGAAAGATCCGCGTCCGGACCTTCGAGTTTGCAGCGGATGAACTCCTTTTTACCTTCCCGTATCAGATAGATCGGACTGTCTATGTATTGTTGATCGTTCAAAGCCCCGTGCGGAATGGAAAGCACCTGCGTTTCTTCGCCTAACGTCCATATGATGGAACGGACCATCACCTCCGGGTGCATCGTGGGAACGCTCGTAAAAAATCTCCAGACGGGAATTCCCGCCTCTATGATTTTCCGATTTAAAGTCTCTATCAGTTCCTTCGCTTCCAGTTCTCTCGACGCCGGACTGGATAACCAATTCAGAATATCCTTCATTCCAATCTCTTTTTGTATTTCCATGCGGAATATAGACCGATATTTTTATTTTACGGTTCGAAAATCACTCGAACATAAAATAAAAAACGATTTCAATCTCAAGCAGAATTTAGGGGATCTCGGGGAAGTTTTCGACGAGCGGGAAAACTGGTTTTAGCGGGTAATTCCGTCTTAATCTCGGCGTTTAGAATTCCGATTTACAAAAAATGATTTCTTGTAAATCGAATTTCAATTTTCCAAAACTATGGACTTAATTTTCTCCCGGAAAACTCGTCACGTATTGGATTTTTATATCCGGAAAGCTGGTTACGAATTGGACCTTCGTATCCGGAAAGGAATTTACGATTTCCCATTTGCCGCAAGAGTCGGGAAACGACGTTACCTTTTGCACCTTTAGGTCCGGAAAGGAAGTGACTTCCTGTACTTTTACGTCCGGAAAACTCGTCACGATCTGAATCTTTCCGTACAACTTTTTGCCGTTGAATGTGCAACCGGATTGAACGTTGCCGGCGTATGCGGTTCCGACCACAATCATCAGACAGATTGAAAAAATCAGTATCAGCGCTTTTTTTGTCATTCGATTCTCCTAATGTTTCGAATATAATCCGGGAAATTTATTATTGAAACTAATTTTTAACGAACGGCATCAAATTGGCAATGAACGACTTATGATCGGGATTGTTCGTATTAACGGAAATGGTGCGTATTCATGGACCGGCTCGTCGTCGATTTATATTAAATTCCCGTATCTTCCGCCGTTCTAAGGATGATCGTAATCCGATCCGCTTTTTTTCGGCGGCTTTTTCCCCTGAAATAGAGTTGCTCAATCGACTCTTTTTTTCGGTATAGTGGAATGAAGGGAAGAGCGCGTCAACGGTCGTACGGGTTCTCCTTAGAAATGCGGACAGCGGTTCATGAACGATTTTAGACAAAACGGCGAAGACAAATCATCGATCGACGAAATCCAAGAATGTATCCGTCTTTTGGAATCTTTGGTCGAAACGCCGGAACTGCTGACGAGTATTCCCGAAAAGGAACGTATCGCTTTGATGATCGTCGCCGGTAAAATTTCCCGCCCCGATCGGAACGAAATCAGAATCCGTAATAAAACGATCAAACATTCGAGAAGAAAAGAGGTAGTCGCTTCGGAAAAAAAGGCGCGTGCGCTGACCGGCATCCGCGTGGCGCGAACCGAAACCGTTTTTAAGGCGCCTCTACAGATTGCGGATCGGACGGATATTTGGAGAAGCGAAAACGCGCCCGAGCTCAATTCTCCGCGTAATTGTTACGTTTGTAAGAAGGAATATACGCGCCTGCATTTCTTTTACGATTCCATGTGTGCGGAATGCGGAGATTTGAATTATAGGAAGCGATTTCAAACCGCGTCGTTGCACGGACAAGTGGCTATCATTACCGGTGCTAGACTGAAGATAGGATATCAGGCAACTCTGATGTTGCTGCGGGCCGGAGCCACCGTAATCGCGACGACGCGTTTTCCGGTGGATGCGGCATTACGTTTTTCTAAAGAAGGTGATTATCGCGAATGGGAGGACCGTCTGCAGATATTCGGTCTGGATCTGAGGCACACCCCGAGTGTGGAGATTTTCGCCGGTTACATCGAACAGAACATAGACAGGTTGGATATATTGATCAACAACGCGGCGCAGACGGTGCGCCGCCCGCCGGGATTCTATTCCCATCTGATGCAGAATGAACTATTAGAATATCATGATTTACCGAAGGATGTCTCCGCTTTGCTGCGGCTGCATTCGGACTGTAAGGTCCGGTTGAGTTCTTTCGGAGAGGAGAATCTTGCGAATGAAAAAGCCCTTCCCGTCAGTTGGAACGGGAAGGTTCCGGGAGTCGGAATCCGTTCTTCGGCGCGTCTTTCACAGATTCCGTATTCGCACGATAATTCCTTCGAATTGGAGACCGTTTTTCCGGAAGGTCAATTGGATGCGGATCTTCAGCAGGTCGATTTGAGAAAAACGAATAGTTGGAGATTGAGATTGGGGGAAGTGCCCACTTCGGAGATGCTGGAGGTGCAGCTCGTCAATGCCGTCGCGCCGTTCGTTTTGTGTAATCGCCTTATCGGTGTTATGCGGAGAGAGAATACGGGTAGGAAGCACATCGTAAACGTTTCCGCGATGGAAGGCAAGTTTCATCGCTTTAAAAAGGAGGACAGGCACCCCCATACGAATATGGCGAAGGCCGCCCTGAATATGTTGACGCATACGTCCGCGAGCGATTTCGCCAAGGACGGAATTTTTATGAATGCGGTCGACACAGGTTGGGTTACAGACGAGGATCCAGCCGAGTTATCCAAGAGAAAGCAGGACGTTCATGATTTTCAACCGCCTTTGGATATCGTGGACGGCGCCGCTCGAGTTTGTGATCCTTTTTTCGACGGAATTCTAACGGGCAAACATTGGTGCGGAAAGTTTTTGAAGGATTATTTTCCGATCGATTGGTAAAAAGAGGGGAGAGGGGAGCGAGCGGTTGCGTATTGGAGAAACGTGTGCTCGGTCGACATTTTTGGCGCGATCGAAGAAGTGTCCGCCACGCAGCGCGCGACGTTAGGTTGGTCGATTAACGTTTGGCGGATTTTTTAGTCTGACTGATCGGTTTATTCCAGCTCTCGGAACCATTCTCGGTATTCGAATGTGTAAAAAGCGGACTCGGGGAGGCATTGGAGCTTCCGAGTCACTCGGTTGAAGGTGAGATCGAGGTGGAGGATATAACTGTAGTTCTTGTGAAAGGTGGGAACTCCCTCATTCATCATCTCTTCGATAGAATCCCCGACTTCCGATTCCTCCAAATACAAAAGATAATTAAACAAATAACAACGGGACACTCCGTGCGCCTGCGCCAAGGCCCCGAGCAGAGTCCAACTTCCCGTGCCCAAACGAACATTGATCGGTCGCAT
>NZ_NPEF01000340.1 GCF_002811955.1 Leptospira ellisii
TCAACGGCGAAGGGGATCTCATCGCACATTCCGATCCGAAACTGCTGCAGTCGAAACCGAAAACTCGGTTCCCGTGGATTCGGAATGGGTAAGACCTTCCTTTTTGTGTGAAAGAAATTTCCGAAAGATGGAAGGATCGGAATCGGGTACGGAATAGCCGAAACGGGAAATCCGATCCGACAATTCCTGTCCGTCCAAACCCGGATCCGAGGAAAGAAGTAATTTCCCGAGGATGGAAGGAAATCTGGATTCGGAATTGGGTTCCACCAGAAAAAGTAGATTTCCCCGTTTTAAAAATCTCTGGATTTTCTGATACGCCGAGTAGATGGAATCGTTCGTCTCCGGGCCGGGAGGAATTACGATCGAAAGTATGGAAACCAAGGGATTAACGGCGTCTAACGTTTCCCGATCGAATCCGGGGGTTCCCGCGATTACGCAGACGGTACCGATGTCCTTTTTGTTGATTTCATCCAAAAGGACGGAAACGTCGGTTTTGCCGTTTTTATGCGCGTCCGAAATAAAAATAAGAGCTCCGGAAGTTCCGAACGGAAGATAACGAGGATTGGTTTCTAACATGTAAGATTGCTCTAGGATCCAGAAAAAAAGAATTCGATTTTTAGGAATATTCTAATTTGGTCCGGATCGCTCCATACTATAAATATAAGTTTCGAAATCCGCGATTTTGTCCGATTTTCTTCGGAAATCGCTTTCTGCTATTATATACTTTCGGAAAGTGGAATGGAATTCTTAAAATAGAGGAAAAACCTGCCATGGCAACTGCGGTATTTAAGACAAATTTTGGAAATTTTTCGGTCTATCTTGACGAAGAGAAGGCTCCTATCACGGCGGGGAATTTTATCAAACTCGCAAAAGAGGGATTTTACAACGGATTGACGTTTCATAGGGTGATCAAAAATTTTATGATTCAAGGCGGTTGTCCGATCGGAAACGGAACCGGCGGCCCGGGATATAAGATCAAGGACGAGTTTCACAAAGACCTGAAAAACGAAAAATACACGCTTTCCATGGCGAATGCGGGACCGAACACGGGCGGATCCCAGTTTTTTATCAACGTGCGCGATAATTTTTATTTGGATAACCGACACGCCGTGTTCGGAAAAGTCACGGAAGGAACCGAAATCGTGGAAACGATCTCGGAAACGGAAACCGGATTCCAAGACAAACCCGTTCAAGCCGTAACCATCGAATCGATCACCGTTTCGGAATAAAATCTCCTGTCTTTCGAGCCGTTTTTTCGGATCTTCGTTTTACAAAACGGTTCGAAAGTGTTTCCTTTCTTCTGGAAAATATTTATTTCCTGCCTTTCTCCGGGAATTTCATCCCTTACTCCGGATTTTCTTCCAAGGTTCGTCTTCGTCTTTAAAATCGGAAATATCGAACTATAATTCGGAATTATCGCCTCCTATCTGAAATCCGGCCCGTCAGGTTTGGAAATTTTAACCCTTTCGGATTATAGGAGTTTCTTTCGAACGATCAGTTCAATAAAAAAGAATATTATAAAGTTCCGAAAAAAGAAAGGTTCGTGAAAACCAGGATTGACAATTCGATTTGAATCGTTACTTTTTTACGTCAGAATTTACATTCTTCTAATGATTTCGTTTTATAATATGCTTATGAGGAATTCCAGTTTGTGACTCGGGAAGAGTATCGGATTCTGTCCCATTTGGAAATGCCGATCGCGTTGCTCGACGCGGACGGAAATGTCCGTTTTTCCAATCCTTCCTTCGGTCGGCGTTTCGGAAAAGCGCTGGATTCGATCTTGGGAAAGAATCTGGAGGATCTTTTGGGTCCGGGGTCGGGTTTTTCCTGGAATGAATTCAAAAATTCTAAATTAGGAAAATATAAAATACTGGAAGGTTTTCCTTCGGAGGGGACGGCGCCGTCTTTTTCCGGAAATCTGGAGGGAGAAGGGGAGATTTTGTTCGAGCTGGAGGAACGGTCAGATTCGGAAAGGGAAAAACGGATCTCCGCAGTCGTTTCGCGTCTGTATCACGATTTGCAGGAACCTATCCGGAACCTTTCCTCCTTTTTGAAACTTACGTCGGACCGTTATTC
This sequence comes from Leptospira ellisii, assembly GCF_002811955.1. Lineage (GTDB taxonomy): Bacteria > Spirochaetota > Leptospiria > Leptospirales > Leptospiraceae > Leptospira > Leptospira ellisii. Next base: position 2,077 of record NZ_NPEF01000340.1, read on the forward strand.
GCGTTCGATGGAACCGAAGGCGGCGGAATTCATCCGTATTTCCCTTCAGAGCGCGGATCGTCTTTGGACGCGGATTTCGGGGTTGTTGCGGTTTTTGCGTCTCGAACGACGCGCGGAAACGTTTCGAACGGTTTCTTTGGAGAACGTCCGCGACGACGCGTTCGAAACGGTCGGTGAGGAACTGAAGCGGAACGGATTCGTCGTTTTTTCCGAAGGGCGATTTCCGGAGGTGAAGGGCGATTCGGATCTGCTTGCGGAATTGTTCATTCAGTTGATCCACAATTCGATCCGTTTTCGAAAAACGTCGGATCGCTCCGAGTTGAAAATCCGCTGCGAAGAGACGGCGACGTTTCATAAGATTTCCGTGATGGACTACGGAATCGGAGCCGATCTAAAGGGAGACCGTCGCGTTATTATATTCAAAAAATATCATGAAATAGAGGACGATATCCGTCCGGGTACGGGATTGTTTTTTTGCGAAAAGATCATGGAACTTCACGGGGGAAGGTTGGAGATCGCGTCCGAGCCGAACGCGGGCTTTACGGTCGAACTTTTTTTTCCCAAGGTTTCATGAGCGGTTAGAACTTTGTTTGGTAATGGGTGTTTCGCATGTTTAAAGATTCGTTTTCCGTCCTTTTGATAGAGGATTCCAACGCAGACTTTCGTTTGATCCAGGAATATCTGGGTGAATCGAACAATCCCTCCTTTCGCATCAGCAGAAGCGACAATTTTTACAACGGACTGCGTCTGATCTCCGCCGACCGACCGGATCTCGTTCTTTTGGACTTATCGCTTCCGGACCGGGCCGGTTTGGAGGCGCTTACGGAAATCAAAAGTAAGTTTCCCCATATACCCGTGATCATCTGCAGCGGCGCGGAGGATAAGGAGATTACGGTTAACGCGCTTCAAATCGGGGCACAGGATTACGTTTATAAGGGAAAGTTCGATTCCTATTCGTTGAGCCGCTCGCTCATCTTCGCCTACGAACGAAATCGCCTCGCTCTTGAATTGGAAAAACGGAACGTCTTCGAACAGGAAAGCGAGGAGAGATACAGGCTTTTTTTTCAATACAATCCGCACCC
>NZ_NPEF01000341.1 GCF_002811955.1 Leptospira ellisii
TTGGGGCGATCGGGATTGGAGTTGCGGTGCTTGGTCTTGCAAGTTATCTGGGTACGACGTTTGCTGCGACTTCGTTGGCGGTGATTGGTGCAGCGGCGGTTGCGACAACGGGTTTTGCGACTTCTGTTGCGTTGATGACGGTGAGTACGGCAGGAGCGACCGCCCTTGGCCTTGCTGGGATTGGTTTGGGAGCTGCTACGTTTGGTTTGTTGCAGTTGGGAGCGACTGGTTTGGGGATGTTGACGTTAGCTGCTTTGGCTGGGACAACCCTTGTTTATACCGTGATTGGTATGGCTGCGATTCCTGTTACCATTGCGATTGCGATCGGTATGCCGATTGTGGCTTCTGCTGGTTATATGGCATTTACAGCTTTGGGCTCGTTTTTATCTCCCTATGCGTTGCAGGGATATGTCGCCGGGGGTTACTCCAAATCGAGTTTCAATAATATTCATTGGGATGAAAAGAGTGCGCGGTTAGGAGGCTGTTACGGCGCGGCTGTCAGTTTTGGTGGAGCAATTGTTGGACCTATTTATATGGGATATGGAAGCCTAATTATACTATACCCTCAAGTGGCAAAAGTCGTACAGTTTGCATCGTATGCAGGAACGTTAATGAGCGTTATTAAGGGTGATTGGAAAAGTGTGGGTGCGGATTTAATAGCTTTTTCGATCAATCAGATTTGGGGAAAAGATATTCCTATTGGATTAGGTTTAAAATATGCAGAGGCTACAGACGGTTTTTGTCAAGGAGTCAAGTAATGAAATCTGTATATATTTTAGCATTGAATTTGTTAATAATTTTAAATTGTTCCTATTATATTCCTTATAGAATAAATAAAGTTCCTATTGATGAATCTAATAATTCATTCTTAATATTTAATTTTAATAGAAATAAGCTAAACAAAAAAATTTATAACTTTATCTTGAAATCTGAATTAAGATACGGGGATACATATTTGTCTCCTTTTTATGACTTAAATCCTGAAAATGAGTATTGGAAGAATTTTTATGAAAATCCTGACGATCTGCCATTGCCAATGAGAATTGGAAACAGAAGTCAATACGTTTATTTTACAGAAGGATGTGATTACTACATTCCGTTGCCAATAGGAGAATATTTTCTCGATATCGAATTGAGAAGAATTGGTCAAACGGGTTATGCCAGAAAAAAAATAAAAATTGAAAGTCAACAATCCGTTTATATAAATTTCGAAGAAATTCTAGATGATGAAGATCACATTAAAATCAATCTACAAGTTAAAGAAACTAAATTAAAAATACATGCAGATAAGTGCATATATAAGGAATGAACTTTCGAAGCCACAATAAAGGATCCGCGTAAGGGATCGATGCGTGGTCAAGTTATTGCACTTTAGAAAAAGCGACGACTCAGAATGAGATACTCCAATAACTTGACCGAAGCGGAGAGCCCGGCCCGCGTAGCGGGAACGCCCATGACGTTATCCGCCATGCTGACCCTCGTCACAAACTGCAACGGTTTTCTACCGAGAGGAGAGGGGGACGCGCCTTGGGCGATGGCACCGTTGTTGCTTCCCCCGGGAACACCGAGTATCATCGGAACACCGGCGAGCCCTGGAAGCGGAGTTCCGAATCCGGGAACACCGATTACTGGATTTCTTTTTTTCATCAATGACCACTTGGGCTCCGTGACGATGGCGTTGGACGGTCAAGGGAACAGAATCGGCGGAGGCGAATGGGGCGGAGTGTCACGAGTGGCGTACAAACCGTATGGCGAGATTCACCGAAGTGACTCAGGAGGTCCGGATGTATTTCGATACAAATACACGGGTCAAGAAGAAGACAGAGAGAGTGGTTTGTATTACTACAAAGCAAGATACTATGATCCACAGATTGGTAGGTTTACGCAGGCGGACAGTATCCTTGATACAAGCAGACCGAATTCCCAGGATTTGTATATGTATACGGAAGGGAACCCGGTGAATCATACGGATCCGAGCGGTCACAGCGTGAGCTGGGGAGCGATTGCGGCGATTTCCTTTCCGATGTTCACGTTGCCTGCGATCGGAGCTGCTGCTGTTGCTGCGGTAGTGATTGCGGCTGCAGCCATCTTGACTGCGGTGTATGTTTTCAATACGGTGTCGATGATTGCAGCCGCCGCTGCGATTGGAGCGATCGGTATCGGAGTTGCGGTTTTGGGTCTTGCGAGTTATCTGGGTACGACGTTTGCAGCGACCTCGTTGGCGGTTGTTGGAGCAGCTGCTGTAGCGACAACGGGTTTTGCGACTTCTGTTGCGTTGATGACAACGAGTACGGCAGGAGCGACCGCCCTTGGCCTTGCAGGGATTGGTTTGGGAGCTGCTACGTTTGGTTTGTTGCAGTTGGGAGCGACTGGTTTGGGGATGTTGACGTTAGCTGCTTTGGCTGGGACAACCCTTGTTTATACCGTGATTGGTATGGCTGCGATTCCTGTTACCATTGCGATTGCGATCGGTATGCCGATTGTGGCTTCTGCAGCTGCGACCGCAGCATTTGCGCTGGGTCATGTTTTGACTCCGTTTACTGCGCAGGCATATCTCATCGGTGGTTATTCTAAATCGAGTTGGAATAACATTCATTGGGATGAGAAGAGTGCGAGAATTGGAGCTTGTTATGGGGCTGGAGTTACTTTTCTCGGTTTACAATCGGCGCAATGGCTAATGGTGCTTTGGGATTCGCAAGATTGTACGGATTATTAGAAGCGAATTCAGGTTTAATGAAAGCATGGAATACGCTAAACACTTCTCTATTTACATCTCATGGCACATCAGTTATAAACTTGATCAGTTATGAATTGACTTTGTTTTCATTGTTAAAAGGAGACTTTCAAAGCGCTGGTATTGATATGGTCGGATACGCAGCAGAGAGTTTTGGATCTCCTGTTCCGGTGGGATTGATAATTAAAGCCGGGTTATTCGGAGCCAATCAAGCGAAGCAATATTGCGGGGCATTGTAAATGAAAGTAATCTTAATAATATTTTTTGGAATTTGTATTTTATTAATTTCTTGTGCTGGTTATGTTTATGAACCGTTTAATCCAAAACCGGTAACTACAAGTGAGAATACATATGTCTGGTTTAAGTTTGAAAATAAGAGAACAGATTCTGAAAGAGCAATTCTTCAGGATAAGGATAGA
>NZ_NPEF01000342.1 GCF_002811955.1 Leptospira ellisii
CGGGGTCGGATTTTTCTCCCCCGCAAATAGAGATTCGTCGATCAATTTCGCATAACGTGAATCCGAATCGGAGGAATCTTCCTGATCGGGTTCCTCCGTTTTGGAGGCGGAACCCTTTCCGAGAACGTATTCGTAAACGGGGTCGGAGGAATCGGAATTCAGGATCCGCACCGCCTTCAAGAGATCCGAACTAGGACGTTCATTTTCGAAATTCTTAAAGCAGATCCTATGTAAAAGCTCCTCCGATTCGTCTCCCGGAGAAAAACCTTTGGAAAGATAAGAGCATGCTTCCTGTTTTCTTCCGCTTATGAGAAGCGTTTTGGCGGTTTCGATTTTTGCACGTTCTTGAGAGGCGTACGAGCCGCTCATCCAAAAATAACGCGCCGCAGAATCGGACTTTCCCAGATTTCTAAGGAACTTTCCGTAAAGATAAAGAAGATCCGATTTTCCCTCTTCGCTTAACGATTTCAACTTACCGCCGGAATAGATCCGTTTGTATGCGCTTCCCCTTCCCGAATGAAGCGTAAAACTGATCCGCAAAGCGAGAGAGATCTCGGGACCGAGAACTTTTTTCGCTTCTCCGAAAGCATGGATTTTTTCCCACCCGTCGTAGTCTCCCGTTTTGATTTTTACCGCATAACACGCCTTATATAAGGGAGCGTTTTCCTTTTTGGATAGGACGCGGAACAGATAAGGAACCGTATTCGGCTCCGCCTTACCGGAGTTTTCCGGCGTATCGGCCGCGGCCGTCTCTTCTCCGTCGGGCGCAACAGCAGCGGTCGAAGCGACGTTTTCCTGAAGATAAGGATCCGGATCGGGAATAGGTCTGCTACATCCTCCGATCACGGACACGAGTGCGGAAGAACTTACTCCCAACCCGCCGGCCAATTCCGAAACGATCGAAGGATAGCGTCCTTTTTTATCGGTGATTTTTCCGGACCGACTCATGATCAGGATCGCCGGAATATACTTGCGATATTTCTCATATAAGAAAAACAAACGGGACGAGGCGGTCTTGCGTATGTCCGCCTTTTGCGAGGTCTTAAGCAGTTCCTCGTACAACGGAACGGAAAAAAGGGGATCCTCCTTTTCCATCGAGTAGGCGTCCTCGTAGGAAACGGAGTGGAGTCCGAGGGAAAAAATTAAGAATATCGTAATAAAAGAAAATACTTTAGAACACATTTCTCAGAACTTCCCGTTTCGCGTCGGCGCCGTGATTGAGAGGGCAGATTTCGGTCGGCGTGGTGCCGCTTTTGAAAAGTTCTTTCCTGACGTGTTTACACGAAGGTCCGGGAGTTTTTCCGGATTCCTCGCATACGGGGGCGGTGACGGCGCGTTCGGAAAACGGATACCTCTTTTTTAGGTCCTCCGAATCCTCCACCGATTCGAAAAGTTTCGCCACCGATCCCCAAAGCGGGGCCGCCACAGTTCCGCCTAACGCGGAGGAACCCAGACCGTAACTAGGGTCGTCGTATCCCAACCAAATCGCCATCGATAATCCGGGCCGAACTCCGACGAACCAGTTGTCCCTGTTGTCGTTCGTGGTTCCGGTTTTACCCGCAACCTCTCCCCTATATCCGGTGTTTCTGACTCCCGCCGAATTGGCGCTTCCATGAAGAAGATCGATCATCACTTCCGTCACCTGAGAGGACAAAACCTTCCGCTCCTGCGGAACCTTCAGACCGAATTCGTCGGTCTGTTTGTTTTCGTAGATCACCTTTCCGCTTCGATCGATGATCTTTTGGATCAGATACGGACGGCGGATCGTTCCGTCGTTTGCGAACGCGGAATAGGCCGCCGCCATTTCCAAAGGAGATATCTCCAAAGAACCCAATGCGAGGGAAAGATCCCCTCTGAATCTGGATTGAAGCACTTTGGAATCGGGAAAGAAGTATTTGGAAAAAAATTCTTGAATTTTTGAAATTCCTAGTTTTTCGGCGATCTGAACCGCGGCCGTATTTTTGGATTTGGCGAGCGCTACGCGGACGCTGATATCTCCGTCGTATTGATTTCCGATGTTTTCCGGCGCCCAGTTTCCGGTAGTATTTCTGTAGATCAAAGGTGCGTCCAAAATTCTCGAGGACGCGGTGATCAACCCCGTTTCAATAGCCGCCGAGTAAAGAATCGGTTTGATGGAGGATCCTGTCTGACGTTTCATCGCGGTCGTTCTGTCCAGCTGATTGTCCGCCTTAAATTCCGAGCCTCCGTGCATAAGGAGAATTTCTCCGGTGGCAGGATCAACGGCGACTAACGCGGCCTGTAACCCGGCCTCGCCCGCTCCGTAAAAGGAATCGGTGTCGATAAAAAGCTCCAAAGCGGGGGAGATATCCTGAACGTATCTTCTGAAAACCGCGGTCTCGCTGGAGTTCTTATTGTCCGTAAGTTTCGTTTTCCGAACGAGACCGTTCTTTTGGACGTTGTCCACGTACGACTTTACGATTTTCTGAAGTTCCGCCTGAACCGGTTCGGAAACCGTGGTATAAATCGAAAACCCTCCGGTTTCGTATATGTTGGAATCCGGATAAAGCGAATTAAGGAATTTACGCACGTGTTCGGTGACGTACGGGGAATGATCCCTTCTATTCCCGAAAACCGTTTCTCCGGGAGAACGCATATGAAACGCGAGATACAATTCGTCCAGTTTGGATTTCGGGTTCTCCCTAAGAATGGCGTCTTCTCGAAAGGAATGAACGATCGCGTTCACCCTTTGTCTGGATAAGTCCGGATTTTTCAAAGGTGAAAAACGGTTGGGAGCGGAAGCCAGGGAAGCTAGAACGATCATCTCCTCCGTAGTCAGTTCCGCCGGAGTTTTTTTGAAATAAAATTCTGCGGCGCTCGCAAAACCGAACGCACCGTGCCCCAAGTATACGTTATTCAGATAATATAAGAATATTTGCTTTTTCTCATACGTATATTCCAATGCGAATGCGAGCTGAGCCTCCTTGATCTTGCGGACGATGCTTTTTTCACGGTCGTCCAACAGGATTCTTGCAAGCTGTTGCGTGATCGTGGAGGCGCCCTGTTTAAAACGGAAACTGGTGATGTTTACGAAAATCGCCCGGAGAATGGAGAAATAATTGATTCCGCCGTGGGAAAAAAATTTCCGGTCTTCCACAAGAAGAACGATCTTCTTCAGG
>NZ_NPEF01000343.1:0-241 GCF_002811955.1 Leptospira ellisii
GATGTTTTGTACCCCGAATTTTGGTTCGATGGGTGGGACGCCCTCGACTCGGGAGTTTTAAATTTACAGAATCAAGTTTCCAGATCCATTGAACAAAAGCTCGCGGAAGTCGGTGATAAAGTCACTGTCCCGATTACGCCCGATTTCGGCGACGCAGACGATTACGATCCGAACGAAGATCCAGACGCAACGGACGTTCACCAAGAAGCGAAGAAAGTCGAACTTACGGAATCGAAAAAGA
>NZ_NPEF01000343.1:325-3115 GCF_002811955.1 Leptospira ellisii
CCACGGAGCTATCTCTCTCGCCGTATGACTTGATCGAGAAATACGCGCAACCAATGGCTCTTTCTCTCTACTCAACGGTAAACAAGTTCATCTATAACCTTGCTTTGAAGACGAACAATATCATCGATGCAAGAAGTGGAGTGGATAAAGACAAGATGGTGAAACTTCGAACTTTGTTATCAAATAACAAAGTGAGCGGTGAGAAACAACTTGTATGCGCGCCGGACGATTACGGATCTCTTCTTTCCATCCCCGAATTTTTCAAAGCGAACGAATCCGGTGATACCAGCGCACTCAGAGACGGAAAGATCACTCGCGCACTCGGGTTTAACATATCCGAAAACCACGCGATCGAAGGATATACTCCGACAGACATCGCGGGTGCTGTAAATCACTCCGGGGGTTACGCGGCCGGTGATGCCGATATGGTTGTCGATGCGTTTAACGATGCTTTGAAACCGATTCGTCCAGGAGATGTTTTCACAGTCGCCGGAGAAACCGGAAGTCCATTTCACACAGTGTTACGAACTGAAAAAACTCTCGGAGTAACGACAAGGATTTACTTTGATACTCCGCTACGAAACGCAGTTCCCGACGACGCCGTAATCACGGTGATTCCTTCCAGATCCATGATCGCCTTTGCGCCGTCTGCGATTGCTTTCGGTGCAAGAGCGTACAAAGCAATGCCGGAAGGAACGGGAGTTCGATCCGTGGTAGCGATGCTCGCGGGTCTTCCGGTTCGGGTTTCCGTTTGGTCGGATGGACTTAGGGTCAAAGTGCAAAATGACATTTTGTATGGTGGAGAAGTCATCAATCAAAAACGAATCGGACGAGTCCTCGCGGCGGCGGCATAACCGAAATGAAACAAAATTTAATCAAAGTCTTTAAGAATCTCCCGGATGGGAAAGAGGTAGAACTCTTAGCGGATGCAACACAGCTCGAAGCGCTAAGGCAACATCCAGATTTCAAAGTCCCAGAAACAAAAGATTCGAACAAAAAGAATCAAATTCCAGAAGGGGAGGAGGTCGTTTAAAATTGAAGATCGGGCTTGTCACATTGAAAGAGTCCGATGACTTCTTGCAGTATTTCTCCGGAGGAAATCTCTGGAGGGATGCTGAAAGAAACGATTATTTTCAATCGGGAACGGTTCGGGCCGTTTCGGAGAACCTATTCGGATTCGGAACTGAGTTTGTCGTAAATTCTCCTTTGGTTCCGGGTGAGACTTTGGACTTAGAATCCCAACTCGTGAAAGTCGTATCCGTTACCGATGATACGAATGCAAAAATAACAAACATCGAATATGAAATTCCAGAACCGATCCGGTTTCGCCGGATACCGGAAAACAAAGTAGAAGTTCTTTCAAAACTGATTCAAAAGAAGCGGGAAGCTCTTCACACCGCATTTTTAAAACTGCAAAATTCAACTTGCTTCGACTACGATCAAGTTTCCGAAGACTCGCTTAAAAAAGCACAGATCGTATTTGCTTTGGAGTTATTCAAAATTCCTTCGAATAAACACGACGAGAATCGAGCCAACGGAATTCAATCTTACACGATTTCCGACCAATCCTATACCTATAAAAACGGAACGGTAAAAGACATTCCCGAAAGCGTATTTGATTTCGTAAAAAAAGAAGGAAGCAGAACAAGTGGGAAGCTCTTTCGCGGAAGTCCGGGAGTAGGGTTTTACTGAAATGAATCTCCACGACGATCTTCTACGGGAAATGAGCGAAAGGCAGGTTGAAACTTTTTTAGAACAACTTTCTCAAATATCTCGGGAACTCGATACGGCGATCGGGGATTACGTTCAACGAACAAGAAATCATTTCGCTTCCATCGGGACCGATCAAGCGGAGTATCTTTCCTATATCGAGAAGAGATACAAAAACATTCTCGCGCTCTATGACCAAACCCTAAATACAGTTTACGTTACTATCGGTCAGGCGTTATCGCAATCCTACGCATACGGAAGAAGCATCACGGAAAGTTTGATATTGGAATCCGGTTTCAACGTTTCTCAAATACCGATCGATTCTAAAGCTCTTCCCGTTTTAATTCGGGACGCCGCGATGGATTTTAGAATCGCAATCAAACAATCCAAAGCGATGTTCAAAACTTATTTCAAACTTTCGAAACAAGGAATACTCTCCGAATCTGATCTTTCAAAAGCGGTTGCAAAGGGTCTTTTAAAATCGGGGACACCGACCGGCGCGCGAAAAAATGTCCTCGAACTATTTTCGAAAGTGGATGGTTCAAAAAGTCAGACGACAAAAATCTTTTCTACAAAGGACGCGGAGGCGCGGGAATATTTTTTAAAAAAGCTCGGAAAGAAAAAGTTTAAAGAACTGGAAAGGCTCAATTCAAAACTTTTAGAAAAGAAATACATTCAGATTTTGGACAAGAACGGAAATCCGATTCACTTCCGTTTAGATTCTTACGCGGAACTGGTATCCCGATCCAGAATTACAGACAGCCAAGTTATAGCCGCGATGGAAGAAGGATTACGCGCTGGAATCGTTCTTTATACGGTTCCCGGCCACAAGACGACCGCAGAAGTCTGTAAACCTCACGAAGACGAAATATATACTACGGACCCAATCCTTGCAAAGGCCGGAGTCTTTAAACTTCTCACGGATGAACAAAAGCCAGGCTATCATCCAAGATGTTCTCACAGACTCTTTCCTTTGGTCCTTTCTAACCGAAAACTTTTTGCACTTATCACCGCGCGTTCCAACGAGAAATTTGCGAAAAGTTGGTTTCGAAAACAAGGAAAGGCAATTCCGGAAAGGGG
>NZ_NPEF01000344.1 GCF_002811955.1 Leptospira ellisii
GGGGATGGATCGTGGGTTGTCCGATGGATTTTTTATAAGCGAAGGCGGCGATCGTAGGAAACTTGGCGAGCAGACCGGATACGTCACACTCGACAACGGATATCTGAATACCGGAGCCTGCACGAGCGCGGTTACCTTCCTGGACGGAGAACTCGGAATCCTACGCTACCGCGGAATCCCCATCGAACAACTCGCGGAACATTCCACCTTTACCGAAGTAGCCTACCTCCTCATCTACGGAAAACTTCCCTCCGACGCGGAACTCAAAAACTGGAACGAAGAACTGACGATGCACACCCTGATCCACGAGGATCTCAAACGTCTTTACAACGGATTTCCGAAAGACGGACATCCGATGGCGATCATGTCTTCGATGATCGGATCCCTTTCCACGTATTATCAGGATTCCTACGATCCCGAAAATGCGGAACACAGACATATCTCCATGATCCGTCTGCTCGCCAAGTTTCCTACGATCGCCGCCTTCGCTTATAAAAAATCCATCGGACAACCCACGATCCATCCCCTCAACAGCCTCGACTACTGCGCGAACTTCATGAACATGATGTTCTCCGTGCCGAGCGAGGAATACAAGGTCGATCCAGAAATCGTAAAAGCGCTCAATCTCCTTTTGATCCTGCACGCGGATCACGAACAAAACTGTTCCACGTCTACGGTGCGTTTGGTGGGATCCTCCCTTGCGAATCTTTACGGAGCGATCTCCGCGGGAATCTGCGCGCTCTGGGGACCGAGACACGGAGGAGCCAACCAGGAAGTTCTCGAAATGCTGCAGGAAATCCAGGCCAGCGGACTTCCGGTGAAGAAGATCGTTGAAAAAGCGAAGGACAAAAACGATTCCTTTCGTCTTTCCGGATTCGGTCACAGAGTGTATAAGAATTTCGATCCACGCGCCAAGATCATCAAAAAGGCGTGCGACTCCGTGTTAAAGCGACTAGGCGTTCAGGATCCTCTATTAGACATCGCTAAAGAACTCGAGGAAGCGGCCCTTCACGATCCTTATTTCGTGGAAAGAAAACTGTATCCGAACGTGGACTTCTACTCCGGCATCATCTACCGTGCGCTCGGAATTCCGGTGAACATGTTCACCGTGATGTTCGCGATGGGACGTCTTCCCGGTTGGATCGCACAATGGAAGGAGATGATCGAATCGCCCGATATGAAAATCGGACGTCCGAGACAGATCTATACCGGATCGACGGAGGTTTCCTACAAAGAGGCCAAGAAAAAAGCCTGAACTCCGCCTTCCCTTCCCGCTTCCGGTCCCGACGTTATCAACTAAACCGGAAGGGGGAACAATCCGTTCAACGCAGACATCCTTGGATCTATTCCGGGAATCTTTCCACCGCGGTCGAGCCCTTCGTCAACGGACAACGGTTGACCTTGTATTCCACGGACAACAAACCGATCGCGACCGGAATCTATTCCGATACGGGAATGATCCGGATCCGTGTGATCCAATTTCTGCCCGAATTCTCCGCAACGAAAATCCGGGAGAATCTGATATCCGCCCTCGCCCGAAGAAATTCGCTCCGCGAAACCACGAACGCCTATCGGCTTATCCACGGAGAAAACGATTTTTTTCCGGGAATAACGGTCGATCGGATCGGACGGATTTGGGTAGTGCGGATCTATTCCTCGTCGCTGATGTCGTACGGAAGATGGATCGTCCGGAACCTATATGAAATATGCAAAAATCCTAAATTAAAAGAACCGCAACCGAAACGGATCCTATTCGATCCTCCCGAAAAGACGGGAGAGGATAAAATCGGAACGAAACGAAAACCGGCCCGACCTAGATATTGGCGGGGTGCGACCGCCTCTCCCGAACGGACGAACGTCCGCTCGGCGCCGCAGCCGAACGAAAAAGGATCGGAGTCGAATCGCGACTTTCCGAAAATCAGGGAAACCGTCCGATGGAACGACGTGCATTTTCCCGTGGAACTTCCCGGACAAAAGGGCGGAATTTTTCTGGACCTCAGAAATTTAAGAAAATTCCTACTCGAAAATAAAAAATTGAGCGCCGGAAAGGATTGTCTTCATCTATTTTCGCATACGGGACTGACTTCGATCTGTATGGATCGCGCGGGCGCCAAATCGGTGTTATCCGTGGATGCCTCCAAGGAAGCGCTCGATTCCTTCCAACGCGTCCTCAGCCTCAAAAAGGACGGAAGCGGATGCAGACATAGATACCTACAAAAGAACGTATTTCAGGAGTTGGACGGGATCTTATCCGGAACGAAGTTCGATCTGATCGTAATCGACCCTCCCAATCTCACACCCGATGCGAAATCCAAAAAGAACGCGTTGAAATCGTATGCGTATCTGTTCGGAAGTTGTCTCGACTCCCTCCAAAACGGAGGAACGATCGTCCTTTGTTCTTGTTCGGGAAGAATCCGTTCGGACGAATTGGAATCCTTGGCCCGAACGATCCTGAAAAACCGGGGATGGAACTGCGAGACGTTCCACAAGCTGCAGCCGGAGCCGGATCATCCGGTCCGGAAGAATTTTCCGGAAGGAAATTATTTTAAGGTGCACATCTATGAAAATTGCGAAAGAAGCTGAAACGTCCGAAGGAACCTACGCTCTGATCGACTCCGGAAATTTCAGAAAGCTGGAACAGATCGGACCGTATACGATCATACGCCCTTCCCCCGTATCCGCCTGGCCGGAAACGAAACCGGCTCTTTGGAAAAACGCCCACGGAGAATACGTTCGTTCGGACAAAGGCGGCGGCTCCTGGAAATGGAACAGAAAGGTAAACGAGGAATTTTACGTTCAAATTTTAGAATATTCAATTAAAATAAAATTCACTCCGTTCGGACATCTGGGAATATTCGCGGAACAATTGGAAAATTGGAGAAAGATACAGACTTTGAGCGCTCAACTCAAAAAGGAGGAGGAGGTTCTGAATCTGTTCGCGTATTCAGGGATATCCACCTTAGCCGTGTTAGACGGAGGAGTTTCCGCCTGTCATCTGGATTCCTCGAAAGGAATGGTGGATTGGGCCAGGGACAACGTTCTGTATCCGTTTTCCTTAAGGACGGAATACGCCGCCTCCGTTTCGCCGAGATATACGTTCAACGTAAA
>NZ_NPEF01000345.1 GCF_002811955.1 Leptospira ellisii
TTTTGATATCCCGGAAATAACGTTCGATCGCTTCCTGTTCCTCAGGAAATTTTTTCTTGAGATCTTGCTGAAACTTTTCGGGACTTCCGTAGATGTCGAACGCGCCGGAGGGAAAAATCAGTCTTTCGAAAGGTTCCGGCATGCGCTTCCATTCCACTTTTTTTCTAGTGATCTTATCGGAAATTTTTCTGCAAAGACCTTCCTCCTGCATATCGCCCACGTAGTGTATTCCGACATCCCAATGATACTTGCCTTGTTTCCGCTGGAATTCGTGTGTGAATCCGCCGGGTTGAAAGTGTTTTTCCAATATCAGGATCTTTTTCCCGTAAGACTGCGCGAGAAGGCTTGCGGTACACAAGCTCCCCATTCCCGAACCTATAAATATTACGTCGTATTCGTTCCCTACTTGATCGATATTCATTGACAAAAATCCTCCCGGATACATTAATGTGAACAGTTATTACATATATGTAATAACTGGAAACTTTTATGTGATAAACGTCAACATGAAAAATGCTCCGGAAAAAAATTCATATCATCACGGCGATCTGAAACGAGCCCTTTTGGACGCGTCCCTGCGGATTCTTAAGGAAGAGGGTTATAAGGCCCTGAGCCTGCGCAAAGCCGCGGCCATCGCGGGAGTCAGTCAGTCCGCACCTTACAGACACTACGAGGATCTGGAGGCTTTATACGCGGATATCGCGGAGGAAGGTTTTAAACTGCTTTCCGATCGTCAGCGAAAACTCCAATCCAAGTATAGAAAAAAACCGCTCCTTCTGTTCCGGGAATCGGGCGTATGTTATGTGGAATTCGCTCTCGAGTTTCCCGATCTGTTCCGGATCATGTACGGAAATCAGATCGAAAGTCATTCCAAATACAAGTCCTTGGTCAAAACGGAGGACGATTCATTCCGGATCATAGTCGAAATCATACGGGACTGTCAGCGTGCGGGCGTACTCAGTACGGAAGACGTGTTAACGTCCGCCACGTCCGCTTGGACCATGGTTCACGGCATCGCTGTTCTATTGGCCGGGAAGCAGGTGATGTTCCGTTCCGTCGATCTTAAGAAGGCGAGAAAAATCACCAAGGATCTGATTCATTTTCTCTACATAGGAATGAAAGCCGGAACTTCTCTTTAAACAAAAAAACTTTAAATGGAATCGGAATTTACGAAACGGTAAAAAAGTTTTCCATTTGCAAAACGTACGGCGTCCTTCATTTTGTCGGGATAGATTCATGCTCGAACTCACGATTCATTCCGTGGGGAGGCTCGCTCCCACATTACTGTGTCTTTCTATCGCGGCTCATCTTTGGTTGCGTGAAACCAGGGATAAGTCGACCTTTTGGCTCGGTGCGTATTTCAGTTTTCTCTTCCTTTTCAATTTGGGATATTTTTTGGGATATAGCGTCGTTTCCGAATCCGGAATTTATCTCTGGATTCTCGCTTCGGCGATCTGTTTGGCTTCCGCCGCACGTCTTCAGTTATCCTATCATTTTTTCGAAACCGTTTTCGAGAAGGAATCCAAACGCGCCGCTTGGATTTTTTTCGCGGCTGCGATCATCGCCGTAGCCGAGACTTTGTTTTGGTTTCAAGGAGGAAGAAAATGGCTTCCTTCGATTCATACGTACGGTCCGGTTTATTTTTCCTTTTCGGTCCCGGTCCTATCCTTGTTCGGTTATCTGGGAAGTCTCATCGTAGGCGTTCGCAAACTATCGGCGATCCGCAAAAAAGAGGGAATTAAGGCGCAAGGTTGGAGCGGATTAAAGCGCGTCTGGAGGGAGAATGTCGGGTTTAGGATCAATTTCCAGCTTACGACGATCACATTTTTCGAAGTCGGATTAAATTTTATATTCTTAATAGGAAATAAATTTTGGGTCGCAAACTCCGCTTTGGCCGAGTGGATGAACGTTGCGCTGCTTCTCGTCTTTTCCGCGTACGTCCTGATATATTCGCTTTCGCCCGCCGGAAGGACGGGATTTACTCCCCGACTAACGGGCGTTACATTGGTCTTTTGTCTTTTGTTTTTGGGAGTTCCGGCGAGGGCTTATCAGGAAAAGAGCCTGGATTCCTTTCGAACCCAGTTGGAATCGGAACCTTCCGCGCCTCTCTCCTCTCCCGACGAAAAGATCGTTTCTGCTTCGCATTTCGTATTAGAGGAATTTAAATCGAATTCGGTCCTTTTGACGACCGCGATCGCGCGCGGATACAGGGACGGAAGGTTCGTTTTTTTCGAATTCCAATCCGTTCCTCTTTTCGGATTCGCGAGAAACGAAGGTAAGCGGGTCGTTTGGAAGGTTTTTCCGTATTCCCGTTTCCGCAAAAAAGCGGACGAAGGGGCGCGATTCGTGTCGATCTGGTATTTGGTTTCCGTCGCGGGATGTATGTTGATCCTTCCTTTTTTATACCGGACGAGTCTGATCCTTCCTTTGCGTCACCTCAAGGAAGACATCGAAAAATTCACCCCGAAAGAGGATTCTCACTTCGAGGGTTCCTGGAAAGGGAAACGAGAGGTGGATTCGTTCCGTTTTTCGTTTAAGGAGATATTATCTGTATTAGAAAAAGCTAAACAACAAATGCCCGAAGTATTCTCCGAAATCCAAAATCTTTCGGAGGTTCTCACATCGAGGGTGAAAAAGACGGAATTGGGAAATCGGATTTTGATCTACAAAAGCGTTTCCATGTTTCGCGTTCTTGAGGAGGCGGAACGCGCGAAGTTTTTCAAGTCGCCGGTTTTGTTGATCGGAGAAAACGGAACCGGAAGGGAATCGATCGCGCGATTTCTACACGGGGCAGAAAATTCCTCCCCGTTCGTGGTCGTGGCGTGTGCGAGCGTTCCCTCCGAGTTTTGGGGATCGGAGATTTTCGGTCATACCAAGGACGCCTTTCCGGAAACGCTTTCGGATCGGACGGGCCGTCTGGTCGAGGCTTCCGAGGGTACCCTTTTTTTCGACGAGATCGGAGACGTACCTTCGTATTTTCAAATCGAACTTTCGAACCTTCTCGAAACAAATCGGTTTTCGCCTATGGGTTCGGATTCGATCCTAAATCCCAGTTGCAGATTTCTGTTCGCGACCCGTAAAAACCTGGAGGAGGAAGTGAGAAAAAAA
>NZ_NPEF01000346.1 GCF_002811955.1 Leptospira ellisii
CTTCGGTCAACACGCGCTTTCGTCTGATCCTTGCGGGAGAGGAAGGGGAGGTGGATTTTATCTCGGGAGTCGATCCCGATTTTTACGATAACTTTTCGTTTAAGATCCATCTTCCGTACGAAGCGGTGATGAAAAGCCAAAAGAATCTCCAACTTTTCGGAGGACTGATCCACTCCTGGGAAAAACCGGGTTATCCCGTCTTCGACTCCTCCGCCGTGGACGCGTTACTCGAAATCGCGCTTCGCTGGAACGACAGCAAAACGAAACTTTCGCTTTCGTTCGCGGAGCTCAGAACCTTCGTCGGAGAACTCCTGGTTCTTTTTAAAAAAGGGAAGAAGACGATCTCTCGCGCGCAAGTGGAATCCGCTCCGGACCTGATCGAAAAACGGGTCGCGGTCCACAAACGCAGATATCTGGAAAGCGTACGGGAAGGTCTGACCGCGATTCAACTCAAAGGAAAAAAAACGGGGAGAATCAACGGTCTCTCCGTGATTCTGCTTCACTCCTCCCTTTCCGATTTCGGTCAGGTGAATCAGGTTTCGGCGCGGGTCGCTCTCGGCTCGGGGAATTTCATCAACATCGAAAGGGAAGTGAACCTTTCCGGAGATCTACATGATAAGGGAGTTTTTATATTACAATCTTATATTAAAGGAATGTTCTCGCACATACAATCCTTCGGTCTCGACGCTTCGATCCTATTCGAACAGAATTATTCCCCCATAGACGGGGATTCGGCGAGTTGCGCGGAATTGCTCGCGATCCTTTCGGCTTTGTCCGGTTTGGAAATTCCGTGTAACATAGCCGTGACCGGAGCATTGTCACAATACGGAGAAATTCTTCCGGTCGGTTCGGTGAACACCAAAATTGCGGCTTGGTACGAAGTGATTCGAATCGCGGGAAACCCCGGGGATAAATACAAGGTTTTTATTCCCACCGCCAATCTTAGGGATCTCAATCTTCCGGCTCCGATCCGAAAGGCGATGGACAAGGGAAAATTCCAAGTGTATACTTGTTCCCACGTCGAAGAGCTGATTCCGGAAGTTTTCGGAATTCCCGCCGGAAAATTTGGCAAAAACGGAAAATATCCGATCGGTAGTTTGTTCCATTTAATTGAGGAAAGAATCGACCGCAAAAAAGAAGAAGAAAACGAGTAAAAACGGGCACGTCCCTCGAATGAGACAGAATTTAGTCAAAAAATTTCTTTTCGGTACAAAAGCCGATTTTGAAACTGGAAAGAAGGAATCAGAACTTTTAGTTTCGCATTATTATAGTCTTCTTGGCTCCATTCTGTTTCCGTGATCGTTCGGAAAAACTCCGGTTCTTTGCGGATCGTTTTACGACGCTTTCGTGATTCCGGGAAACCGTTTTCCCGAATCCGGTTTTTAGTCACCCTTTACGAAAGTTTCTTTTGTTTCGGAATGCCGATAGTACAACTATGAGATTGATCGGAGCGCTCAACATCCAATCATCCCTATTGATCAGCGGAATCTCCGCGGCGGGTCTAGGCGTGCTGATCTCTCTCGCTCAGGTCAAGGAGCCGGATCCGTTCGCGATTCCGGAAACTTCCCCGTATCATAAAACGGAAAAAAATCAGAATCCCACTCCGACACAACACAAAGGGGAAGACGCCCCCAAGGACTTGCAGACTTTCTCGGTTTGGACCTCCCGCAGCAAATCGGTCTTATCCGAGGAACTCGGTCCGGATTCCGGAATCAAAGAGGATCGGGAATTCTCCTTCCTTCGAACGGGAATCGGAAACGGAAATCCCTTCTCCTTCAGACACACGACGCACGCGACGCCCGATTTTCTTTGGAACGATTCGAACCAAACGTGGACCGGTTCGAATTTTTTGGGGGGCAGACAGGGCAATCTTCAGGTGGCTTCCTCGATCCGTCCCCTACAACCGTTCGCCGATCCGACTCCGACGCTGAAAGGACGTAGATCGGATCCTTTCGGCAGCGGGGATAAAACGGGGGTCAACCAATCCACGTTAGACGCTCTTGAACTCAGCTACACTCTCGTTCCCGGAGTGGAGGCGATCCTGAAAACGGGGAATGCGCTCCCTTACACTTCCGATCACAAGGAACAGGGATATTCCATGGCTGGATTTTCGTTTAAACCGAACGAATTCATAAGCACCAGAATCGTTTCCGGAAGTTCGTTCGGAAACTCGAGTCTTTCTTCGAATCGAGTGTTTTCCGCCTCTCCGGCCAATCCGCAGACGATGAATCTGGATCCGAACATAGGACAAAACCCCATCCTCAGAAACCAGGCGATGGGGAGCGGGGGAGGAAGGGTGATCGAATGGCAGGCGAGTATTCAACCCGTAAAACGGATCTCGTTTCAAACCTCCGTATTGAACAAGGAGAAGGAAAAAGGTTATTACAATCCCGAGGCCGCGCGTTTTTCCATGTTCATCGATTTTACGAAGATCATTCTGAATATCCGCTACAGCTACACCGCGGATCCGACCGCGAAAAACAACGGGCTTTACATCACTCCTGAATCCGACGCGACCACTTTGGGTTTTACGATGTTGCTCGATCCGGCGGGAAGATATTCCCTCTTTTTCGGAAACAACTACTACAATCTCATGTCCCAGAGAAACGCGGGAATCAATCAAGTTGAGGAACCGCTTCGTTCCTTTTCCGCGAGTTTCCGGGGCAAAACCGGATTTCAAAACGCGATCTTTTTTATGAACTTCCGCAACAACCTTTCCAAGGGAGTGATCTACACGGACGTGGGACCGTTCCGTCTTCCCGCCTATTCCCAATATTATACGGAGTATTTCACTTCTTTGGGAATGGAGCTTTCGTTTTAAGCCGACTTTTCTAGTTGCCCGTTTTTTACCCGCCAGGAACCTGAACGGAAGAATCGGACGTTTCCGCATCCGCGGTTTTACGTCTTCGATCGAAACAATCTCAGAGGATTTTTAGGATGTTCGGCAATAAGTTAGAATCGATGAAACAGATGAATCAGATGCGCGTTAAAATGAAACGTTTGGAAAAGGATCTTATGGCCCTTTCCTTCGAAGCGAAATCGAAAAACGATTTGGTGACCTGCGTTTCGGACGGGAAGCTCAACA
>NZ_NPEF01000347.1 GCF_002811955.1 Leptospira ellisii
GTATCCCAATTCTGCTGGCGGAACAATTCCTTTACCGAGCGCCAGTCGTCGGGAGTAATGGGCTTCCATTTTGAGAAATAAATCATTCTCTCGATGATGATGGTAAAACCGATGATGGATACTAAAACGATTACGATCGGAACCGATTCCGGAGGAATCGCAGAAATTAGAGAATCGGATTTGGCTAAAAACATTTGAGTAAAATTCTCCCAGAAGTAGAGTTTAAAACTCTCTTGTTACTGCCAAACAGTTTTCTAATCTGCGTGCCTCCTTTTTAACGGGAATCCGGTTACGAAAACAAAGAGGTACGTTTAAACCGCCTGTTTTTTCAGCAGTTCTTTTGCGTGTTCGAGAGCGCCTTTTGAAACCCTCTGACCCGAAATCATCCGCGCAAGTTCCAAAGTTCGTTCTTCCAAACTTAAGAATTCTGCGCGGGAAAAGGTTCGTCCTCCTTCCACAAACTTGCTGATTTTGAGATGATCGTTTGCGGCGGACGCGATCTGCTGCAGGTGAGTGATCAAAATCAGCTGATGACGCGAGGATAAATTCCGCAATTTTCTGGCCACATCCATTCCGATCTCTCCTCCCAACCCGGAATCGATTTCGTCGAAAATCAAAACGCGGGCCGAGGATTGTCCTCCCAAAATCGAACGGATCGCCAGCATCACGCGGGAAACTTCCCCGCCGGAAGCGATCTTACGAAGCGGTCTGGGTTTTTCTCCCGGGTTCGGGCTAAAGTAAAATTCCAACTGATCCAGTCCGGATTCGTTGACGATATAACTTTTTCCGGAAGCGGAAACCTCTCCTTCCGGACTCGGCTCCCAACGGAGTACTACCTGAACCGCGGCCCCCTGCATTCCCAGCTGTTCCAACTCCGCCTTCAGCGAGGATTCGAAACGGATCAGAGACTCCCGTCTGGCCTTGGAAAGTTGAATCGACAAAGAACCCAGTCGAGAGGTGATCTTTTCGATTTCCGATTCCATCGCTTCCTTGTTTTTGGAATTTTTTTCCATGGCTTCGAGTTCCTGTTCCGCCTTACGTTTCGAATCCAGAATTTCGGTCACATCGGCACCGTATTTTTTTTTCAGTTTGGAGATAAGATCCAAACGGGACTGAACGAATTGCAATCGATCCGGAGAAAAGAAAATCTCCTCCTTTTCATCCAATACGGAGGAATTGATTTCCTTTAATTGAATATAGGTTTCCTGCAAAGAATCCAAGGTTTTTCCGAAATCGGGTTGGATCGATTTGATTTTTTCCGCAGCGCTCAAAAGTCTGGGAAACGAAGGAAGAATGGCGGACTCGGAATCCGCCAGAAAAGAGGAAAGGATTTCGAAGTTCTCCGCCAATTGTTCACCGTGCGCCAAAAGACGTTCTTCCTTGAACAACCCTTCCTCCTCGCCGTCCTTCAAATCGGCCTCCTTGATCTCCCGGATTTGAAACGTAAGATATTCGATCCGCCGATTCCTTTCCTCCTCGTTTTTCCGCAATTCTTCCAGACGTTTTTTCAAACTCCGGTAGGTGAGAAAACATTCTCCGACTTGGTTCCGCAGAGGAATCAAACCTGCGTGTACGTCGATGATGTCCAACTGTTCTCCCCGATCCAAAAGAAGAATCTGATCATTCTGATTGTGCACTTCCGCGAGAAGCTCGCCTAATCCTCGCAAGGTGGTCGAGGATGCCAGGGATTGATTGACGAGAATCCTGGATTTTCCGTCCCGGGAACATTCCCGATGTAAGGTCAACTCGGAGGATTCGTTCGGAAATCCCTTTTCCTTAAGCCATTCCAGGGCGGAAGCGTTCCCGGAGAGATCGAATACTCCTTCCAAAACGTATTTAGGAGCGCCCGTTCTGATTTCCATCGGACTGCTTTTACCGCCTAACAACGATGAGATCGCATCCAAAATCAAGGATTTTCCGGCCCCTGTTTCTCCGGTGATCACAGTCATTCCTTTTTGAAAGTCGATACACACTTCTTCGATCAGGGCAAAATCGCGGATATTCAGGGTCTTTAACATACATACCTCAAATACTAAACAAATTATACCCTTCATTTAATTGCTATACAAATGATTGCAAGTCAAAAAATCATTTTTTCCGATTTTTTTTGAAATCGAATTCAGGCAAGAACATACGACCCGGCATCATCTCGAACTTATAAATAGGGAATCGTTCGTTTTAAAAAATGACAAAACGGGAACAAACAAAAAACAAAACGAAAGAAGATTCGAATTTTATGATATTTCGATACTGTCGAATTCCCATTATTTTCCGTTCAGTTCCGATTTCAGGAATCCGAACCGATGAAAACACGGTGTCCACACTCCTCTTCGCTTTAAAAAGTTTAGAATTCAAATACTTCGTACGATCCAATATTCGACCGATCCCGATTCGAACGTAAACCGGAAAGAATGAAAAAAAGTCGACGAACAACGGTTAAGGATTCGATCGGTCTTTGCTAAAACGAAATTCCAAATTTATGAACCTCTCCCGCGGGAATGAGTTTGGATTTTCCCTGTTTCAACCGATTTTTAGAATATAGTAATTCTGGAATTTGATTGATCGAATCCCTTTATCATCGAGACTGACAGGGAAATTTCGACTTCCGGGAAACAAACGGGGATTTTAGAAATATGGCAAAAAGTTTTCAAGACTTAGATCAAAAGCTGAGCGATCTCATCCAAAGCCGCTCCCGTATCACGGTACAATCCTCCCGGATGAACTCCAAACTCGAGAAATACGTTCTTCGTATCATCACCGAAATCCTCACCAAAGTGGGTCAAACTCGTTACGTAGAGATGCTCTATACGATCACGAAGGAGATGTCCATTAACGGCGTTAAGGCGAACCAAAAGCGGGTCTTTTTCGAGGACGAGGGCTTGGATATCCGCAATCCGGAGGATTACGAAAAGGGAATGACCGCGTTTAAGGCGAAATTTTCGGAAAAAATGGCGGACGAATATGGCAAACGGTGTCTTGCGCGTGGAATTTCTGTAAAATTAAACATTACTTATACGATGGACGGCCGCGTCGTGGAAGTCAGCAACACCACTCCCGTGATCGAAGAGG
>NZ_NPEF01000348.1 GCF_002811955.1 Leptospira ellisii
GGAATCTGGTCCTGGCTCACTACGATCGATCACAAGCGGATCGGGATCATGTATTTCTTTGCGATTATGTCGTTCTTCCTTTTGGGAGGAATTTTCGCTCTTCTGGTTCGTATCGAACTTTTTACTCCGGGACAAACCCTCGGTTTCGTAACTCCGGACATCTACAATAGAATGATGACCTATCACGGCGCTATCATGGTGTTTATGGTGATCGTTCCCGGAATTCCCGCGATTTTCGGAAACTTTATTCTTCCGATTCAATTGGGAGCAAAGGACGTTGCGTTTCCGAGACTGAACCTCGCGAGCTGGTATATCTTCATGAGCGGCGCGGCGATCGCGGCATTCTCCCTTTTTACCCAAAAAGTGGATACGGGCTGGACGTTTTACACTCCGTATTCCATCTCCAATTCCGTTTCCAACGGAGTGATTTTACTGGTGATGGGAGCGTTCGTAATGGGATTCTCCTCCATTTTGACCGGATTGAACTTCATCGTAACCACTCATAAACTGAGAGCTCCCGGAATGACGATGAACCGAATTCCTTTGATGGTTTGGGCGCTTTATGCGACTTCCATCATCCAGGTTTTGGCGACTCCGGTTCTTGCGATCACCTTGCTTCTTCTCGTTGCGGAAAGAACTCTCGGTGTGGGAATTTTCGATCCTACCCTCGGCGGGGATCCGGTTCTCTTTCAGCATTTCTTTTGGTTTTATTCCCACCCTGCGGTTTATATCATGATCCTTCCCGCGATGGGAGTGATCTCCGAACTCGTGGCGACTTTTTCCAGAAAGGTGATCTTCGGTTATACCGCGATCGCGTATTCGTCTCTTGCGATTGCGGCGGTTTCCTTCCTCGTTTGGGGACACCATATGTTCGTGTCCGGTCAGTCGGAGTTTGCGGGGGTTTTGTTCTCCTTCATTACGATGCTCGTAGGAGTTCCTACGGCGATCAAACTCTTCAACTGGATTTCGACGATGTATAAGGGATCCGTTCGTTTGGACGCTCCTATGTTGTTTGCGATCGGATTTATGTTCCTTTTCACCATCGGCGGTCTGACCGGTGTGTTCCTCGCTTCCACGGGAATGGACGTTCACTTCCACGATACTTACTTCGTGGTCGCGCACTTCCACTACGTGATGGTGGGCGGAACTTTGATGGCGGTGATGGGCGCTCTGCTTTATTGGTTTCCTAAGGTTACGGGAAAATTGACCTCCGACGTTCTGGGAAGAATTTCCTGGGTATTCATCTTTACCGGATTCAACGTGACCTTTTTCCCTCAGTTCATCCTTGGATCCATGGGAATGCCGAGAAGATACTACGACTACTTACCCGAATTCACCAGCTTGAACCAAATCTCCACAGTCGGATCTTGGTTGATCGGAACCGGATTTTTGGTTGGATTGTTCGCCGTAATTCACGGATTGATCGCGGGAAAAGAAGCCGGCCCGAACCCTTGGGGAGGAAAAACCCTCGAGTGGACCATTCCTTCTCCGCCTACTCACGAAAACTTTGAAAAAACTCCGACAATAACGGGAGGGCCTTATGAGTACCGCTAAGCACGCGGAATTTCACCATGCTCATCACTTTGACAGTGCCGAGCATCAGTATGACGCTTCTAAACAAGGAATCTGGTTGTTCCTTGTTACGGAAATTCTAATGTTTGGCGCCCTCTTCGTGGGCTATACCATTTATCATTCTTTGTATCCTGAAGTGTTCCACGCGGGAAGCCATCATTTGTCCGTTCCGATGGGAGCGTTCAACACGGTGGTTCTTCTGTTTAGTTCGTTTACGATGGCCCTTGGAATTCATTACGTCCAGGTGGATAAGAAGAAAGAAGCGATCATCGCTCTCGCCGTAACCGTTCTCTGCGCCCTTACGTTCATGGTCGTGAAGTATTTTGAATATACCGCGAAGATCCACCACGGACTTCTTCCCGGAAAATTCTTTACGAATACCGAAATGGCCGATATCAAAAACGTGGCTATGTTTTTCGGTTTTTACTTCGTAATGACCGGGATCCACGGATCCCACGTTTTGATCGGTGCGGGTCTGATCGTCTGGGTTATGATTAAGGTGATCAAAGGGGAAGTGAACTCTTCCTATTACACTCCTGTGGAAGGTGTGGGACTTTTCTGGCACGTAGTCGACTTGATATGGATCTATCTTTTTCCGCTGCTTTATCTGGTGGGTTGAAGTTTCCGATTCGAATCGATTTTTCGAAATCACGAAACCTCGGCAGTAAAACGCCGGGGTTTTTTATTTTGGGGACGGAACGCGAATTTTCCCCATTTTTACTTCCGCGCAAAAGAATCTTTCCGATTTGTTACTACAATGCGACTAACGCGTCTCAAAAATAAACGATCGCAATTCGGTCGCTTGTGCTGTGTGGTTTCCGTTCTCGTTCATAACCGTTTTAAGAACGGTATGAATCCGTAAAACGATCCAAGACTCAAAGGAGCAAGTTTAGAAGATGAAAAGAATTTTGATTTTAGGAATGGCGACTGCGCTTTTTTTCGTAGGATGCAAACCGTGTACGAATTTGGAAACGCGGATCTGCGCGGATTTAGGGGATAAGTGCGAAAAATGGAAGAGTATGGGAAAATCCGGACTTCCCAACGAGGAGCACGATCAAAACCGCCGTAAAAAGATATTCACCGTTTTAGCCGAAAGCGTCGGGTTGATCGAAAAGAACGCCCAGATGTGCCAAGGTTTAACCGCGAATTACGACGCTTTGATCGAATCTTTGAAAAAAAGCGTACAATAAAAATCGTAGATTCCATAAATTCCGCGATCCGCTTTTTCCGAAATCAGGTCGCGGCTTTTTTACCGCTTTTCGGTTCCGGCACGCGCGTATACCGACTCGCATATCACTTTCCATTTTTATAATATTTAAAATTTACCGCCTTCGATTCGAAAAAAAACTCTCAAAGTTCGAAGTTAAGAGCAGGAGAATCCGATTTTTCCGTCGAGGATTGTACGCAAAGAAATCCGGTTCGCCGGTAATTCGAGTATAGTGATCAAAATTCGTTGGGCGCTTGATACACGGTATCTGCCCGAAAATTTTCCC
>NZ_NPEF01000349.1 GCF_002811955.1 Leptospira ellisii
TTTTCGAATTTTCCGGGGGCGGTCTCCTTTCTTTTCAAACCGTAGTGTTCGATGTAGTTGACCAGTTCCAAAAGGGAGAACGCGATCCAACTTTGGACGAAAAAGAAGACAGGCGTTTCCCAGGAGAATCTTCCCGTATAAACCGACAGACAAAACGTGACCGTAGAGATAAAGATCGAAGGATAAACGACCGCTTGAATCGTTTCGTTCTCCCAAGACCAAACGGACTTACCGGATTTTACGAGACGTTTCTCCTCCAACTTCCAAGCGGAGACCAGGGAACCCCAAACCGTTCTAGGATAAAAACCGTAAAACGATTCGCCCTTGCGCGAAGTGGCCGGATCTTCGTACGTCGAAACGTTCACGTGATGTCCCCGGTTGTGTTCTATGAAGAAGTGCATATAACAAACGGTCATAAGGATGAATTTGGAATACCACTGTTCTATCTTTTTGTTCTTATGACCGAGTTCGTGCGCGACCGTGATTCCGATTCCTCCCGTGTTGATGGCAACGGCGAGAACGAAACCGAACCGTTCCAAAACGGAGAGCGTTCCGGTTTGAATCTCGTACAGGGCCCAAAGAACCAGAAAGAATTGAACCCAGGCCCAGACGTAGGTCAGAAACCGAAAGTAGAATTCGTTCTGTAAAGCGGGCACTTCCTCTTCGGAAGGATTGGAAGGATCGGAACCGACCGCGACGTCCAGAATCGGCAAAAGTCCGAAGACGACGGCGAACGTCAGAAAATTGTAGATTCCTCCCAGACAATAACCTAACACCGTAAATGCGGGCACGGAAAAACATACGATAAACGAAAAACGTTTCAGATTGGTCATGGTCGATTCCTCTTCACCTTTAATTTTCAAATTCACGCGACGTTCCTAAGCGGATCGCCGCCGGCTTACCCGGTTTCCGTAAAAACTCCCGCAAAAAACGGAACGAACCCTCTCACGATCGAGAACGTCTTTTCGAAGTCGATCGTCTCTTCGTCCAACATCCTTTGAAACAGGACTCCGATCAGAACTCCGAAGAATAAATCCTCCGCGTCGCGATTTTTAAGTTCCAAATGACTTTGAATCGCCTCCCGAAACACGAGGGAACATTCTTTCAAGATCGCTGGCCCCGGTTCGGAATCCTTGCGTCTGTAAAGATCGCAAACGAGCAGGATCAATTCACGGAAATGTTCCTCTCTTTCCCGAACGAATTGAAACAGAAGTTCGAGTTTTTCCCGAACGCCTTTTTCCCGATTCGATTCTCGGATCAATTTCAATTGCGCCGCGTCTTCCTGAACCGTCCAACGCGCCATCTGCTCGAACAAAATTTCCTTTGTGGGAAAATAATGATAAAGCGAGCCCGTGGAAACCCGAAGTTCCTTCGAAATTTCACGCATCGTTACGCTCGCATATCCCTTCCTGGCAAAAAGCCCGAGACATTCTTTCAAAAGCAAAGTGCGATATGATTCATGATCCACAAGTTTCGGCATATGCGTTTTCTCAATTTCGAACAATCGTTTTTATAGAATAACAGTTATTATATATAAAATAAATACAGAAGCAAGCAAATTTTTTCAAAAAGCGTTCCTTCTCTCTTTTCATAAATCGCAAATCGGCCGTAAAATCGAAGTTTCCGCATTCTCAGAGGAATTCCCGATAAGAACCGAATTCTTAAAAATCGATCGATTTGGATAATTTTCCTATACAAAGCCGACGGAGAATAAAGCGTAGAAGGGAATATTCCTCAAGGGATGCTCCTGCCGAATTTCCCATTCTAAAGCCGAAAAGCGTAAATGCCGCAATGGAAAACCAGGAAGGACCCCGGTCCGCAACAACGATAGGAAACCGAAGAATGACCGAACAAAACCTTGGACTTTACGAAACACTTTCCAAAATCAAGCCGCTCAAAAGTTACACAGCCAAAATTCTATTAGTGGCCTTTCTGGGAACCCACGTCCCTCTGATCGCGCTCCTCGCCTATTACGTTATCCAGACCGGTTACGACGTCCGCATGATCGTACAGACCCTCATCGTGGCTTTGGTGGCAACGTTAGGCGGAACCGGAGCTACGTTATTTGCGCTTCATAAACTTCTGACTCCTATCACCCTCACTTCCCATTGCCTGAAGAAATATCTGAACGAGAAAGTCCTTCCCAACCTTCCCACGAATTACACGGACGAAGCGGGAACGTTGATGGCTGGAACCGCCTTAACGGTACGCAAACTCGACGAAGTCATCAATTACCTTTCCAACTACGATCCTTTGACCAGCCTTCCTAACCGGGATTCCTTCGTGGAACGGGTCTATTCGGAAATCAAAAAATCGTCCGGATCGGGAGAACGTCTTTTCGTCGTCTCCATGGGAATTCAGCGTTGGAAGGAAATCAAAAACACTTTCGGCAACCACGCTTCGGATCTTTTTCTTCGATTCATAGGCAAACGAATCGGCGACCTCGGCAAAAACGCCCTGATCCTTGCGAGATCGGGTGAGGGGGAATTTTCGCTTCTTTTCCATTCCGAAGCCGGAAACGACTGCGAAAAAAAGGTTACCGATATTTTGGAAGGATTCAAGGAAGCGCTTCCGATCGCGGGCAACGAACTTTACGTGGGAATCAGCGCGGGTATCGCACGTTATCCGGAAGACGGCCCAACCTCCGAACAGCTTTTGTGGAAAGCGGAAGCCGCGTTAAACGGAAGTGTAGCGCAGGGAATTCAATATTCGTTTTTTACTCCGGAACTCAACGACCGCATCAAGGAAAAACTGACTTTGGAAAAGGAACTGAGGGACGCCATCGCAAAAGATCAATTTTCGGTCGTTTATCAACCGAAAGTGGATCTTAAAACGGGCGCGTTAAGCGGAATGGAAGCCTTAGTGAGATGGAATCATCCGCAGTCGGGAACCGTCTCCCCTCTCCAGTTCATTCCGCTGGCGGAAGAAACCGGTCTGATCGTAGACCTGGGAGAATGGGTTCTCCGAAAAGCGTGTATCGATCTGCAGAACTGGAAACGCAAAGGACTGCCGGGTTTCCGCGTATCGGTGA
>NZ_NPEF01000035.1 GCF_002811955.1 Leptospira ellisii
CTTTTGGAGGACGGACTCGGAGATACGATCCGTGTTTCCTTGACGGAGGATCCGGTTTTGGAGATTCCCGTCGCCCGTCTTCTAGCGGATCGTTTTAACGGAAGAAAATCCGACGCCGAATCCGCGAAAGGTTATTCCGAATTCAGGAATCCGTTCTCCTACGAACGTTTTTACAGCAGCGAGATCCGTGTGGGAAATTTCGAAGCGGGAGAAAAACATCCCGTCCGCGTGGAAACCGTCCTTCCGTTTTCCGATATGAAAACCTTCCTCGACGACGTGGCGCGTCTTTATCGGTACGGTAAAAATCTTTCCATCGAACCGGAAAGTATTCTGATCGATTCCCCCGAACCGGACCGTCTGGAGGAAATTTCGGAAGCTGCAGCCGCGCTTTCGATTCCGGTGGGAATCCTACTCGGCGATAAGATTTCGTTGAACGAAAAACTGCAGAGGGAACTCGCGCGTTTTCCGAAAATCGTCTTCGATCCCTTTCTGCAATTTCAGGACGGGGAAAGGATGCTTGCCTTTCTTCGGGAAAGACAAAACGCGGGGGTCTACTCCGAAATAAGGACGGTCTCGGAAAAACTCGCGGCCCTAAGGGGACTTCCTGAAACGTTAGGCGAAACCGGAATCAAAAACGTCCTCTTCTCCCTGAAAACCTCCCGTATCCTCTACGACTACCGCAAACTCGGGAATATACTTTCCGATTCCGAATTCCCCATCGTATTACACGGCTCCTTTTCCGATCCGGAAGAGGCGCTCTACGACGCTTCGATCGGGATCGGCGGTCTGCTCATCGACGGAATCGGGGATCTGATCCGGATTCAAATTCCCGGCACGGAGCGGATCGAAGAGATTCTGCAGCTTTCATACGATCTTTTGCAGGGAACCAGACTGCGGCTTACGAAAACGGAATATATTTCCTGCCCTTCGTGCGGAAGGACCCTCTTCGACCTGCAGGAAACCACGGCCAGAATCAAATCCAGAACCGGTCATCTCAAAGGCGTTAAAATCGCGATCATGGGTTGTATCGTAAACGGTCCCGGAGAGATGGCGGACGCGGATTTCGGTTACGTGGGCGCCGGTCCCGGCAAGGTGCATCTCTACAAGGGCAAGGAGATCGTGATGAAGAACGTTCCTAGCGAAGAAGCGGACGAAAAACTCGTGGAACTCATCAAAAACCACGGGCTTTGGCAGGAACCGGCGCTCGGCTGACGCAGAATTTCGTTCCGTCCATTTCCGAAAACGGGTCGTTCCGATCCGTTTTTTCGTTTTTTCATTCCCCCAAGTTCCCGTCCGAAGACCGATTTGCGCTTTTTTGGAAATAATTTCTGGAAAGAATTCCACAACTTCGCCCCGGGTTGAGGAGGATTTCGACATAAAGCGACACGGGCCATTTTATAGAATGGAAATCTAAGTATAAATAGTTATTTACTGAATTCCGAAAGTGCGAAATCCGATCATTTTAAAGGAATCCTCAAAATAGTCTTGTTTTGTGGATTTATGCGAATGAGATAGACCCAATCAAACGACAAAGACCGACGACGGAAACGTTATGAACTCATTTCTCAATTTATATAACTGGAACATTCGACGAAAGCTGATGGTGATCATTTCGATCATCATTCTGATATCGTTAGGCGTAATCATATCCCTGGCCACCTACTTCTTCAAATCGGACAACGAGGTTCGGATCAAGGAAAACAACCTGAAACTTACGGACGTGATCAGCCAGAAGGTCCGGTCCGATATCGCGTCCTTGACCAAACGCTCCCTTCTTCTCGCGCGGTCCGTGGCGGGCAGCGAGGAATCGAACGAAATCCTGGACAGCGACGACGACATATTCTATCTGAAAATTTTCAGAAAGGAAAACAACGAATACGCAGGGGTCAAACGGGTCCACAAGGAGAGCGTTCTCAAAGGTCTGAAAATCTCCCCCGACGAAGCGGATAAGATCGTTAGGCGCCATTTGAATTCGCAGAAAAAAGTCCAGATCGGAAAACCCGTCGTACAGAACGCGTCCCCCGATTTTCACAAACCGGTTCTTTATCTTTCCGTCGCTTTGGGGGACGGAACCAATTCGGCGATCGTGGTCGCGTTAGTCACCATGGACTCGATTCTGGATTCCTTCAAAACCTCCGGAATCACGCAGTTTTTTCTGGTGGGCGCGGACGGAAAGGTGATCGCACATTCGGACACGAGCCTCATCCTGAAACAAAGCGATCTTTCGGACGATCCGATCGTAAAAAATCTTTTGGAAAGTTCGATCAGCAACGGACAAACTAGATACAAAGGAAAGGACGATCAATTTTATCTGGGTTCCTTCCGGAGAATCGGATACGCCGGCCTGGGAGTCGTGTCCACCACTTCGGAGAAAAAGGCGTTCGAAGAGGTTTACAACATTCAGAAAAGAAACCTATACCTCATGTTTCTCGTCGTAAACGTCTCGATCCTTTTCGTGTTCTTTTATTCCAGAAGATTGACCAGACCGATCCTCAAACTCGTGGACGCCTCCAAACAGATCGAACAGGGAAATTTTCACATCCAACTCCGACCGGAATCCGGGGACGAAATCGGAAAACTCACCTCCTCCTTCGTGGAAATGGGAAAGGGTTTGTCCGATCGGGATAAGATGAAGGACGCGTTCGGCAAATTCGTAAACAAGGACATCGCCGAAATGGTTCTCAAAGGAGAAGTCAAACTGGGAGGGGATAAGCGGGAATGTGTGATCCTATTCTCCGATATCCGCAGTTTTACCTCCATTTCGGAAAGAATCGAACCGGAACTCGTCGTCGAATTCTTAAACCAATACTTTACGGAAATGGTCAAGTGCATCAACGCGAACGGAGGAAGCGTCAACAAATACATCGGAGACGCGATCATGGCCGTTTGGGGAGAATTGGGACATACCGAATCCGATACGGAGAAAGCCATTCTGGCTGCCTTGGACATGCGTAAGAGTCTGATACAATTCAACAAGGGAAGAGGATCCGAAAAAAAACCGAGGATCCAAATCGGAATCGGAATCAACACGGGAGAGGTGATCGCGGGGCAGATCGGATCCGAGGACAGATTGGAATATACCGTCATAGGAGACACGGTCAATCTCGCTTCCCGTGTGGAATCTTTGACCAAGGTCTTCGGAGCGGACATCCTGATCACGGGGAATTCCTACGAAAAGGTAAAAGGAAAATTCAACGTCGAAAAACTGAAACCGATCAAAGTGAAAGGGAAAAAGTCCCTGCAGACGATCTACGCGGTATTAGGTTCCGCTAAGGATAAAAACTGTCCTAAAAATCTGAAAGAACTCAGAAAACAAATCGGTCTGGAGTTTAAACCCGGCGGGTCTAAAGAATGATGAAAGAACGGCTTCTCACCGGCGACAGACCGATTCTGCTCGTTTTACTCTTTAATATCCTCTTTTTTAGTTCGGTATTTTTGTACGACTATACCCGGTACGGATATCAGGGTTCGCAGAAGGTGATCGGAACCGTTCTTTTTAAATCCAATACCATTCAGAGAAAATTCGATACGGAAGTCGTCTGGCGGGAAATCGACGCCGGAAACTCTTTGCAAAATCGGGATACGATTTTGACTTCGGAAGGATCCCAGGCGAAACTCAGACTTCTGGACGGAACGGAAATCATGATCGCCGAAAACTCGATGATCTTCATCGACTATCTCGATAACCGCGCCAATCTGGAAATCTCCGTCGGCGGATTGCAGGTCACCAAACGACCCGATCCGAAGGAAGCCAATCAGACTCCCCTCGGAATCCGATCCGGAGACGGGGTCCTCAAACTCGTAGAGGGAATCGTAAACGTAGAAAAAAGGAAAAATCAGAGAACTCTGGAATACGCGGTCCTATCGGGAACGATCAAAGCCGATCCGAGCAATCCGTTTCCGATGTTGCCCAAACGTTCTCTGGAAGGATTCGAAAAGTTATTTCCCGTTCCTGCGAGCATTCAAACCGCCGAAACGTTAGGCGCCGCTTCGTCCTCGGGGACCGCTGGAAATACTTCTTCGGACAAAACCAAAACGAGTTCGGGAAACAACGGAACGAACGCGGCGAACTCGGAGGGAAATTCCCCCCGCACGAATTCGGAATCAGCCTCGTCCTCCAATACGGGCGATCCGGCTGATTACGGAAAATACGACAATGGAAATCCGAATTCAAGAACCGCATCGTCCTCTTCCCAGGATAATTCTTCCGGCAATCCATCCTCCACTTCGGGAAAATCGGGGGGAAACGGATATAACGGAAAAAATACGAAATCCGATTTAAAGTTCGAACGCACTTCCTCGAACCAGGAAAAGGATCGGAAAAATTCCCAAAGTGAAAGTAGCAACTCCGCTTCCAGAACGGGATACGATCCGGGCGATTACATCAAAGGTCAGAAATACGAGCAGAATAAAATCCAGGAAAAATCCGATCCGAACTCCGGACCGAAAAAAACCGAAACCAAATCCACCGACGCCGCGCGAACCGAAACCAAAAGCGGAAACACCGGCCAATCGGACGCGAAAAAAACCAAAGCTCCGAGGGAATGGACTCCGGAAGAATTACTCAAACAGGAAAAGGAAAAACGCAGAAGGGAACGCGAAGACAAGGAACAACGGGATTTTTTAAGAATGTAACGAGCGCCCCTTAGGAAGCGAGTTAACCAACGAACAGCGCGGAAGCGATGCGAGTGGTTCTCAAGCGAAGCTTGAGAAATAGAGCGATCTGAAATGCGATCCATAGAGAGCGAAATTGAGTTTTGTGAGCGGCTTAGAAACCAAGCCGAAGAAAATTAAGGACGCTTTCACAAAGTTTTTGGATTAATGTCTATTTTACCTATCTTATAAATTTTCGAAGAAAAATAAAAATTCCCGAAACAATAACAAATGCCGAGATTGTCAGAGAAAAAAGGTTACCTAAGTGAACCGCCCAATATGACTCTCCAACGTGGAAGATCCAATTGAGGTGCAAAAAAGTTAAATCCAATGGATGCGTTTGATGACGCATCCAACCAAGCCTTAATAATGAAACAAAAAAACCTAGGGACCCCAAAAAGACAAAAACTACTGCAAGGAAAAACTGAAAGAGAAGTCGAAAAGATAATTTCTTGTCATTTGAATTCATAAGTTCATCCGATCTCTTGAATCACTAAACCTATCCTCAAAATCGAAAACTTATATAAACTTAAAAAATCTAAGTCGGAACTACGCTTGCCTTGTCTGCCTAAGCGAATTCTTAATTCAAGCCGGAACTACGTCGGCGGGAGTCAGCGATTCTATATTGTGCGTAAATCCCTCCTTATCGTGAAAAAGAACGACGAGTTTGTCGTTCTCAAAGGAGATCACTTCTACGATCGTGTTGGTATGAACGAAAATTCCGTTGTGAAGAAACGTACGTTTGATGATCTTAAGTTTGTCGCCCGGTTTCATTCCGCCTCTTTGTTCAGATAAAGGTCTTTTCCTTCTTTTTTCATCACGGAAAAAAGATGAATCTGCTTTTGATCCAAACGCGTTCCGATATCGTAGATCGCGTCCGTAAAATCCGCGCCTTCCACGTTCGCACCCGCGAGTTTCGCCCAACGAAGGTCGGCTCCGCGGAAATCCGCGTTTCTGAGATCCGCGTTGTTGAGAAATGAACCCCTAAGTTTCGCTCCGGAAAAGTTTGCACCCACAAAGGAGGAATTTTGAAGAAAGGCGTGACCCAGATTGGAACCGGAGAAATCAACTCCGTCAAAATTAAGTTTTTCTAATATAATACTGGAAAGGTCTTCGTCTTTGAGGGAGCCTTTTTCTTTGAGGATTTCGAGCGCTTTTCCAGCGGTGATTCTTTTTTCTTTGGGAACCCCCGCCCCGCTTTCATAATCCCGGACCGCCTGCAAAAGGGCGGCGACCGCCGATTCCGGATAATTTTTTCTTCGTTCCGGAAACTCGAACATCTTTTCGAGATCGGCCGGGGTTACTTCTTTGAGTTCTTGAACGGATTTGCCTTTGGCGAATGTTGTCGCCATCGCAAGTGCGACGATTCCGAAACCGCAACCGGTCGTCGTATAACTTGCGTCGGTAACTTGATCGTTGGAATCGATTTTGAGATAAATGCGATAACCGTCTCCGCAACCTACGTTCCTATAATTGGAAACGACGGTCGCGTCCTCCATCTCCCGATAGTTGACTCGATCGTCGTTGATCTGCTTGTACCGCGCGAAGTCCATTACGCTCATGAGAATTCTCCTGCCCGGTGTTTAGACGGCTTTAAAAAGAGCGAGAGTCGGAAAACTCTCACTGCATCTTGTATTTTTTCTTGAACTTGTCGACCCGACCCGTCGTATCCACGAGTTTGGATTTTCCGGTGAAAAACGGGTGGCAAGCGGCACAAATTTCGATGTTGATATCGCCGATGGAAGTTCTGGTTTCGTAGACGGTTCCACAGGACGCACAGCTGATTTTTGCGGTTCTATAGTTCGGATGAATATCGGTTTTCATAAATTCCCTTGTTTGAAGCGCTTACTGGGTATTCATGCTGGCCAAGAAGGCGTCATTCGTCTTGGAAAGCCTCATTTTTTCCAGCAATAATTCCATGCTTTCCGTGATGCTCATAGGAGAAAGTACTTTTCGAAGAACAAAGACCTTCTGAAGAACGTCTTTGGTAATCAGTAGCTCTTCCTTACGGGTTCCGGACTTGTTGATGTCGATCGCGGGGAAAATCCGTTTGTCGGAAAGTTTCCGATCCAGGTGGATTTCCATGTTACCGGTTCCTTTGAATTCCTCGAAGATGACCTCGTCCATTTTGGAACCGGTGTCGATCAAAGCGGTCGCGATGATGGTCAAAGAACCGCCCTCTTCGATATTTCTTGCGGCGCCGAAAAACCGTTTCGGTTTGTGAAGCGCGTTGGAATCCACCCCGCCGGAAAGAATTTTACCGGAAGTAGGAATCACCTGGTTATACGCTCTCGCCAAACGAGTGATCGAATCCAAAAGAATGACCACGTCCTTTCCATGTTCCACGAGACGTTTCGCCTTTTCGATGACCATCTCGGCGACTTGAACGTGTCTTTGCGCCGGTTCGTCGAATGTCGAAGAAACGACTTCTCCGCGAACGTGACGCGCCATGTCCGTCACTTCTTCCGGACGTTCGTCGATGAGAAGAACGATCAACGTACACTCGGGATGATTGGAAGTGATCGCGTTGGCGATATTCTGCATCAGAATCGTTTTACCGGTCCTCGGAGGAGCCACGATGAGAGCGCGTTGCCCTTTTCCGATCGGACACATAAGATCCAAAATTCTAGTATCGAGCATGGAAGGATCGTATTCCATCTTGAGTCTTTCGTTCGGATACAGAGGAGTTAAGTTGTCGAAAAGGGCGCGTTTGCCCGCTACGTCGGGAGTATAACCGTTTACGGTTTCCACCCGAAGCATCGCAAAGAATCGTTCGGATTCTTTCGGAGGACGGATTTGACCTTCCACCGTATCCCCGGTTCTTAAACCGAAGAGTTTGATCTGAGAAGGAGAAACATAAATATCATCCGGACCCGGAACATAGTTGTAATCGGGGGATCTTAAAAATCCGTAACCGTCCGGAAGTTTTTCCATAACACCGGCGGCATGAACTTGACCGTCCCGTTCCGCTTGGGCTTGGAGAATGGCGAAGATTAAATTCTGCTTTTTGAGGCCGCCCGTATTTTCGACGCCGAGTCCCTTGGCCACTTCGATCAGATCGGAAATCGCCTTTTTTTTCAGTTCAACGAGATCGATGGGAGCGGGAGTCGGACCTTCGTAGCCGCCCCGTTTGCGTTTTCGGGATCTTTGATCCGCGTTTTCGGAAGAATCGAATTCTTGGGATTCCTGGCCCAATCCTTCCTCTTCGAAAGAATCGCCCGCGTCGGAATCGTTTTGGTTGTTGTGATTATGATTGGAATGTTGGTGTCTGTTTTTATTGTCTCGTCTTGCTGTTGCCATAAAGGAGCTACTTTGGGTTTAAAAAAAGGGAAGGAATTCGCCTTTTTGAGATTTTATTTTTGAGAATACAGAGTGGAGAAGAGATCGGTTAGATCGGCTCTAACCATGAGATAAAGGATCGAACCGGAGGTTGTCAACGAAATTATTCGACGTTATTTCCTTTTTTTTGCGGAAGTCTTGGAAGAAGAACCCTTTCCGGCTTTGATCGAAGTTTTTCGAGAAGCCGGAACTGCGGATTTTTTTCCAGGCTGGGGGGAAGTTTTTGCGGAACGGGAACCTTCCTTCAAACGGGAGGAACGTTCCCCTTTCTTCGGAACTTCCGGCTGGGAAAGAGACGGGTTCGCCTTTTTTCGGGGAATCGGATTCTCCCGAGAAAGTGAATAACGGTTTTGCAGATCCAAAAACTTGATCCTGTTTTGGAGAGTCGTGCGGGGAACTCCCAATTCCAAAGCGGTGTGCGAGATGTTATCCGCATTTCGTTTTAACGAATGATAGATAAAGGAACTTTCCACTTCCTTGAGCATGGTTTCCAAAGGAAGTTTTTGGGAAAATGCCTCCTTGACGGAGGGAAATTCCAAACCGCTTTCGTCCTGAAGATTTAAACCCGAACGCGGAGAAACGAAATGATACAAATATCCAGCTATCTTAGAACCTTGTTTGAGAACGATGATCCGAACGTTACACTCCAATTCGGTCACATAGGTTTGTAAGGAAAAGGGCGAATTCCCATCCAAACGCAATTCATTGGATTTTAGGAAATTGGCCAGAAGATTTTTGCTCATTTCCTTCAACAATCGTTCCGCGTGTAAAATCGAATCCCGGAAATAACGTTTGGGAAGAATCTCTCGTTCGAAGGTTTCGTTATAAAACGCGGCCCCTCCTTCCAAATCCGTGGCCAATAAACCGTCCGGAAAATTCTGAAGGATCAATTCCATAAACCAAAAACGGGAACTTTGTTCCAATTCCTGTTTTTTTTCGGCCGAAGGAATCGTTTCCTCCGGTTTTTGTGCGGCCACAAGTTTGCCCAGACCGGCGATGACTTGAATTTTATCCCATTCCTCCCTTTTTTCGCCGGTTTTCGCGAGGACGGGAATTTGTTTTTGTCTCTGAAAGTATTGAAAAAAGGATTCCGGGATTTCCGTTTCCAAAAGGGTATCGGGGAGAAGGGAATACTCCCGCTCGGAGGAACTCAAATCCGCCATTTCCATCTGAATGAGTTTGCGGGACAAAAATCCAATCAATTCTCCGGAATCGTCCACTACCGGCAAATGTGTAGCGGGGGTCAGGAGAAAGTATCTGTAAATGGCTTCGATTTTCATAAAAGAATCGGGAAGTTCATCTGATGCCGAAATTCGATCAGAATACTCTTATTTTCCGATGGGGAAGAAAATTCCTCTCTTTTTTAGAGGAGAAAGATGGATTTAAAACGATTTCAAACAAACCGAAATTCGATTTCGATTCGCGATCGGTTTGTGATACCAAGAGTGTGGGAACTCTCACAGAACGAGTTCGAATCCTCGACCGGCTTTTTCCTTTGAACTCCAAAACGTGCGGGAACTCTCACACAATTTCTACGGCATTATCAATCGACAAAAAACGGAATACCGAATTGTAAAAAGCAAACGAAACAGTTATAGAAAGATACATTAAACTTTTTGAAATTACTTGCAGAGCGAAGATCGCATACAAAAGGTTAAACGATCCTCGGATATCTTCGGTGCGATAGTGAATGCACAAAACCGAAAATCTCCGCATGATTTCCGATTTACCTATGATTGTAAAACCATCCGACTGGAACGAATCCGATTCGCCTGCTTATTATCGGGAATTTTTTCGAAGAATCGACGCCCTCGACTTTGAAGCAGCCGAAGAATTTCTGACTTCCCTTTTCGAAAACGCTCCCCGCCAAAATAAAAAAGGAAGACCCGCCGATTTTTTGTATCCGGAAACGGAAAACGAATTCGAAGAAAGCACGTTATTCGCTCATTACCGTAGAATGTTCGCCCAGTTTCATTTTTCGGAACCGCTCGAATCCAGGATCGAACGCATTTTGGAGAATCTGGAAGAAAGCCTGGAGGACGAAAACGAAGTACGCGCGCATAAATTCCAACCCTGGAACGGCCTTCTCTTTCGGTGCAGCGATTACGAATTCTGCAACGCGGTCGCAAACTCGATTCACTTCGACCGCGATACGGGACAAATTCGTCCGCGCTTCGGGTTGAACCACGAGATGATCTGGGATTCAGATTCCTATCCCGCGGGAAAAAGTTCGGAGGCCTACGATTTCGTCTACGACCTTAGGGAAGGAGAATATGAAATCGCATACGAGGACGAAATCATTCCGGGCAAGGACCTTCACCTTCACTGCAAACTGATCCTCTTCGCAAAAATGATCCGCACCATCGTGGATTCGCTTTTCTACGACGAACGTTTTGCGGAAATTCCGAAAGCGTTCCCGTTTTACGTACTGATCGATTCCGGCGAATGTTACGAATATTCGCAGGAACCCTTTCTTTTTGAAATCCGAAGTCCGATCGAATTAAAATCCCTGCGGGAGAATCCTCATTTTTCATCCCATCGAAAATCCTCCGAACGTGAAACGCCGGGATCGTCGGCGGACGAATTCCTGTTCTCTTTGGATTTTCTGGAAAAACC
Organism: Leptospira ellisii; assembly: GCF_002811955.1. Taxonomy (GTDB): domain Bacteria; phylum Spirochaetota; class Leptospiria; order Leptospirales; family Leptospiraceae; genus Leptospira; species Leptospira ellisii. Next base: position 10,609 of record NZ_NPEF01000035.1, read on the forward strand.
GGAAACTAAAGAATATCAAATTATTCTAAACTTCCTGGATTCCAACCGAAACTGGAGGGTCTGGATCGAAAAAATCGCCGAAAAAACGGTTCTTCCGGCCGTAGAACAGGAAGAAAAAATGCAGTCCTACGAAAATCCGGAGGAAAGTTCCGCGGCGGAAAAAACCGCATCCGCGGATCCGCAACATTTCACAAGGCTGTTCTGGGATTTGGCGAAACTCGACGCCGCAGAGCACGAAGAAACCGCACGGCGCTTTCAGACGCAGGTCCTATCGCGCCGCATTTCCGAATTCGAGGACGACTATCGAATCGGGATTCCGTATATTCAAAAATTTACATATGATTTCGTGCTTTCGTTCTTAACGATTCCCGAAACGGTCCGCGGCGAATTTTTACCGTTGATCAAAACCGCGCTCGTTTCGTTTCGAAAACATCCGCATCCCGCCTTTGCCGTCCGCGCGATGGAAATAGAATGTTGGCTGCGCACATCCGGTCGAAATACGAAACACCGTCCTCAATTCGTCATTCGCTCCGGAAGGCAATTCACGCTCGAAAAAAACGACTGGGAAACGAAAAACCGACATCCGATCTTCGCGGATCCTCCGGAGGAATATTTGGATCGCCTGATCGATCTCGTCGGTTGTATGCCCGAGGAATTTCCGTGGTTTGGAGAAAGTTGGGATTTCATCTTTCAAAATCGTTTACTTCCTCTCGCAGTCCGGGCGAAACGTTGTGCCCCCGCGGTAGCGGAAGTGCTGGAACGTTACAATCGATCCGGCTTCAACGAATCCTGCACCTTACACTTGGCTCCCATTCTACACGCGATCGGCTGCGAAGAGGTTCCGGAATCGGTGCACAAACTCCATAAGATCAACCGTTTTTACATGAAGGAATTTTACGATTCCTGGTCCAGGCGAGTTCCCGCGGAACGTTGGACGGAATTTCTGGATCGGTTTCGGAATTTTCCGGAGGACTTCGCCTCTCCACAGACTTGGGAACACGTTCTGCACGACAGCGAACCCGGATTCCAAGTATATTATGAAAACATTGAGGAGTTACCGGAGAGGAATCGGATCTTTTACGCGTTGTTGCGGGGACTTAAGAACGAACCCGGACCGGTGCTGACGAAGTTCTCCTATTTTTACTGTGAAAAACTCGTGGACGCTTCCTCGAAAAAAGGGGAGCGTTTTTTTCAAACCGTATCCGAAATCACAGAGTTGTTAAACCTGCTTCGGGACGAAGGAGAAACCGACGACAAACGGAGATTCGTCTACGAATGCGGAATTTCCGCAAAAGCCGTCGAGGTGTTTCTCGAAAACAAATCGGAAACCGGAGAAATACTGAAGCGAACCCTAATCGCGGTTCCGGACAACGGTCTATTATATTTTCTGAAAGTGAATTTGGCCGAAAACGAGGAAGGACTCAAAGGTGCGATCCGCGAACTCGGATCCGTCCTTCCGATCCTTTGGAAGGACGACTTCGTGATGCGGAAGGCGTTCTTTTTGTATCTGCTTTCTCCTGAACGGGATTGGGACTCCCTTTCTCCCGGAAGTTTATACTCCTTTTACAAAAAGGCCAAAACGCTTTTTCAAAACGAATTTTTTACGGACGGAAAATTTTCGGGCAAACTCGAATCCTTCCGATTCGACCCGTTTTCGAATATTCTTAAAAATGAATATTCTAAGATTAATGTCGAATCGCAGAAACGTTTTATAGAAAACGGAACCGCGGAATTTGAAATCCTGGAAAAAACGGATTCGTTTTCGGACAACGAACTGGCCGCCTTCTTAAAACCGGAGAATTCCTCCCTGAATTTTTTGGTAGCATCCAGACTCGTAAAAAACTCGCGCGTATTCTCCGCCGAATTGCTGCGAACCTTGGATTGGGAAACTTCCGCGGCGAGCGCGTTACCGCTTCTTAAACTTTTCTTTCAGGATTCCGCGTTAAAGGAAAAACTTTTCGCAAATCCGGTTTTTCAAAAATTTCTTCCCTATTTTATCCTCAATTACCGCGAAGTTCCGCCGAAGGATCTGGCTAAAGTTCTTTTTTCCAGATTTAGAGAATCGGAGAATTCGGACGTGATCGTGCGAACCGCGGAAATGCTGGATCCCGAAACGATCCTGAACTGTTTTCTTTCGATCCACTGGGCGTTTCAAAAGGAAAATAAACTTCCCGAATTGGAGAGTCTCATTGCTTCCGTATTACAACAAACGGATGTTAGGCGACCCGAATACGTCCTAATCGCGGCCAATTTGGGCGTCATCCAAGTCCAGAACGCAAATTCGCGGATCGCACCTTTGAGTCCTTCCTCGTTTTCGGCCAAATTCACTTTCAGAACGGAAATTTAGAAAGGGGGAAGGAGGTGTTCGACTCCCTATTCTCCAAGGACTGGAGCCGCTTCGAATATCGACGAGATTCGTCCTACGATTACGAGGATCGAGTATCGGGCGGCGATCTGAACGAACAATATTCGATCGCCTTTCGAAAGTATTACGCGATGGCGAAATTCAACGCCGCCTGTCTTTATTCCAAACTCAGGGAGCCGGAAACGAGCGTCTCCCATCTAAAGGAAGCCGTCCGTCTGGAACCGGATCAATACAACAAGGACAAGATCCTTTCTGAAAGGGATTTCCAACCCCTCAACGAGTCGCAAACCTACAGGGAATTCCTGAATTCGCTGAACTGAGAGATAAAAACGTTGAATCAACACCTAACACTTATGAATCGAATTCCGCTTTCGAGCGCGGACCGTTTTTTGATCCGCGACCGTTACGCTTTCTTATGCGACATACGCGGTAACTCGCGGGAAATCCATATTCTCGATCTGGAAAATCCGGAGAAACCTAGACTCGTCAATGCTCTTTCCTTTAGAAATCCTATCGGCTGTCTTTCCATCGACGGGAACGTTCTGCTGGCCGGCGAAAACGGAAGGGCCTTACATCGTTTCGATCTGGATGATCCCGCGAATCCGAAACCCTTAGACGTCTATGTGTTGTTAGGTTACGATCTCCACGATATATGCGGCGTCTCGGGAAAGGTTTTGGCGGCGATGAAATGGGAGGGAATCGGAATGGTGGATCTGGATCGGCCGAACGAAATACAACCGATCGAAAAAAACAAACTCGACGGAGGGCTTTTCGAACGTTTGACCCCCTTTCGGGATCGTTTTCTGACGGTCAGTGCGCGCTCCGACAATCGATTTTTATACGAAATTTCGTTGAGTAACGGTCTTATGGAGATTATCGATCGAAAGGAATTCCGGAATTTTAAACCGACATCCGTTTTTTCCGCGAATTCGGAAATCGTCCTCTACGGAGAAAACGAAAGCGGGGACGGGGAACATCCCTCCGTTCTATTTTTCGACTCCGCCTTTCAGCGATTAGGCGAGCCCGTCCGTTTGGCACATCGTCCCCGGATTTGTTTTCCGCTTTCCGACGGAAACATACTTTTCGGCTTCGATTCTTCGTATGCGCTTTGGGATCGGAACGGACATAAGATCACCCCTCTGTTTCGTCAGTTCGAAGATCGTATTTCGAAGGAATATTCGGAGATTCCGATCGGCTCGTCGCAAAGATACGGGGAGGACGGCGATGATTCGGAAAACCGTGATTGTATTCCGAACGAGGCTTCCGATATGGAATTCCGATCCGCGTGTAAAAAGGGAGATTTCCTATTCGCCACGCATGATTCTCAATTTCTTTCCTTTCGGATAGCCGCTGATTCCGTATTTCGGAAAATTGTGTAGCGCGATCCGAAAAATAGAATAAAAACGGAAATTATCGTTTGTTAATTTTATGGATTATATTTTTATAAATAAGAGGATTTTTGGATAAAATGAAGGCGGCAAAATCTTTCTATTTCCGGTCCCTTCTTTTTCTGGGAATCGTAAGTATACAAGCTTGTATTCCGAAACCGAGCGGAACCTCCTTTATCGATACCGCCATCTTTTCTAACTTTTTTACCTCTTCCCAGACCCCGATCTTTTTGAAAGTGCGCGTCTCCGGACTTGCAACCGGCGGTTTCTTTACGATTTCCAATCAAAATTCCGAAACCATAACAATTCCCGGAAACGGAGAATTCTCCTTTTCCAAGTCGCAACCGAAATTCTCCAATTATAGCGTGACCGTCGTTACTCAACCCGTGGTAACTCCCAACCAAACCTGCGCGATCACCAATCCTTCCGGAGTTTTGGATCCAAACAATAACCTCGTCGAAATTCAATGTGGAACCCGCTTCTTCAATTTGAGCCTGAACGTATTCGGAATTTCCGCAACGGCCACGGGGAATCTGACCGCTCGCAACGGAGCCGTGGATACTTTGAACATCGGTTCGGACGGAACCTACACATTCACCGCACAAGTTCCGGATACGGGTACGTATTCGGTTCGAATTCTTACCAATCCGTTCCGACACAATTGTATCATCGAACCCGTTCCTCCGGGGAGCGGCGTGGTCAGCGGTGCTTCGATTACGCTTAACGTGAATTGTCTCAGTCTTCTTTCCGCGAATCCTCCGGCGAAAACGGTGCTTTCCTCCGCCCAACCGATTCGGTTTACGTTTTCGAAACCGGTCACTCCGATGAGTTGTAATTTCACGGTTCCCACGACTCCCCCTCCCGCCGCGGCCTGTTCCGGAGATTTGAGCGGAGCGGCTGCCGCATTAAACGCGGCGAGTTATATAGGAAATACGGTCACGATCAATCCGGATCCCAACTGGCCGGTCGGTTTAAACCAATGTGTTCAATTGACCGGTTGCACCGAAAACGGAACGGGAAGAACATTTCCGATCTCGGCCCCCGTCCGTTATGCCGTCGCGAATCAGATCAAATACGTTTCTACGGGAGGGGCCGTTGCGGGGACCTGTTCCACCGTGGCGACCGCCTGCGAGAATATTCAATACGCGACGAACCAATGCAACGGCACTACGCCGTGTTTCGTTCTGGTTTCCCAGGGAGCATATTCGATCACGACCGCCGCAGATAGGATCATATTGGTGAATCGTCTGCAGCTGTTAGGCGGATTCGATCCTACGTTTACGGACCGGGATCTCGGTCTGTATCCTACGCTGATCAGCGACGATCAAGGCGCGGGAATCTGCGGGAATAACTTCGCCGCGACCTGCGCTCCGATCATCGGAAGTTTTCTTACCTTAAACGACGACATACTCATTCAGAATTTTCTGATTCTGACCAACGGGAACAATCAGTGGGCTACGGGAATCCATCTGGTGAACGTTACTACCGGCGCGAACGATCTTACGATCAACGAAAACATCATTTTGGGAAGGGATTCCGCGGCGACGTACAATTTGGGAACGGTACGTTCGGGAATTTCCGCAAGCTCCGTGGGAGGGAATTTCGTCGTCGCCGGAAATTGGATCGCGGGCGGTTCCGGAAATTCGCATTCCGCCGGTTTGTATTTGTCCAATAACACCCAGGGTTTGATCTACGGAAATTTTCTGAGCGGATCGTCCACGGCGGGAGTGAACCCTACCCTCGATATGTCCATGGGGATTTACATCAACAATACGATCGTAAACAACACGCAGGCGTTGGTAATCGCGAATAACGTGCTCAATTCCAATTATATCACTTCGGCCGTTCCGATCAATACGGGCGTTTCCGTAGGGATCAACGCGTTCTCGGTGAATTCCCCGAACATATACGTAATTCATAATACGATTTTCGGAGGTCTGGGAACGGAGGAATCCTACGGACTCAAACAGGAGGATTTTTCAGTCGCGAATCTGACCTTGAACGTGATCAATAATCAGATTTTCGCAAATCCGTTATCGAATACGATGAGCACCTGTATTCACGCGGGTAATACAGTGGATCCCGGATCGGATATCCGCGGAAATAACCTGTTCAACTGTCTTCGAAAGGTGGATTCGAATCCGGGCCAATACGACATCTGCGGCCCAGGTCCCGGTCCGTTGACGATCGGAGGCTGCACCGTTCCACTCACCACCGCTGCGCAGATGAATTTCGGAGTCGCGCCGGTATTTGCCGCCGCGACAAGCAACGAGGACGTATTCCGTTTGTCCCCGGCTTCCAAATGTTCTTCGGTTTACGGAGGGGTGGATCCCGGTTTCGGTTTGCCCCTCTCCCAATTTTATCTTTTGGATAGGATGGGATCTCCGCGCACCTTCGATGGTCCGCCGGCTCCGGTTCCTGTCGGATCCGCAGGATTTTCGATCGGCGCCTTTGAACAAAACGCGGGTTGTTCCCCTTGATCCTATCCCGCATTCGTTTTTCGAAAATTTTCTTACCTTAAAACGACCTTGCTCATTTATTTCAGAAGTTTCAGAAGGAAACTTCTGCAAAAACGTGAGAGTTCCCACAGAAAATTCCTGTAAAAAAGCGAGTAAAAACTCACACTCAATTTGTTAATAAGACAACGATATCGCTTTATAAAAGAATGTATAATTTTTATAAATCCGCAAAAAGAACTCTGCCCTTTTTGTTTTGGATTCCGCTCTCATCCTTATTGATTTCCTGCATTCCCAAACCCGCGTCTTCTTCAGCGGTGGATGGAATGATATTTGCGAACTACGTCTTTCAATCCCAAACTCCGATTCCGCTCAAGATTCGGGTTCAGGGTTTGGCGGCGGGGGCTTCTTTTCAAATCTCGAATCAGGATTCGGAAACTCTATGGATCGATCGAAATGGAGATTTCGAATTTGCCGCTAAAAAAGCGAAATATTCTCCGTTTACCGTCAACGTCGACGTACAACCGGTTACAACTCCGAGCCAAATCTGCGTGATCACAAATCCGAACGGAATTCTCGATCCGAACTCGAACCTCGTGGAAATCAACTGTGGAACCCGTTTTTACGACGTGAAGTTGAACGTATTCGGAATTTCTAATTCCGCCACCGGAGCCTTGCGCGTCCGGAACGGATCCGTTGATACATTAGCCGTCACCGCAGACGGAACTCATACGTTTTCCGCGCAGGTTCCCGATTTGGGAAATTATTCGGTTACGATCCTCTCCCATCCGAACAAACACCGTTGTACTTTGGAACCGCTTCCTCCGGCTTCGGGAACGATCAACGGCGGCCCGGTGACGCTTAACGTAAACTGTCTGAGTCTGCTTTCTTCTGTTCCGGCGGACCAAACCGTCCTTACTCCCAATGATACGATTCGTTTTACCTTCTCCAAATCCGTGGAACCTTGGAGCTGTTCCTTTACCGTGCCCACGCCGGTTCCTCCCGCGGGCGCATGTTCCGCGGATCTTTCCGGGTCGGCCGATCCGATCGCGGCCGCGGATTATTCGGGAGACACCGTCACGGTCCGCCCGAATCCGAGTTGGCCGACAGGACTCAACCAGTGTATTCAACTTTCTGGATGTAGGGAAGCGGTGACGAATCGCCCGTTCCGCATAACGTCGCCGACCCGGTTCTCGGTGGGGGCGCAGATCAAATACGTCACGGCGGGCGGCGTTGCTGCGGGAACCTGCGATACGGTCGCAAACGCCTGCTCCGGAATTCAATACGCGGTATCGCAATGTAACACGGTATCTCCCTGTTTCGTAATGGTATCCGGAGGAATCTATCCGGTCAACGCGATATCGGATCGCGTGCTCCTGATCGACAAACTTCAGCTGTTGGGCGGTTTTAGTTCCGATTTTCAAAATCGGGACATAGACGCGTATCAGACGGTGATTCGGGACGATCTCGGAGCCGGTGGTTGCGGAAGTTCGGAAGTGACCTCCTGTGCGGCGATTGCCGGAGGAACTATAACAGTAAATTCAAATATTATAATACAAGGATTTACGATCGTGACGAATCCGTTCAATCCCTGGTCGACGGGAATCTGGCTGGATAACATCAATACGGGGGCGAATTCCCTGATCATCGATAAGAACCGCATTTTAGGTTCGACGAATTCGATCTCACCCTACGGTTTATTCATCGTTCGATCCGGAATTTACGTTTCGAACATACGCCCGAATCTGGTCCTCACGGAAAACTACATCGTCGGCGGAAGCGGCAATTCCCAATCGGTCGGAATCCGAATCCTAAACAATACGGAAGGCGTTTTGAATAAGAATTGGATCAGCGGAGCTTCGCACGTAAACCTCAACGACGGATTGGATTTTTCGCTGGCGATCTCCATCAACAACCCTGCGGTGAACACGACCCAATCTTTGAAGATCATCAACAACGTGTTAAACGGTTATCACGAAACGGCCGCGACGCCGGTTTCGGCGGTGTCGAGCGCCGGGATTCAGGCGCTCGCGATCAATTCATCCAATTTCATACTGATTCATAATACGATCTTCGGAGGAGAAGGCACTTCTCGTTCGTTCGGAATTCATCACCAGGCAGTCGGAAACTTGAACGTGATCCTACTCAACAATCAGATCGTTTCGAATCCGCTCGCCACGAGTCGGATTTGCGCGAAATACGACGTGAACCCGGTGAACAATCTTTCGAACATCAACGGAAACAATTTCTTCGGTTGTTCGGTGCCGGTGGAAACTTCCACGAATTCCTTTCGAGTTTGCGGGCCCGAGCCCGGCATTCTGCGGGAAGCGTTCGGATGCACGACCCTTCTCACGAACGTTTCCGATGCGAATTTCAACCACGATCCGATATTCCGCGCAGCGACAAACGATCAGGACGTTTTTCGATTGGATCAGAATTCGAAGTGCAACTCAGTATACGGAGGATTCGATCCCGGATATCCGCCGCCCATTCCGCTTTTGTATCAATTCGATCTTTTGGGGAATGCCCGTTCGCAGAATTCGTCCGCTTCGGTGCCGGCAGGTTCGTTCGGATATTCGATCGGAGCGATGGAATTTGACGGGGTTTGCGATCCGTAAAAAGCAGTGCTCGTGTGTGAGTTCCCGCACGATTCGAACTACAAAACAAAGTCCATCTCGAATAACGCGTGAGTTCCCGCACGATTCGAACTTAAAGAGCGGAAATTCTCGCAATCGCCGCCTCGACATCCTCTTTTTTGCCGAATGCGCTCAGACGAAAGTATCCTTCCCCGGCAGGACCAAACCCCGAACCGGGAGTTCCCACAACCTGAGCCTGATTCAGCAAACGATCGAAAAAATCCCAAGAGGAAAGATTGTCGGAAGTTTTGAGCCAAATATACGGAGCGTTGATTCCGCCGAAAACCTCATACCCCGCTTTTTTCAAACCGTCCCGGATCTTCGCGGCATTCGACATATAATAGCCGATGGAGGTTTGAATTTCCTTTTTTCCCTGCGGAGAAAAACAGGCTTCCGCACCTTTTTGAGTCACATACGAAACCCCGTTGAACTTGGTCGTATGCCTTCTGCTCCAAAGGGAATTGATGCTCACCTCTTCGCCGGAACGAGTTCTTCCTTTCAACTCTTTCGGAATTACGATATACGCACAACGCAAACCGGTAAAACCCGCAGTCTTGGAGAAGGAACGGAATTCGATCGCGACTTCCTTCGCCCCTTCCACCTCGTAGATCGAACGCGGAACGTCCGGTTCGCTGATAAACGCCTCGTATGCCGAATCGTATAGAATGATGGAATTGTTCTTCTTCGCGTATTCCACCCAAGCCTTCAGAGCTTCCTTCGTGGTCACCGCGCCCGTCGGATTATTGGGATAACAAAGATAGACGATGTCCGCCTTTTCTTTCGGAATTTCCGGTTGGAATCCGTTCTCCCTCGTGGCGGGCATATAAATCAGATTGGAATATCTTCCGTCCGAACCGATCTCGCCCGTACGTCCCGCCATTACGTTCGTATCCACGTAAACCGGATACACCGGATCCGCCACGGCGATCTTGGCGTCGGTCGAAAAGATCTCCTGAATATTTCCGCAATCGCATTTGGAGCCGTCCGAAACGAAAATTTCGTTCTCGTCGATTTTTATCCCAAGAGGAGCGTAATCGTTCTCCGCGATAGACTTTAGCAAAAATGAATATCCTTGTTCCGGACCGTAACCGTGAAAACCTTCGGAGGTTCCCATCTCCTTGGAGGCGGAGACCATCGCGTCCACGATGGAAGGAACGATCGGAAGAGTCACGTCTCCGATCCCCAAACGGATCACTTTCGCCGAAGGATTTTTCTCCGAGTACGCCTTCACGCGTTTCGCGATTTCGGGAAAAAGATATCCCGCCTTTAATTTTAAATAATTCTCATTGATGTTCGCCATCTTCCTTATCCCTATCGATTAATTTTCTTCCGGCAAATCCCTCTTCGTACCCGTGTTCGAAAAGAAGGTCCTCTTCTCCGAGGTGCCAACAATAATATCCGTTTCCGTGATCGAAATCCACAAGCCAAAGACCTTTGACCTCGATCCCGTATTCCTGAATTTTGGAGGACCATTCGAACGTGGAAGTCCGAACCTCCTCCTCTTTTTGTTCCATCTCGTTTTCGGGAAGGATCTTCTCCCGAAGTTGTGTGGTCAGCTCGGAGACGCGGGAATAATATTCTTCCGTAATCTCCCGGATGATCGGTAGAATTTTGCGGGCCTCCTCGTATGTCCAGAGTTTCCGTTCCAATCGAGTTTAGAAATCCTGTCCCAAAGAAAGACAAAGCAGGGTCATTCTGCTGACTACCCCGTAACGGGCCTGTCTGAAATACGCCGCGTTCGGAAGATCGTCCACGTCCGTGGAAAGTTCGTTCACCCTCGGAAGAGGATGAAGGATCGTCGTCTCCTTTTTGGAGGCGAGAATCAGCTCCTTATTGATCTTAAAAAGATCCTTGAGGCGTTCGTATTCCCTGTGATCCGGAAAACGTTCCTCTTGAATGCGGGTGACGTAAGCCACGTCGCATTCCCAGACCGCCTTGATATCCGTCGTTTCTTCGAGGGAAATCGGATGACCTTCCAGACCTTTTTTATACGATTCCGGCAAAGCCAACTCCGGAGGGGAGATCAGATACAAATGCACCTTATAATGTCTGAGAAGATTGATCAAAGAATGGATCGTCCTTCCGTATTTCAAATCCCCTATAAAGGCCACGGTCAAACCGTCCAAGGTTCCCTTTTCCGAGATGATAGTGTACAAATCCAGAAGCGCCTGCGTCGGATGTTGACCGGCTCCGTCTCCCGCGTTGATCACCGGAATTTTCACCGCACCCGCCGCAATCCGCGAGGAACCCTCCACAGGATGACGGATCACCGCGATGTCCGCATACGCCTCCACCATCTTCATGGTGTCGTATAACGTTTCGCCTTTGGAGATCGAGGAGAATTGAAATCCCACCGTAGAAATCACCCTTCCTCCCAGGCGTTCCATGGCCGCCTCGAACGAAAGTCTCGTCCTAGTGGAAGCTTCGAAAAAAAGCGAAGCGAGAAGTTTACCGGTCAGAATTCCGAAAGCCTTGTTTTGTTCCACGAGGCGTTCCATATCCCTGGTTTTTCCGATGAGAAAATCCAGATCCGCCTTGGAGAATTGTTCCGTGTCTAGGACGTTCTTATGATTGTAGGACATTAAGCGACAGAATGTAGAAAAACCCCCGTTTGACAAATCAAAATGAACGACCGGACTCAGGATTTTTCGGGAAGAGGCAAAAGTCCCCGCAGTTGTCGCAAGGATTGTCTCCAAAGCGGAAGATCGATAAAATCGCCGCTTTTGTCGAACTGCGAAGGAAGACGATTCCAGGGACAACCCGGAAAACGATGATGCACCCGATGGTAGTTGAAATTCAGAAACAGGAAGGAAAGAAATTTGGGAAGTCCCAAATTATACGAAGAATTGGGATCGTCCACCTCCTTTCCGTAATGATAGGAATGATCCAAAAACGAAACCACACTTCCGCGTAAAACCAGCACCGCCGTCAAAATCCAAAAACTCGAACCGCAAAGATAAAACGCGGAACCGTACAACACAAGGATACAAAAGGAATCGATCCGGAGTTCGCGTACGATTTCCGGTTTTTGAATCTGTTTAAAAAAAGCCTTATGCGCCGGAAACCGGCAAAAATACCGTTCCGCGAACGGAACCGAGATCGACAACGGAAGCGAAAGCAAAAAACCTCCGACCGCCTCCAGAAAATAGGTTCCGTAAAACAGTTTTCCGTAATATACGACCGATTGTCTCGTTTTGGAGATTCCGTTTTTCTCCAGGAACTCGATGCGCTCCCCTTCGGATCGGTTGAATTTATGATGTACGAGGTGCGCGGTTCTGGCTACTTGAAACGGAGTCCCGAAAAGGATACAAAGGATCCTGCCGGCAAAACGGTTTTCGTTTCTCGAATTGGAAAAATTACCGTGAACGCATTCGTGGATCAAGGCCCACAACGTGTAGGATAAAAACGCGGAAACGGACAGAACAAGGACCTCGACTGCGAAGGATACGAT
>NZ_NPEF01000350.1 GCF_002811955.1 Leptospira ellisii
TTCCTAACAATTGTCTCCAGATGACTTTCGGATAAGCGCTCGCGCTTAACATAGGCACAAAAGGATCGTTTTCGAATTTGTCTTCCCGATATTGTTTGGAGGATCGTATCCTCTCCAATCGTTCTCCTTCCGGCGTTCCTCCGAAAGAAGCGAGGCATCCGGTTTGTATCAAAACCGAGACGGATAAGACGAATACCAAAATCGCCGATATCAGTGAAATTTTTTGAACCCGAGTTCCGAACATGTCGCCTTCCTTGCGCCGAATTTACGCCGCGGATTTTACCGAGCGCAAAAGCGCGAACCGCATCATACCGAATAACGCTCCGTCGGAAAGAAATTTCCTGAGTCCCAACAAACTTTTTGCGTCCATTCCCACCACGTAACGAAGCCGTTTGGAGGAATCGTTCGCGGCCTTATAAAGAACTTTGGCGACGGCTTCCGGGCTGCTCGTCATCATGGCCTTCTCCATATTCCCGAAGACGGATTCGGAGAAGTTTTTGTATTCCCGCGGTGAACTATCGGAGGTGGGATCTGCGGAACGTCCGATAAAATCCGTCGCGATCGCGCCCGGTTCGATCAGTTTGACCTGGATTCCGAGGGGTTGCAGTTCGTATTGAAGCGATTCCGTAAAACCTTCCACCGCCCATTTCGTGGAATGATACAGACTATATAAAGGAAACGTAATTCTTCCGCCCATCGAGGCCACGTTCAGGATTTTTCCCCTTTTGTTTTCGCGGAAATGCGGAAGAATACTCCGGATCACGTCCATTAGACCGAATACGTTCGTGTCGAATTGCCTTCTGACCTGTTCCTTGCTCGCGCCTTCGAAGGGGCCCACGAGTCCGTAACCGGCGTTGTTGACGATCACGTCTATTTTTCCGAACGTTTTGATTCCTTCGCGGATCGTTTTGTCGATCGTATCCTGTTCGGTTACGTCCAGTTTCGAGAGAATCAGATTGGGGAGACCCTTGAGTTCGGATTCCTTTTCTGGATTTCTCATGGACGCTATCACGTTCCATCCCTTCTTTTGAAAAAGTTTGGCAGCGGCTTTGCCGATTCCGGAGGAACTTCCGGTGATCAATACCGTTTTTCGGTTCATCGTATATTACCTCTTTTTATGACCGATGGTCATATATAAGTGACTTGTGGTCAATTTATAATGACTCGTAGTCACTGTCAAGGGAAAAGAAGGATTCGAATCGAAAAAGGAAGTTGTCAACCTGCGGATCGGAACGATTGTTGGAAAAAGGGCGGATCGATTCACGGAAAATGGAACGGCGTTTGATGAAAAGTAGGGCGGTCAAAGAGGACGATAAAAAGGTCAAGCGGGAGCAATTGATCCGCGCCGCGATCGCCTTGTTCAATAAATCCCCGTTCGAAAAGATTTCCATGGATCAGATCGCGAAAAAAGCGGGTGTCGCTAAGGGAACCCTGTATCTTTATTTTAAAACCAAAGAAGAGCTCTTTTTGGAGATTCACAGAATGGATTACGAATTTTGGTTCGAATCCTTTCAAACTTATCTGAAATCCAAATCACCCGGTTTGGCTCCCGCGGAATTGGCTTCCTGGATTACGGAATCTTTGCGCGAAAATCAGAGAATGGTTCGATTGATGGCGATCGGTTCCGCTCTTTTGGAGAAGAACGTGGTTTATGAAAGCGCGTTTCGTTTGAAAGACGCGGTTCGAAGACACGTTTTGGAGTCTTCGAGCGATCTTAGTCGGGTCCTCAAATTGAAAAAGCCGGAAATCGCGATCGAATTTCTCACGTATCTGCACGCTTTGATCGTAGGGCTTTGGCATCATGCCGAGCCTTCTCCGATCGTTTCCAAGGTACTTTCCTCCAGCGACGATTTTGAAATTTTTCGGATCGATTTTTTTCGAATTCTTGAGACCGCGATTTTGACCCTTTTGAACGGCCTTTCCAAAGATCGTTGAAATTTTTGATCGGGGGAGTTCCCACACCCCGCAGGTGAATTTACACCTACGCTCGTTCCTTTTTCCGGTTTGAGTGTGAGTTCCCACGTATTTTGGTGGATCCATCCAATCGATCGAAGGCTGTGACTGTGCATGAGAGTTCCCACAGCCAGGCCGGATTTTCCGAGACATTCGAAGTTTTTCCCTTTTATCTTGTGATAACCCTTCTTACCGGGCGGGCCCGTTCCTTCCTTTTCCGCGTAGGAACTCCTTTTTTTAAGCCGATTTCGAAATCAAAGAGATGCTTTCAAAGATCTGCAGGCCGTCTTTTAAAATTTGCTCTATAGTAATCGCTACAGAAAAACTAAAACTGAAGGAGCGAGCTTATGTCTACCGAATCGAAATCGAAAAAACGCACCCTAAAACCCATCGACGCACGGCAACCGACCGTTCGAAAGATGGACTTTGACGGAATGTCGGACCTCCCCGAACATTACTTCGCCGGAAATTCCTTTGTCACACATATCATCAACGCCTACCATATCCTCTTTCCCGAAGGGGAACGGTTTTTCATCAAAAGCGTGAAGGCGTATTCCGACCAAGTCATCGATTCGCAATTGCAGACGAATATCAAAGCCTTCATCGGTCAGGAAGTGCAGCACGGAAAAGAACACGAAAAGGTTTTGGAAATTCTCGCCCGACAGGGAAGACCCGTAGAAAGGTTTGTCCGATTTTTCGAATGGAGCGCGTTTCGAATGATGCTTCCTTTTTTCGAATTTTTCTTCGGGAAAAAATTGAAACTTTCTGTGACCGCGGGAATGGAACATTACACGGCGACGATGGGGGAGATCACGCTTCGACACGGTTTTCACGAAAACGCGTTCGGAGATATGCGGAACCTTCTTCTCTGGCATGCGTGCGAGGAAATAGAACATAAGTCGGTGGCTTACGACGTTCTGCGGACGGTCTCAAACAGTTATACGCTGAGAATCTTCGGATTTTTTCTGGCGTCCTGGATCTTCTGGGGATACGTCGTATTCTTCCAACATTGGTTCCTACTTACCGATCCCGAAATCGGCTGGAAAAGATATTTCCAGGATATGAATTCTTC
>NZ_NPEF01000351.1 GCF_002811955.1 Leptospira ellisii
CCTTACGAATTCTTAAAATCACTCCGTCGGGATCTTCGAATTGCATTTCCGGTTCCGATTCCTGTAGAATTTGAACGTTTTTGAATACCCTGCCTCCAACGGTTTCAATTTGGGCGGGAAAGATCGAAAACAAAGGGAGTAGAAACAGAGGAAAAACGAACCGAAATCTAAAGTAAACAAGGCTCATTCTTTCATAAAAAAAAGGGCGGGTTATTTTCCAAATGAAATAAGCCTAACCTGAGTAATACTTTTCGGGTTATCGTTTGAAAAATATTTTTAAAACGAGGTCCAAAGAATTTATTTCTCAAGTCTAAGCCTAATTTTTTAACGAGAGGCCGTTTCAGGACTTAGTAGTTTTATATCTAATATTAAAAATATTGATTCGCATTGTCTTAAGTGGAAATTTTTTATATCGAACGTTATGGGAAATTGTAAAATTTTTTATCCGCGCTAGCCTATATTTTCTAATTCAAGTTGACTGACTGCTCGTTACAGACATAGGATTGGTTCGGGCAAAAACCCGGGCCGGCAGAAGAACGAGAGATGGGTCCTTTTCGGATTAAATTCGTTCTCCCGCGCCAATTGAAAAATGGAGAATAGTGAAAGATGAAAAAAGCTAATTTGATAGCGACTCTTCTGTTTGTGCTCGGAATTTCCGCGGGATCCTTGTCCGCACAGTCTCAGGCGCAATTGTTTGCGAAACCCGGGGTAATCGGTGACTCTTTGAGCCACGGTTTTTTCGGCGCAACGGTGGAGAAAAAAACTCAGGATTGGGCTTACCCGGTTCTGGTCAGCAAACAAGCCGGATCTTCCGTTTCGTATAACGTTCTTAAAGGACCTTATGTCAATCTGGAAGACGTTCTTAAAGGCGATTGCGGAGTATTCTGTATCGCGGGTTCCATCATCGGAGGAAACGCTTCTACCGTAAGCCTTCCGACTCATGCTGGAATCACCGGAGCGGAATACACTACCGTTTTAAGAACTTCCGGAAAATGCGAAGATGTCACCGCGACGAAGTGGGATAAAGAATGGTACTGGGAAACTTGGTACTGGTACACTTATCGTTGGGTTCAAGTTCAGGATTGTAAAGAACCTGATAAATTCCATCAATTCGGGCTTCGGGATTCCGGAACTCAGATTCAAATCATGGAAAAAGTCAGACCTTCTTTCCTTTTCGGAACCGTTGCAGCGAACCACGTTCTTTGTACTGCACTTTCCACTACGACCGCTTGTTTGGATGAGGCTCGTTATAAAAGGGACATCCGCGAAGTGATGAGACGTTTGGCCGCGATCGGAAGTTTGAAAGGCGGAGTGCTTTTCACGATTCCGAACGTTACAGCGATCGCATTTTTGGAGCCTTATAAAGATCCTCAGGGAAGAGCGAATTACTCCGGATTGAAAGCATTCTTCCGGAATTCGGTTTCCGATCCGAATCAGGTTTTGGACGCGAGTGAAGTAGCAACCATTACGAACTTCTTAACTATGTTGAACAACGAAGTTAAGGCTCAAGGTGCGGCGATGGGATTCGCGGTTGCTGATCTGAAAGTCGTTTTCGACGATATCAAAGAAAACGGTCGTCAGGTAAAAAGTCCTTCGGGTTGGAGTCCCGGTTATGCCCGCGCGAGCTGGCCTTTGCCGAACCAACCAGGGGTTTTTGGTCTGGACGGAGTACACCCGAATATGTACGGACATTCGGTGTTTGCGAACGAGCTGATCAAAGTCATCAACGCACGTTATGGCTTAAATCTGGCGCAAGTGAGCGAATATACCGCTTGGTACTACGACAGTTTAAACAGAAATCCGATCGACTTGAAGAAATTCCTGACCGATACGATTTTCGGACAGTTCATTTCCTGGGTAATCGGGATTTTCGTTTAAAATCGAATTCTTTCCCGATTTTGTGGGAGAGAGAAAAACAACGTGAAAACGTCGCCTTTAATCGAGGCGGCGTTTTTTATTTTACAAACCGCTTATGGAATTCAAAAAAAAGATCCTTTTCGCAACCGTACTATTTGCCGTTTTTTTAATATTATTTCTGGTATTTTGGCCCGAGGATAAAAAGAGGGAATCCCTATCCATGGTCGAGGAAAGCGAAGCCGTTCTTAAGACGAAGTATTATTCCGAAATGGATCCTTACTTCCCGGACGCTCCCCATCCGTTTAACGAGGATCCGGATTTGGAAGGTCAGGCTAAAAAATTATGGCCGGAAGCCTTCAAACCTAGAAAAACCCCCGAAGAAAAAGAGCAGATCCGCAAGGAGTGGACCGACTTCATCGCACGTTATCCGAAAAACGTCTACATTCCCTCCGAATTCAAACCCGCTTTGACCGAAACCGAAGAAAAGGAGGCGAGGGACAGGTTGGACAGCGTGTCTAACGTGGAAACGAAAAACGCGATCAATCGGGCGTTGGGGAAATACGCCGAACCCGGCATGGAACCGAAATCCGCTCCTTCCGAATCCAGCGTTAATCCCAAGGAACAACGGGCGTATATCAATTATAAAATCGAAGAATTGGAATCGAGAATTCAACTGATCGAATATACGATCCAACAGGGTAAGTTGGACGCTTCCCAGATTCCGACCGCCAATCAGGATTTGGCGATTTGGAAAAAGGAGCTGGCTCAACTGAAGCAAGTGCAAAGTCTGATCCCTGGATCCTAATCGAATTCAAAATTTAGAATATAATAGAATTATTTATAAGGAAACCGTATGAGATCGTTTTCATTTTTTCTGATTATCCTTTTGGGTTGCGGCGGGCCCCCTAGACCCGATCTTTTGCCCGTTTCCGAAGATAAGAAGGAGATTCCTTTGGAGCAAATTCTGGAGGAATCGGTTTCTCAAAACCCTCAAATCAAGGCACAGGCGATTTTGGAATTGGCGAACCGGAATCACAGACCTTCTTTGAATTTGGTTCGGAACGCTTTGAAAACCGATTCCAATCCCGCCGTCCGGGGAACCGCCGCGATCGCCTTGGGGACTTTTAAGGATCTCTCCTC
>NZ_NPEF01000352.1 GCF_002811955.1 Leptospira ellisii
CCGGAAGTTCCTGGAATAGATACGTCCTCGGATAATGGGGAAATCCGATTCCGAAAACAGAATCCAGACTTTCCCCTAACGAATAAATATCCGACCACCGGCAGGAGTTCCGGATAACGGATCTCCGTTCCGCAGGAATCGCAGGCGCTCGGAGAAAGGAAAATCCGTCTCCAGCGCGCGGCGCCGGAATGTGACTTCCGTTTTGGTCCATAAAAATATTCTAATATTCGAAAGCCTAACGTGACGTAAAAGCTGCCCAGGGAAGCCGCGGCCAAACTTCCGAATATCGAAAGGATCCAGAACGGAATCGGATCAGGCGAGTTCGCCAAGCGCGGTAATTCCCCGTTTCAGATTTTCCCATTCGGAAGCGAAACTGATCCTAACGTAGTTTTTGGAATCGGTGAAGATGTATCCGGGAACCAGGATCAATTCCTTTTCCCGGACGGCGCGCAGTATGAAGTCGTCGTCCTTTTCCTTGATCTTAAAGAAGAAATAGAAAGCGCCCTCGCTTTTTTCGATTTCGTATTTGTCCTTCAAAGATTCGTAGACGAAATCCCGTTTTTCCTTATAGTCCGCGATGTAGGAACTCATGTCCGTTTTGAGCGCTTCGAGTCCCATCCACTGGGTCACGGAGGGGGCGCATACGAGCGTGTATTGCTGCAAAGTGGTCAACGTTTTTATAATGGGTTCGGGTGCGAGAATGGACGCGAGACGAAGGCCGGTCATGCTATAGGTTTTGGAGAAGCCCGACAACGTGATCGCCTTTTCGTAAAAGGAACCGGCCGATACGAACTTCTTGTCGTAGTCGAAAAGTTCGTAGATTTCGTCCGAGATCAGATAGGCTCCGGTTTTTTCGGCGAGTCCGGCCAACGCTTCCAGCTGTTTGCGGGAAAGGATTTTGCCCGTGGGGTTGGAAGGAGAGGAATAGATGATGATCTTGAGTTTTTTTCCCGAAAATTTTTCGAGATCCTCGGGAGAAAAGGACTCGTGCACCGTGTTCATCCTTCCTCCGTAGATTTTTATATAGGCCGGATACATCAGAAAGTGCGGGGTCACCACGAGGCACTCGTCCCCTTCGTTTAACAACGCGTTGAACAAAAGTAAAAACGCGGAGCTGATTCCGGAAGTGACCAGGATCCGTTCCGGAGTCGCGTAGGAAATTCCGTTGGACGTCTTGTATTTTTCCGCAAGGGCGGAACGTAATTCGGGAATCCCTCCGGTCAGCGTGTAGGCGGTTTTGCCGTCTTTGAGCGCTTTACATCCGGATTCTATAATATTCGGAGGGCAAGGGAAATGAGGTTGTCCGATGGAAAGATTGATCGGATTTTTTAAGGTCCCGGCGAGTTCGAAGGCCTTTCGAATTGCGGAAGTATCCAAACCTTGGATGCGATCGGCTAAAACATATTCTAACGTACTTTGACTCATACTGAATCCTTTTTGCAATTTGGAACGGAGAGAACCACCGTAAAATAACGTCCTTCTAAGAATCTTTTCGAAAAGTTGATTTGTAAGTCAAACGATTCCGAAACTGTTCAAACTATATTTCGGGAATTCAGGTTGCCAGAGGATTCCGTCCGGAAAAACGTTGAGTCATGGAAACCGTAAACATCGCCGGTCTATCCGTTCCCGTTTCCCGGGCCGGAATCAATACTGGAACGCTCGGCTCCGATCTCGTGGAGACCGATTCTACCGTTCGCAATTTATCCAATATACTTTATCCTTTGCTCGAAGGAAAACCCGTCCTTCTTGTGGGCGACGCCGGTGTGGGGAAAAACGCCCTCATCTATTACATCAATTTCAAACGAAGACATCCCACTTCCCGTTTCAGTTTTAACGAGGATACGCTTCCGGAGGATTTGATCGGTTCGTATCGGATTCTGATGGACGGAAAGGGTTTCGCCTGGTCGGACGGACCTCTGACCTCTTCGATCCGGGCGGGTCACAGTTTTGTCGCCGACGAGATGAATCTTTGCCCTCCCCATATCATCAAACGTTTTTCCACGGTTTACGAATCCTCGTATCTGGAACTCATCGAAGGGGACGGTTCCCGGATCTCCTGCGGGGAGGGGTTTAATTTTATCGGAACGCAGAATCCTTCGGAAGGTTTTGAAGGACGTAAACCGCTTCCGTTCGACATCACCCGTTTTTTTTCGGTCGTGTTCATCGATCCGCACTCTCCGGACGAAATCCTTTTCATCCTGAAAAAATTGTATCCAGCCTTGAGCGAATCCCTGCTCCAATCCTGTATCCGGATTTCCCTCGAAACCGAAGGTAGGGTGGTCGCGGGAAAACTGGGAAAGGGGGATCTTGAAAAATACCACTTCAACATCCGTAATCTCAAAAAAGTTTGCAACCGTCTGCTCGGCTTGAAAGCCGACACGAAGGAACTTCAGTTCCGCGAGTTTTGGAATTTTTACGCGGAGCCGTTCCGTAAAAAAGAGGATCGCGATCTTCAGATCGAACTTCTTCTTCAGGAAACGGGGCTTTCCCAGATCCCTTCCCTGCCGGAACCCCAGTTCCAAGTCCACAAGGGATTTTTGTACTGCAACGACAAGGCCGTTCCGGTCCGGGACGAGAATCGCGCCAAACAGTTATTAAACGAAACACCCCTGCCTCTTAAACTCCGGGAATTTTCCGAGAAAATTTTCGCCGCGGTTCAGTTTCAGGAGAACGTTCTGATCGAATATTCGGAGGAACAGGATCCGCAGATCCTCCTTCCTCTTTTTACCGAAATTTCGGGGCTTCCTCTGGAAACGGTAAGTTTGTGTAAGGGAATCCACACGTCCGACATCATCGGAGCTTTGAAACCGATCGGCGGTTCCAAGGTGGATTGGGTGGACGGTCCTTTGACGCGGGGAATCCGGGAAGGCGGAAATATTCTCATCACGAACCTGGAGGCGGCCGGAGCGGAATTGGTGGAAAAATTGAATATGCTCACCGATGACGCGAGATCGTTGACCCTTCCCCC
>NZ_NPEF01000353.1 GCF_002811955.1 Leptospira ellisii
GAATAATTGTCAGATTGCGCAGAATTTTTCCAAAAGAAAATTCCGGATTTCCATAACCAGAGAAGATGATAAAAAGAGAAGATATTAAAACTACATAATAATATAAAGGCAATATCCTTAATGTTCGATCAGTATAAAAACTCAAATATCTCGATTTTTCGGATACCAACACGCTTGTAAGTAATTTCGAAACCACGTATCCAGCCAGCATATAAAAAGGAACAACGGCAAAAACTCCCAAGCTAAATCCATAAAGACTGATATTTAAATGGGAAATTAATACTAGAAATGCCAAAATAAAGCGAAAATATCCGAACATTGGAACATAGTCGAAGACTATAATTCCGCTTCCATACTTTTTTGATGGATAGAAGAATATTTCCCTTTCTTTGGATTTTTTCGGGAATGGATTGTTTGAATCTACTCTTTTCTTTTCGTTTTAGTGGGTGCGATTATTATTTTCCTATGTTTTCTCGAATTCTTCTACCATAGATCCATCCGGCGATCAATAGAGGATATCCGAACCACGCCGCTGCGAGCGCGTATGGATTGGAATGACTTTCGCTGATGCCCGGAACCTGTAAGGCTAATCCGGCCAAAAGAAGAATAACGTGGAGTTCGGCGTATTTGGAATTTTCCACGAAACGATATCTGCCCAATCCGGCGCCGGAAAAAAAAGCGAAAACTCCTAGGATGATTCCGATCCTTCCGAATGTTAGAGCCAAATGCTCGGATAATAACGGAACTAGCAGCTGTAATATGAGACGAAATCCTAATAAGATAATAGAAGAAATTCCTAATATAGAATGTAATCTTATCTTTTGTTTGGCCCGGAGAGGAAACAAACGATTAAGGTTCTCCGCTTGCGATCGGGACCGGTTCGTTTTCGGGTAACAGGCTCGTGGCCATGATTTCGGCGGATTCCGATTCAGGATTGGCCGGGGCGGGGGGAGTCGCTTTCTGGGTGGATTTAAAATAAAAATACATGGGAATCGATAAAAGGGTGAATCCGATTCCCCAGAACGCCTCCGCGGGTTTGTTCCAAAGGAGTGTGGCTATGATTCCTAGATTGGACGCGATATAAAGATACGTTGTATAAGGATATCCTGGAATTCTAAACTTTAATTTATAATGACGTTTCTCGAATAAGATCGGCGTATATGCGGTTATCGTGGCCAACAATAGGGTGGAACAGGTGATGAGATAGAGAAGGCTTTCAATCTCTTTTACGAAACAGAATAAACAGGCGTAGGCGCATTGAAAAGCGAGGGACATGTAAGGGCTTTTGTGTTTAGGATGAAGTTTCGCCATACTCGAAAAAAAGAAACCGTCCCGCGCCATCGCAAAGTAAATTCTGGATCCACCTATGATATAGGCCGAGATCGATCCTAAGAACGCCCAGCAGATGAAAGCCGTAATCGCGATCGTCGCCTTTGAGCCGAATAACGCCGATGAGGCGGTAATTCCGATTTTATCCCCCGCAAGTTCGGAAACGGAACCCGAGCTTAAAAAGAGGAAATTCATAAGAATATATAAGGTCGTGACCAAGGCGCAGGAATATAAGACCGCTTTGTAGATATTTTTATCCGGATCTTTCACTTCTTCCGCGACGTAGGTGATCATATTCCATCCGAGATAGGAGTAAGTCACCGGAATCACCCCTGCAAGAAGTAGTTCGATTCCGTTCCAGCCGGAAGGAAAAAGGGGAAATGATTGAAAGCGTGCGGTATCATAGTTCCCGATCCAAAAGCCCAATCCTACGAAAGAGATCAATCCGAGTATCTTTACTCCGGTAAAGCGGTTTTGTATTCTGGATGCGGTTGAAATTCCGAAAAAGTTGACTATCGTAAAAAGAAGAATCGCCCCCATTGCAAGAATCTGAACCGTGCCGATGGAGATGGTGAGTCCTAAGAAGGGAAATTCGAAAAAATAGACGTCCCAAGTCGGACGGGTTAGGGAGAAAAACGATTTAGAAAATGCTAATGCAGAAAGCGAGATCGATGCGGAAAAGTTGATGGATAAGGATAACCATCCGCTTGAGAACGCGACTAACGGCGAATAAGCCTCCTTTAGATAAACGTAATCTCCTCCCGCATACGGAAATAAGGAAGCCGATTTCGCATATGACATTGCCCCCGCCACCGCAAGAAATCCTCCTAAGATCCATGCAAGTAATACTAAGTTGGGATTTGGGACTTGGTGAAGTATGTATCCCGTCGTGATAAAGATTCCCGGGCCAACCATCGAGCTGAACATGAGGGAAATCGAGTCGAATAGATTGAGGGATCTCTTGAGTTGCATCGTTTCTGACAGCTTGGGAGGCTCGTTTTCGCAAACAAGGATTTTTCCTTTTACAAGCTTTTTAGGGAAGTCTGAGGAGTTCCGACCTCAAAAGGATTGTTGGATCGGTATTGATTCTTGTTTTGCGGAGGTTTTGGAGACGTAATTTTGTTTGCGTTTTCATTTTAAGATTTAAAACAGTTCAATTTTTTTTGAGTCGGAACTTTGGAGGGGAGTCTATGTGGTCTTCCGACTTTTTTAAATGCTAAAGAGGTTTGAATTATGCCTCCTTATTATCTCCATTTATTCAGAAATTCGTAAGAATCGATTTCCCCTGGCTCATCTTTCCATTTTCGTCGAAGGACCGACCTAGCAGATCGCGGTTTTCTCGAACTAAAGAGACATAATATTCCAAAACTCTTCAGATCTCCTTTCAATTTAAAATTGGAAGAATTTTTTCAAATTCTGTTTGACTAGGTAGAGCGAATTTATACTTTGGTCCTTACCGCTGTTTCAGAAATGAGACAGCAGTGAAATAACCATCCGCTTCTTGTTCTCGTTTGTTTCGGCGGACCCAGATAAAGAAATCGATCATGGTAAATTTGAGTTCATTTACAACATATATACTGCGATAGAGAGGTTCTTGGGAGTAGAGGTGCTTCCAAGAATATAATGTAAA
>NZ_NPEF01000354.1 GCF_002811955.1 Leptospira ellisii
CCAAGGACGGGGCCTGGTTGGTTCCTTTAGAATATCGGATCGAGATTCCGTTTGAGTCAGTGAATTCTCCCGATTCTTTTGCCGAGGAATTTCAAAAAAGATACGGAATCACCGCTTCCGAACGACTCCCCGTTTTGGACTCGGATCTCGTCTTTTTAGGACTTCACGGCGGAATGGGAGAGGACGGCTCCGTTCAAGGTTTTTTGAGAGTTTTAGGAATTCCTTATACCGGTTCCGAAGTCACCGCATCCGCGATCGCGATGGATAAAACCAGAGCCAATCGAATTTTCGAACATACGGGTCAAAACGTCGCTCCGTATTTGGAAGTTTCCAAACAAGAATACGCCCGTTCCCCCGAGGAATGTGTGAGCCGTTTGGCTTCTCTCGGATTTCCTCAGTTTTTAAAACCGGTGGAAGGCGGGTCCAGCGTTTCCACATTTAAGGTTACTGAGTACGCGGGGCTTGCGGATTCTTTGGTGCGCATTTTTTCAAACGATTCCAAGGTAATGAGCCAGGCCTTTCTGGCGGGAATCGAGGTTTCCTGCGGGGTTTTGGAGCGATATAGAAACGGGGAACTACAGACGATTGCGTTACCCGCCACCGAAATCGTTCCCGGAGGTGAATTTTTCGATTTCGAATCCAAATACAAATCCGGCGGTTCGAATGAAATTACTCCGGCGCGGATTCCCGAAGAACAGATGAAACAAGTTCAGGAATTCGCGATTTCGGCACACCGTGCTTTAGGTTGCCGGGGATATTCCCGAACCGATTTTATTATCGTAAACGGAAAACCGCATATTTTGGAAACCAATACTTTACCGGGTATGACGGAAACCAGTCTCATTCCTCAACAAGCGAAGGCCGCTGGAATTCCTATGGAGGAATTGTTTGCGGATCTGATCGAGATCGCGCTTCAAAGTCGCTGAAGTGCGGGAACTACCACGGGAGATGATTTTACCGACAAACCACGCGGGAACTACCACGGGAGATGATTTTACCGACAAACCACGCGGGAACTACCACCGCACGATGAATCCCTTCTACGAAATTACGAAAAGCGCCAGTTTAGAAAAGAAATTGGGCCGGAACCGAACCTGGCTTAAATCCCGAAAGTAAGCGCTATTCTCGATCTTAAATTTTTGAATCTCGCAGAACTCGATAAAATCCAAAACGGAAAGAAAGTGAAGGTTCGGAGTATTGAACCAACGATACGGAAGAAGATCCGTAACGGGGGTTTTCCCCGTGGTCAAAATTTTCCAACGTACCTTCCAATGTCCGAAGTTGGGAAACGCAACGATCACCTTTTTCCCGATACGTAGGGATTCCTTCAAAATTTCTCCCGGATTCCGCGTTTCCTGAATCGTCTGGTTGAGGATCACGTAGTCGAATCGTTTGTCCTGATGATGCTCCAACCCTTCGTCTATGTCTCCGTGATGAACATACACCCCGCGTTGGATGCATTCTACGATACAATCCTCGTCCTTTTCGATTCCTTGTCCTCGGATTCCTTTTTCCTTTAAAAGATAGAGTAACGTTCCGTTTCCACAGCCCAAATCCAGAACCCGGGAACCGGAGGGAATCAACTTCAGAATATACGCGAAGTCGGGTCTTTCCCGCAACCCTTTGAGGATTTCGATCTGTTTGGAATTTTTCAAAAGAAAGGAATCGTGTCCTTCTCCGGAATGAAGTTCGAGATAAAACACGCGTTTGTCGGCGGCTTCCAAGGACTTGACGATTTCCCGGGATTGTTCCGGAGGATACAACCAATCCGAACTGTACGACACGACCAGAAAACGGCAGGTCGCCGGAGAAAGCGCTTCGGTCAAAACCTTGCCCTTTCCCAAACTGTAATGATCCAACGCCTTGGTGACGTAGATATAGGAATTCGCGTCGAAACGATCCACGAAACTTTCGCCTTGGTAGATCAGATAACTTCCGACGGCGAAGTCCGTGGTAAGGATGTTTCCCCGAGGCGGATTTCTGCCGAATTTTTCGCGCATCTTGTCGTCGGAAAGATACGTGATATGCCCCACCATTCTCGCAAGCGCCAAACCCTTGCGCGGGGAATTTTCCTCATACAAACCGTTGTTCCAATTCGGATCGGAAAGAATGGCCTGTCTTCCCACTTCGTTGAACGCGATCTGCATTGCGGAATGTTCCGCAGTGGAAGCCATGACGATACAATTCAGAAGGGCATCCGGGTAGGCGATGCTCCATTCGAGGGCCTGCATGCCGCCCATGGAACCGCCGGCCACACAGAAAAGCCTTTCGATTCCCAGGGATTCCACCAGACGTTTTTGCGCTCTCACCATATCCTGGATCGAGACGAAAGGAAAACGGGAACCGTACGGAGTTCCCGTCTCCGGATGAATGGAAAGCGGCCCCGAGGAACCTTTACAGCCGCCGATCACGTTCGAGCAGACGATGAAGTATTGATTCGTGTCGAAGGATTTTCCAGGGCCGATATAATCGTCCCACCAACCCGGTTTTTTATCGGCTTCGGAATGATATCCGGCCGCGTGTGCGTCTCCCGAAAGGGCGTGACAGATCAAGATGGCGTTGTCTTTGGAAGGGGAAAGCGTTCCGTAGGTTTCGTAAGCGACTACCACGGGCGATAAAACGGATCCGTTGTCCAAAGGAAGTTCTTTGAACTCCGCAAACTGGGTCTTTACGATACCTATCGAATCCGATTCCCGAATCATAATATTCTAAGCCACTTTTCTTTTCGCCGGGTAACTTTTCAGTTACTTTCTTGGACCGGTAAGGAAAAGAAAAGCGGCCGATTTCAGATTAAAAAAGTTCGACCGAAACCGATCAGACCTTTTTTAAAGCCTCTTCGAGATCGAAAAGAATATCGTCTATATTCTCCAGACCGACCGAAAGACGAACGAAATCAGGAGTCACTCCCGCGGAGGTTTGTTCTTCCGGCGTCAATTGTTGGTGAGTCGTGGAAGCG
>NZ_NPEF01000355.1 GCF_002811955.1 Leptospira ellisii
TCGTCTCCTCGCTCCGTTCGGGATTGCTAAGGCAACCCTCGCTTGGCCTTCGGCACATTTGCTTTGTCACTCGACTTGCAAGACGTTCGCTAAGGCTCACTCAAGCCTCGTTCCAATCCTTCCACGCGCTTAGGCGCGTTCCAGGACCGCAAACGTCGAGAAGCCTATTTCGTTATGTGACAGCGGCAAGAATTAGCAGTTTATAGAAGATTTCACGTATTGGATATAGGATAAAAAAATGGGTTACTATTGTAATGTTTGTAAAGTAACTATATCATCTGAAGTTTATCAATTTTCTATGGACAAAATTGGGCTTCCACTTTGTCGCAATTGCCAGTCCTCATCATCAAAAAGAAAGAGCAATACTTCAGAATCGACTCCTGAGGCTAAGGCTTTATATAATGCATTGAAGGCCAGGGGAGTTCCTGCAAAGCTAGAGCTCTTCGATGGGTTTAAACATATAGATATCGCAATACCAGAAGCGATGGTAAACATCGAAGTAGACGGCGGTCACCATAATTTTGACAAGAAGCAAGCCTTAGCAGATCTTAAAAGAACTTACTATTCTTTCAAAAAGGGTTACTTAACATTACGGATTCCGAATTCTCTAATAACAAAGGGGAATCTCGACGAAACAGCGGACTATATAGTGGATTTTCTAAAAGAATCAGTTAATCAGTTAGAAAGTGAACCAAGTTTTAGCAATTGGTTAAAGCGCCTTTTTTAGATAATTCAAGTTATAGGGAATTCAAAGCGTTGCCGCCAGCGCATAACTGCGGTTTTCCGCGTCGCTTCGAGATTGCTTTCGCAACTCTCGCTTGGCCTTCGGCACATTTGCTTTGTCACTCGGCTTGCGAGACGTTCGCTAAGGCGCCTCAAGCCTCCTGCCAATTCTTTCGCGCGTTTAGACGCGCTCCAGAACCGCGAACGTCGGGAAGCCTATTTCGTTATGCGACAGTTTGGCAAATTTGATTTTAATCGGTAAATTGCTTGACTTCGTAACCTATTGGGTTACAATATGATTATTGATAATTTCATTTAAACATAAAGGCTTAGAACAATATTTTGAAACTGGCAGCAAGAAAGGAATTCAACCGGATCATGCGAGTAAATTGGGAAGGATTTTAGATAGATTAGATGCTTCATTGAATTCAAAGGATATGGACTTACCTTCCTTTAAATTACATCAACTTAAAGGTAAGGAACAGGATCGCTGGTCTGTTTGGGTAACTGGAAATTGGCGTATTACATTCGAATTTGAAGGTGAAAACGCAATATTAGTCGATTACGAAGATTATCATTAGAAGTAATAATTATGAATAAAAGAAAACCAACGCATCCTGGCGAAGTATTATTAGAAGATGTAATCAGACCCTTGGGTTTGTCTATAACAGAAGCAGCGAAAGATTTAGGAATATCCCGTAAAACACTTTCAGAGATAGTTAACGCTAAAAGCTCAATCACTCCTGAAACGGCGATTAGAATTGCATTAGCAACGAATACTTCTCCAGAAAGTTGGCTGAATATGCAGACTAAATTAGATTTATGGAATGCTTTACAAGACAAACCTAAAAATGTAATTAAATTTCCAATGTCCGCTTAGATATTATTTGTAATAGAGCCAAATCGATCGTCTAACTTCGTCTCCTCGCTCCGTTCGGGATTGCTCATGCAACCCTCACTCCGGGTTTCACCACATTTGCTTTGTCACTCGGTTTGCGCTAAGGCGCCTCGAACCTCGTGCCAATTCTTTCGCACGCTTAGGCATGCTCCAGAACCGCAAACGTCGAGAAGTCTATTTCGTTAGCCGAACAGTACGCAAATAAATCTTTATGAATATAGAAAAATATAAAGAGTTAATTAGAAGATTACCTTATTTAGATCAATCATTCATCCCGCATAAAGAAAGGTGGACTAAAATATTAAACAAGTCGCGATTATTTTCTAACACTGATAGATTTGATTTTGAAAAAGGTTATTCCCGGGAAGATCTATTAAACATGCCGATCTCAAAGGAAAAAGTAATAAAGATTCTTATGTGGGGTTATCCGATAGGGGGTCGAGGGAAGAATATTTCTGATTTGCTATATTGGATAGATACTATAGTCGAAATTCTTTCTTCAGTACATGGTGAAGACTGCAGCAGAAATAAGTTGCTCCAGATTATTGGCGATTTAGATAAGATAAATGGTATGGGGAGATCTACTTGGAGTAAATTTCTTTATTTTAGTGGAACGACATTTGAGCAAATTCCACTCCTTATCCTTGACCAAAAGATTGAAAGAGCATTGAATAAACAAATTGTAAACGATATTAAATTTCCTTCCTTAGAAAAGGCTGGGGACATTGATACTTATATAAGTTATTTGCGATCAAGTAATGCTCTTGCTCGAAAGTTAGAAGTCATTCCGGATTCGTTGGAATTATTTTTCTTTATGTTTACTGATGTATTTAGATTGCGTAACGTCGGCTAACTATCGGCTCTGACGCTGCACTTCGGGATTGCTTCGCAACCCTCGTTCGGCCTTCGGTACATTTCGCTTTGTCACTCGCCTTGCAAGGCAAGTCTCGTGCCAAGTGCTTACGCACTCGCGAAACGTCGTCAAGCCTTGGTCGTTAAGCAATATTCGCCTAAGTGCATCCAGCTAAAAATGTTGCAGAGCAAAAGCGCGGTGAGGGTTCGGTTATTCTTTGGGATCGAAGTTTTGCAGAAATCCATCAACTTAGTTGTTGATTAAAGATTTGATCGTATTGGGTTCATCCGAAGGTCTTTATTCGGTTTTGTCTCAATTAATATGTTCAGGTAAATCAGAATTCTAAT
This sequence comes from Leptospira ellisii, assembly GCF_002811955.1. Classification (GTDB taxonomy): domain Bacteria; phylum Spirochaetota; class Leptospiria; order Leptospirales; family Leptospiraceae; genus Leptospira; species Leptospira ellisii. Next base: position 2,822 of record NZ_NPEF01000355.1, read on the forward strand.
TACTTGCGCTTTTGCTCCGCTAATCAAGGGAGAAATTGGAATTTGCTTTTGCAGGCGAACGTCGCTTAACTACGGTTTTCCGCTCCGTTCGGGATTTGCTAATGCAAACCCTCACTCCGGGGCAAGCCA
>NZ_NPEF01000356.1 GCF_002811955.1 Leptospira ellisii
CGTTTTTGTTTTGGAGGAAAGTTTGCCTTTCGCCTTCGTAAGAGTTTTTGTCGCCATGGTGAATAACGTCCCCTGAAAGATTTCCTGATCCTAAGCACGGATCGATTTCAAAAAAGTATTTTTTAGTACGATCAAAACGTGCATTTTAAGGAAGGCAAGGAATATTTATTATAACGGATTAAAATTTAATAAAGCGAATTCAGCAGACGAAGTAGAATTCGAATTCAAATTCGAACTTCGTATCGGTTGAAGCTCCTATTTTTCTAAAGAATTCTTGTCTTGGCAGCAATTCATCCATTGTTGATTCCCTTCTTCAATTTGCTCAAAATTTTTGCCAAATTACAACTTGAGGAATGAATCGAGTTTGTTTTTTTAGATATTTTTTCTGTTAAAACAGAAAAATAATTGCAATCGTGAATTCTTTGACTCTGCTGATTTAGAATCGGTTTCTTCATTTTTGAAACGATAGGAGGTTTTGTATGAAGCGACGCTGGCTGGCATTGGGTTTCGGTTTACTCATTCCGATCGGATCCTTGTTCGCGGGACCGGACGAGGTTTTGGTGAATTCGGATTGGCTTTCTCAAAATTTAGAGAATCCTAAAGTACGGATCGTGGAAGTGAGCGTGGATCCGGGGGTTTACGAAAAAGGACATATCAAAGGCGCGTTGAATTTCCGCTGGCACACGGATCTCGTGGACCAGCCGAGACGCGACATCGTAACCGCGGAAAAATTCTCCAAACTCCTTTCCGCTTCCGGAATCTCCAACGATTCGACCGTGGTGTTATACGGAGACAACAACAATTGGTTCGCCACTTGGGGCGCTTGGATTTTTTCCCTCTACGGACATAAGGACGTACGCATTCTCAACGGAGGACGTAAGAAATGGGAGCTGGATAAAAAGCCGTTCTCCACCGAAACTCCGAGCCTTGCCGCGACTTCGTATAAGATTTCCGCCGAGAACAAAAAACTCAGAGCTAAGTTGCCCGACGTTCTTAAGGCCACCGAATCAAAAAATAAAGTCGTCCTTTTGGACATCCGTTCTCCGGACGAATACAGCGGCAAGATCATCGCTCCCGCGGGAATTCAGGAACTTGCGATACGCGCGGGTCATATTCCCGGAGCGATCAACGTTCCCTGGGCCAAAGCGGTCAATCAGGAGGACGGCACGTTTAAGTCGGTTGCGGATTTGAAAAAACTCTACGCGGAAGTCGGCGTGGACGGAAGCAAACCGGTCATCGTGTATTGCAGAATCGGAGAACGTTCCAGTCATTCCTGGTTCGTGTTATCCAAACTTTTGGGATACGACGCGAAACAATACGACGGATCCTGGACGGAATACGGAAACGCGGTGGGGGTTCCCATAGACAATCCGACCGGAACGGTCTGGACCGGCAAATAGGCGTTAGGCGAAGATGGATCGAGATCTTTTCGAATTGAGTCTGATCGGAACCGGGGACGATTCAGATCCTTCCGGAAGGATCGGTGGATTCCTTTCGGGAATCCTTTTCGTCGCCGTTCTTTCGTTTGCGTATTGGCTTCATTCGGCGGAGGGGTTCGGAAGGGAATTTTCCGTAAGCGTTCTTGCCGGTTCCGCTCTCGGGTTCGTGATGCAGAGATCCAGGTTCTGTTTTTTCTGCAACTTCAGGGATTATTACCAAGGAGGGGATCCGAGAGGAACTTTGGGAATCCTAAGCTCCTTGGCGGTTTCCGTGCTCGGCACCTTTGCGGTGTTCGACGCTTGGATCCCTTCGCCCGAGGCGGAGTATCTGCCTCCGAACGCGTTTATCGGTCCCGTGCACGTACATCTTTTGTTAGGCGGTTTTTCCTTCGGTCTCGGAATGTTGCTTTCCGGTTCCTGCATCAGCGGTCATCTGTACCGCATCGGAGAAGGTTCCTTCGGTTCCTTCCCCGCGTTGTTCGGAGCGGGAATCGGATTCATCCTAGGCTTTTCTACGTGGAATCGGCTCTACGGTCTTTGGATCGCGGACGCTCCCGTGATCTGGCTTCCGCATAATCTAGGTTATGCGGGATCGGCGGCGGTGATTCTTGCGGTTCTTTTCGCCGCGGCGTTATGGGTTTCCAAAGACGGGATTCCGGTTTCTCGGGGGACGGATCCGTCCTTTACGAACGTAAGAAAAAAATTTCCCCGGGTTTTGTTCGAAGGAAGATGGCCTTCCTGGATCGGCGGTATCCTGGTCGGAGTCATTTCCGTTTTGTATTATCTGCGGGTCCGTCCGTTGGGAGTCACTTCCGAGTTGGGAAGGATTTCTATAAACGCGGCGAATCACTTCGGGATTCTTCCCGATCGTCTTTACGGTTTGGATGCGATCGCGGGTTGCGTCACCAAAGCGGAAGCGGGTTCCTGGACCATCAACGCCGTTTTCGTACTTTCTCTCGTGGCGGGCTCTTTCGTTTCTTCGTTTGCGTCTTCGCAGTTTCGTCCTTCCGTTCCCGAAGCCCCTTGGCATAAGATCTTTCTTTCCTGGTTCGGCGGAATCCTTTTGGGTTGGGGCGCCTGCGTTTCGATCGGCTGCACGTTCGGAACTTTCTTTTCGGGAATTTCCGCGGGTTCGCTTTCCGGTTTCGTGTTCGCGTTCGGTCTTATCTTCGGAATCCTTTCGGGGAACCGTATGTTAAACGGCGCGGATAAAAATTCTACGAAGGTTTAATCCGGCTTGGCACGATCCCGTAAGAAAAGTTCTTTGTTTTTAAAATCCGTTTTTTTAATCCCCTAGAAAGGTGCTTAGTTTATGAAATTCATACGATCCGGTTTGATCCTTTTGTCCGTTGCCGTTCTTTTTACGGTTTGTAAAAAATCGGCGAATCCTTCCCTGCCCGGAGACCGTAAGTCGCTCAAAATCGGAATTTGTCCCGGTCCCGCGAACAAGGATCCGATCGGAATGAGTAAACCGAAACCCAATGCCAGCCAGCGTCGCTTCATACAAA
>NZ_NPEF01000357.1 GCF_002811955.1 Leptospira ellisii
AGGAAAAATCAGTCCTTTCTTCGCAAATCCTGCAATTCATTCTATTTTCTTAATAAACCTGGCCGGATTTCCAGCGTTTCGGCGGGATTTCCAGATATTTCTCGGAATTGATCGGACACTTTGATTCCTGTTCCGATTGCGGTATCGAACCGGATTTGGCTCTTTGGATCAATCGGAACGAATACATTCGTTCCTACCGGAACGATCCTTTTTTCGACGGTTTGTATCCTCATTCTCTGAATTTTCCGGGAAAAAATAGAATCACACATCTTCTCAATCTTCCCCGCTCCTTGAGCGCGATCGGAAAGGGAAATTTCGACGTTTTTCATCCGACTTATTATTACGATTATTACCTAAATACTTTAAAAAAACCTTATGTAATCACCGTTTACGACATGATTCACGAACGTTTTCCGGATTATCTGATCCGGGATCCTATCCGAAAGACCAAACGGTTAGTCGTCGAGAAAGCGGACCGGATCATAACGATTTCGGAACATACCAAAAAGGATCTTGTGGAATTATTCGGAATTCCCGGCGATCGGATCCGAGTCGTACATTTATCCGCTTCCTTAGACGGATTTCTTCCATCCAAAGATCTGCCTCTTCCAGATTCCGATTTTCTGCTTTTCGTGGGTAATCGGGACGGTTATAAGAATTTCCCTTTTTTCGTCGGAGCGGTCGCTCCTTTTTTACATGAGAATAAACGAATATTTTTATATTGCGCCGGAGGCGGCCGTTTTTCCGAAAAGGAAACGGCTCTTCTGTACGAATACGGTCTGGTTGGAAGGACGATTCAAAGGGAAGTCGGCGATTCCGAATTGAAATTTTTATACCAAAAGGCCAGGGTTTTCGTATTTCCTTCGTTATACGAAGGTTTCGGCATTCCGGTTTTGGAATCCATGAATAACGGTTGTGTTCCCCTTTTGGCGAATTCCAGCAGTTTGCCCGAGATCGGAGGAGAAGCTGCCTTTTACTTCGATCCGAAAAACGAAAGGGGTTTCCTTTCCGCTCTGGAGTCGGCCTGGAAGGACGGAGCTAAGCGAGATTCGACTCTTCGCGCAGGAAAAAAGCGCGCCGCGGATTTCAGTTGGAAAACTACGGCCGAAAAGACCGCCGAAGTCTATCGTTCTTTATTATGATTTACTCAAGCGTTATCGTTCGTAAAAAAGCCGCAATGGCCGCGCCGTTTATAAAACGGAAATTTAAAACGACGTCAACGGACGTTTCATTTTGAAAAAAAGAATCTCGATCGTCACACCCTCCTATCAATCCGCAGCCGTAATAGAGGACTGTATTCGGAACGTTCTGGAACAGAACTACGAGAATTTGGAGCACGTCGTCGTCGACGGAGCTTCGACGGACGGAACCGTCGAAATTCTGAAACGTTATCCGCACCTTAAATGGATCAGCGAGCCCGATAAGGGCCAATCCGACGCGATGAATAAGGCGCTGCGGCTGATCACGGGGGATTATTTACTTTATCTGAACGCGGACGATCGTCTTCTTACCGGAGCGCTTTCCGCGATTGCCCCTTATTTGGAATCGGATCCGGATTTCGTATTGGGGGACGTTTTGGTCCGCATGGATGGTTTCGTCAGAAGGCAGACGCCTTCGTCCACGTTCCGGGGAATGATGTTTTGGTGGAATTTTAATTCCTATTGTTTTAATCCGGTCGGTTATCTTTATAAGCCGCAGGTGCAACGCGCCGTGGGCGGTATGAACGGAGACAACCATTACGATATGGATTTCGAATTTCTCTGTTCTGTCGCATTAAAATTTCCCATTTTAAAAGTTCCGGTTCTAATGGGAACCTTCGAAGTGGCACCGGGAACGAAAACGTATTCCGTAATCGAACTTCCTCCGTTCGAACGATATAAAAAGGTCAAACAACCTTCCGCTTCGAAATTCTATCCGCACTTGAATGCGTTCGAACGTTTGTTTTATCGAGTCGGTTTGCGGCGGAGTTTGGTCTTCGATCAGATGCGTTTTTATATGAAACGTTCGTTGCGCGGTGGCTCAAGATTGGGGGCGATTTTTTTTCTGACCGCGGCCTTTTTGATCGCTCCCATACGGATCGTAAACACCGCGATTTCCGTTCTACGATCCCGTAAATATATTAGGAGAAACTAATTTGTCTTCGTCTTTGGAAATATTGATCGTCGGCGCCGGTTTTTCGGGCGCCGTCGTGGCGCACGAACTCGCTTCCGATCTCAAGGATTCAGTTAGGATCACCGTGGTCGATCAAAGGGATCATATCGGAGGAAATTGTCATACGGAACGGGATGAAAGGACGGATGTGATGGTCCATAAATACGGGCCGCATATCTTTCATACGGACGATCCCGAAACTTGGGAATACGTCAATTCCTTCGTGAAGTTTGTTCCTTTCGTCAATCGTGTAAAGGCTAAATACGGCGAGGGCATCTATTCGCTTCCCGTGAATCTTCATACGATCAACCAGCTTTTCGGCAAGAGTCTCAATCCGTCGGAGGCGAAAAAATTCGTGGAGGAACAGGCCGATTCGTCCGTCGCGGAGCCCGCGAACTTCGAGGAGCAAGCGCTCAAATTCCTCGGGGAAAAGTTATACAGGGCGTTTTTTTTCGGTTATACGAAAAAACAATGGGGCTGCGATCCCAGGGAACTCCCCGCATCCATCCTAAAACGTCTGCCGGTCCGTTTTAATTACGACGACAATTACTATAACGATCCGTATCAGGGAATTCCTGAATCGGGTTATTCAGAGATCATTCATAAAATGTTAAATCATCCTAATATTCGAGTTATATTAAATACTAAGTTCGATCCGGATAAGGGAGCGGAAAATTACGATCACGTCTTTTACACGGGACCGATCGACGAATATTTCGGTTTCCGTTTCGGCCGTCTCGGTTATCGAACCGTCTTTTTCGAAAGAGGGGACGGGGCCGGGGA
>NZ_NPEF01000358.1 GCF_002811955.1 Leptospira ellisii
CAGCGAATTCGCCGCAACGATCGCAAGCGAGGTGCCGACCGCCAGCCGTACGGGGAACTTAAGCAAAAGAACGAGAGCCGGAATGATCAGAAAACCTCCTCCTGCTCCGACGAGGCCCGTAATCCCTCCGATCAACGATCCTTTGACGGCGACATTGATGAAATACGGCGAAGAGTCATGTCGACGCGATTCGTCGGGCGACGGTCGATTCGCTGAACGAATCATGGCCCAAGAACTAAAGAACATCGTGAACGCAAAAAACGTCATAACGAACGATTGTTTCGTCACGAGAAAACCGAAACCCGAAAGCAAAACATCGGGAAGAAAGGGAAGAAGATAACGCCTCACTAAGAAAATGCTTAAAAAACCCGGCAACGCGAAAAAAAATCCCGCTTTTATATCGACGTTCCGATGGATCGCTTTCATCAACGCGCCGACGAGAGCCGCCACACCGACCACAAAAAGCGAATTGGTCGTAGCGCGCATAACGTCCTGTTCGAAGATATAAACAAGAATCGGAACCGTTAGGATCGCTCCTCCGGCTCCGATCAGACCGAGCGAGGTCCCCATCAAAAAGGACGCAATCAAACCCGGAATCAACACGGTCATGAATCGAGCTTGCTCTTCAGATTCGTCTTCTTATCTACGAATCGAAACAGCAACATTCCGAAGATGATGCTGCCGAAAACCAACAACGGTCTCGTTTCGAAACTTGCGAGAGAAGTGACCGAAACCGTGGGGCAGTAACCTCCCAAACCCCAGCCGATTCCGAAAATGAGACTCCCGATCACCAACGCCGGGGTGATCTCTTTCCTGGTCGGTATAAACCATTCCTTGGAGAACATCGGCGTTTTTCTTTTGCGGATCAATTTATAGGTGACGAAATGGATGCCGACCGCGCCGGCCATCGTAAAAAGTAGAGTGGGATTCCATTTCCCGAAAAGATCGAGAAAACCGATTATATTAGACGGTTGTAATATTCCGGATATTCCCAATCCTACGGCGAACAACGATCCGACGATCAAAGCTCCGAGATTATACTTCATACGATCAACCCGATTTTCCTGAGTATGAAAACGATCGCTATTCCGGCGGACATAAACGTGATCGTTGCCACGATGGATCGCGCCGAAACCCTGCTTACTCCGCAAACCCCGTGCCCGCTCGTGCAGCCGCCTCCCAACATCGCCCCGAAACCGACAAGAACCCCCGCAACCGCGCCGATCCAGGATTTGGTCTGAAGTTCGACCGCCAAAAGATCCGGAGCGAAGACCTTCAAGGAAAGTCCGCCTAACAACAATCCTACGATAAAATACCATCGCCATGCGATGTCGCCTTTCACCGGAATCAGAACTCCGTATACGATGCCGCTGACTCCGGCCACCCTACCGTTCCATAAAAGCATCAAAGAAACGGCGACACCGATGAGAGCCCCGCCGATCAATCCCATAATCCATTCTGTTGTCATTCCCTACTCCTTTTCCGTCGGCGGCGACTTTATGTTTCAACCGGCCGTACCGCACGACTTACTAATATTTTCGAAAACGTCATCGTTTGAAACCGTCGAAACGTCGGATCCCGTTTCGGGATGTATCCTTCTTACCGCTTCCAAATTGCCGCACGCTAAATTGATCGGTACGGCTAAGTTCATTTTCTTCGGAAACTCGAGACGCAACTCATCCATGATTTTTTTAAACTCCTCTTCGGAACGGTTTCCGCCGATCCGAGGATTCAGCTTTTTTTCCAAAGCGATCGTCGTGACCGTCAAACCTTGATAATCGTGTCCCGGATAAACGTATGTTTCCTCCGGAAGAAGAAAGAGTTTCCGAGTAATACTCTCGTACAATCTCTCCGCGGATCCGCCTTGGAAGTCGGTTCTTCCCGTCCCGCGTATGAGCAGGGAATCTCCGGTAAATATCATACCCTCGAAGTAGAAGCTCATACAGGCGTTCGTATGACCGGGAGTGGCCAACGCGGTTATTTTTTTATTTCCAAGCGGAAGTATCTGACCGTCCCGCAATTGAATGTCCGTACAATCGCTTCCGGCCGCGGAACTGATGGCCGTCTTCGCGTTCGTCTTTCCGCGTAGACCCGCGGCTCCGCTTATGTGATCCGCGTGAATGTGGGTTTCCATAATATACTTCAAACGCAGATTGAGTTTGCGGACGAATTTCAAGTCCCGATCCGTTGTTTCCAACACGGGATCGATGATGGCGGCCTCCCTCGTTTCCCGATCGGCGATCAGATACGTATAGGTCGAAGACTGAGCTTCGAAAAGCTGATGAAAAAGAATTCCCTTCATGTTATCCGCTAATACCCCTTTTTATTTTAGAATCGCATCCGAAGAAGAATTTCGAAACCCGATAGATTTCGCTCAACAATCCGCTCTTGAATCGGGTCCTCATAAGGAAGTATAAACGTTCGGCCGCCTAAACACATTGTATAATCCTGCAACCATTCAAAAAATTGAATACGTTCTTCTTTTTCCTGAGATTGCAGAATTATACAAACATATCGAGGAATATCCCGGGCACTCGGAATTTTGTTAATCGAAATCGTTATCCTTTTCGGTCTATTTAACGGGCGGCATGCCGTCGGAGGTATAGACTATGTTATCAACGCTTCAAACGATGGAACGGGATAAACTTCACGTAAACGGATTGGTGAATTTCTCGGTGGCTTTCACAGTCGCCGGTCTTTCGTGGAGCGGACTTTATTTTTTGCTGGGTTTCCCGCAGGCGGCTTTGATTCCGGGAGGATACGCCATCCTAAGTCTCTCGAGTCTGGCTTTCGTATTCGTAACGAACAGGTATTCGGCGTTTCGCTTTCTTCAATTTCTTTTTATTCTGATTCTACCCGTAATTCTGCAACTGAGCTTGGGGGGATTCAAAAATTCGGGAGCGGTGGTCATATGGGCGATATTC
>NZ_NPEF01000359.1 GCF_002811955.1 Leptospira ellisii
TCACCGGCCGCAAACAAGCGGAAGTGGATCGACTGGAATTAGAAAGACGTTTGTTACACGCGCAAAAGCTGGAGAATTTTAGAAGCCACGTTCATCGGATACGCGGTTTTTTATCTGGTAAGAAATAATTTTCCGGTCGTATCCAAGGAAATGGGAGAGGCCCTTCGTTACAGTCAGGAGCAGGTCACGAATATTCTGGCGGTGACGGCGATCACCTACGGTCTCGGAAAATTTCTGATGGGGGCCTTGTCGGATCGGAGTAATCCCAAATACTTCATGCCTTTGGGGCTGCTGTTGACCGCACTCTGTAATTTCGCCTTCGGGGCCTCGAGCGACTACGACGTTCATTTTTATCTCTGGGCTTTGAACGGTTTGGTGCAAGGTATGGGTTGGCCTCCCTGTGGAAGATCCCTGGGACATTGGTTCGGCGTCGCGGAACGCGGATCCAAATTCGCGATTTGGAATATAGCCCATAACGTAGGCGGGGGGCTGGTGGGATTGGTGGCTGCCTACAGCGCGGCCTGGTGGGGATGGAGAAACGCGTTTTATATTCCCGCTTCGATCGCGATCGTCGCCGCGGTTTATCTTCTTTTCCGTCTCGTCGACACGCCTCAATCCGTGGGCCTTCCTCCGATCGAGGAATATAAAAAGGATCCGGAAAAAAATCTCCGCGTCGGCTCGGAGGAGCAGGAGAGGGAACTTTCGATACGCGAGATTTTCACGGATCATATATTCAAAAATCATTATATATGGACGTTTGCTTTGGCGAACTTCTTCGTTTACGTGGTGCGTTACAGCCTCACCGATATAGGACCGACTTATCTTAAATTCGCCAAAGGAGCCACGCTGGAAAAAGGCGGGATCAGCACTTTGATCTACGAATTCGCGGGAATCGGATCCACTCTTCTGGTGGGTTGGGGTTCGGATAAACTTGGGGGAAAACGCGGAATGGTCAGTTTCCTTTGTATGCTTCCCATCTTAGCCGCGTTGATCGCTTTGTTTTTCACGCCGCCCGGTCATCTTTGGTTGGATTTGACGCTGTTCGGGATCATCGGTTTTTTCATCTATCCCCCGGTAATGCTTTTAGGAGTGGCCGGTCTCGATTTTACATCCAAAAAAGCGGTGGGAACGGCGGCGGGTTTTATCGGTCTATTCGGATATTTGGGACGGACCTCGCTTTCCAAAGCGGTGGGTTGGATGAGTAAACAGCCCGGATTCCGTTGGGAACAGTCCTTGTATCCGATCGTCGGAGCCACGTGTTTGGCTTTGCTTTTGCTCGCAGTTACATGGAGTTGGAAACCGAAAGCGTAATAATACTTCTTCAAAACTTCGAAAGACGCTTTTTCGTTTCGGTCGATCTTCGTTCTTTGGAGAAACCATCATTCGGTCGGAGCCGGCCGTTTTCAACTTGCCTTTCCGTAGAACTTTCGGTTAGCATTGCGATATGGTACATCCTTGGCATGATATTTCTCCCGGAGACGAAATTCCGGAATTCGTAAACGGCGTCATCGAAATCAAACGCGGCAGCCGCGCCAAATACGAAGTCGATAAGGAATACGGAATCTTAAAATTGGATCGGGTCCTTTATTCTTCCTTTTATTATCCCGCGAATTACGGTTTTATTCCGCAGTCGTATTGCGGAGATCACGATCCTCTCGATATTCTGGTTTTGTCTCAGGTGGAATTGGAGCCGTTGTGTCTCGTAAAAGCGAAGGTCATCGGAGTGATGAGAATGTTGGATTCGGGAGAGGAAGACGATAAAATCATCGCTGTGGCGGCCAACGACATGTCCGTAAATCACATCAACGATATCTCGGAACTTCCGCCGCATTTCACTCTCGAGCTTAAACATTTTTTCGAGGATTATAAAAAACTGGAAAATAAAACGGTCGTCATCGAGGAGTTTCAAAATGCGGAACTCGCGAGGAGAATCGTTCTGGATTCTTTGGAATTTTATAAGAAGAATTTTTCGAAAAAGTGAACGGGCTTTTGTCCCGATCGATTGCGCGAATTCGGAACCGATAAAATTTTGCGGTTTTTCGATTAGGAATTCGAAGGAAAGCGGAATGTTTTCGATGATATTCCGACGAATTCATCTTCGTCAAATTGCGCGAAGCGCGGATCCGCGAACGTTCAAACTTGGCCGGGAAAGTCTCCCGGTTTGGTTCTCCATCTTCTGTGAACCCAAAAGTATTGTTCCGGAAACAACTTTACTTCCTCTTCCAAGGCCTTGGTCCAAACTTCCGTATAATGACGGATGGCCGATTCCCGATCGCCGAACGCCTTTTTATCCACGAATCCCAAATCCTTGACTCGAACGAGAACCTTTCCTTTTTCACCGCAAAGTACGGAATACAAAAGCATTTTCGCTCCGGTTAGATATGCCATCAAGGCCGGGCCTTGGTATGTGGAAGCGGGGCGGTTGAAGAAGTTCACGAAAATTCCGACCTTACCCGCGTTCTGATCGGAACCGAAACCGATCCAATATCCCTGCTTGAGCATCTTGGCGACTTGACTGGATTCCTCCGTGGAGACGAGTTTGATTCCGTTTCTGGTTCTGAGTTTATAGATGAGTTTGTCTACGAGAGGGTTTCTTACTTTTTTATAAATCCCTCCTCCTTTCATCCTCATTCCCATAAATTGAACGAGAATTTCCCAGGTTCCGAAATGTCCCGAAATCAAAACGACTCCGACCCTTTCTTCGTTCGTTTTCTTTTCCAGGGCAAGGGACTCCGCGTCATAAACGAGATAACGTTCCATCCACTTTTGATTGATACGGGGAGCGTATAAGGTTCCGGCTAAAAGGTTTCCGATGTGAAGAATGCTTCTCCAAACCAATTCCTTCTATCCCGAATCACAAACTTAATCTCGTCCAAATCGTTCTTTCTATCCCGATATATTTCCAAATTTCTCAAAT
>NZ_NPEF01000036.1 GCF_002811955.1 Leptospira ellisii
GAATGGAAGCGCGACTCATTCGAATCACGCCGGAATCGATGGATTGAATCGTATAGTAATCGCCGATTTCGATCAAGTATCCTTCTTTCGTTTTTCCGTTTTGCAGGGTGATTCTAACGTAAGGGCGATCGGACCATTTTTCGGATTCGCGGATCTGTTGTATTTTCTGAAGTTCCAAGGAACGATAATTCCGCCCGACGGAGTTTTGCTGAATCGAATTCATCGATTCGAACTGTTCCTGGAGGACCGATTCCTCTATATCGGATAATTTCTGGATTTTCGGTTCGTTCCAATTTCCCGTCTCATCATTGTTAATCGCTTCGGCGATCGATCCTTTTTCGAGCCGAATCGTCGTCGCGGAAGATCCGGCGGTCGGCTCCAGTCGAAGCGATCCCTCTATCAGAACGATCCTTTCCTTCGAAGGGGACGCGGAGATGAAGACGGACGTGCCCAGCATAACGGCGCGAAGGTGGGGGCTGTGTACGGTTACGACGCTTCCTTCCTTCTTGCGGATCGTGGAAAAAAGGGCGGATCCGGATTGAAGGACGAAATCCAGATTTTCACCTCGGGATTCCATTCGTAAAAAAGTTTCCGGCAGAATCCGGATCGAAAATTCTCCGAGCCCTTCCATTCGAAGATCGCAGTACGAATTTTCCCTCGTATGATAAAGAACAGTTCCATCCTCTTGCGCGGTTTTTTCGCACGCTCCCTGGCGCGCTTTTTCGATCGTAACGAGCTCGGCCTTTTGTCCGTTTTTTTGATAGAAGAAAAATAAACCGAACACGAAAAACAGGGACGCTGCGGCCAAAACGAACACTCCCGTTTTTTTCCATAAGGAAACCGGAGGACGGATTACCGTAGTCGGCATCGGAAAATCCGACGGATTCAAAGAGCTCAATAACGTCTTCATTCTGAGATATTCGAAGAATTCCTTTTTCGTATCGGGATCGGAGAGGAGTTCGTTCAAATCCTCCTCGCCGGAATTTTGAATCAAGCGGAGTAGGTTTTCTTGCGGATCTTGTTTCATTCCTGAGCTCCTTGTAACCAGCTTTTGTCTATGCCGGAAATTCTTAATTCCTCTTTCAAAAGTTTGAAAGCCGATACCAGTCTTCTGCTGACTGTCCTTTGTGCGATTCCCGTCCTTTCCGATGTTTCCGCGATCGATTTACCGTGAATGCAATGTAGAACCACGATCGATTTCTCGGGTTCTTTCAGCTGATGGATCGATTTGTTCAATTTTTCCATCAGCAATTTTTCCTCCGCGTTGTTTTGGGAAGAACCGCTGGAAAACGTCAAATTTTCCCATTTCTCCCAATCTGTGACCGCTTTTTCGTTTTTGTTCCTTCGATAAAAATCGATCAATTCGTTCTTGGCGATCGCGTATACCCACGTATTTTCGGAACCCTTGGCGGGGTCGTACTTCTTATGGTTGTTATATATCTTTATGAAAGTTTCTTGACAAAGTTCTTCCGCCGATTCGTTCGTTATACCGGACTTCAAAAAGAAAAACTTGAGTTTATCGTAGTAACTTTTATAAAGGCGTTCTACGTTATCTAATGTATCGCTCATTCGCGCTTAAGCTCTTACCTTTCTTTTTACGTATAAGAATCATAATGTTCGCCAAAATATTTTTATTTTTTTCGCGGAATAAGACCGTTTCATTCCGAAAAATCGCAATTTTTTTCCTAACGTTTACGCTTTGTCCCGTCGTTTACGGCGATACTGTCGTGTTGAAAAACGGTCAAAAGATCCGGGCCGACCGCGTCCGTATGAAAAACGGAGGCAATTTGGTGGAAATTGTGACCGGAAATAAGGTCGAAACGATTCCGTTTTCCAGGATAGAATCGATCCTTCCGGACTTTCCCGCTAAAAAAAGTAAGACCGATTCCGTCGCCAAAACTCCGAAAGTCTCGGAAACCCCGAAGGTTTCCGTCTCCGAGAGAGCGAAAACGACGAAGGTGGCCGAGATCGCTAAAGTTTCGGAAACTCCGAAAACGACACAAGTCCAAGTCGCCGAAACCGCGCAAGTTCCGGAAACAGTGAAAAACACGAAGGTCGAGGATGTCCCGAAAGTTTCGGAGACTGCAAATACTCCGAACGTCGAGGAAAATTCGTCGGCTGTCGCATTAAAGAATTACGACGTTATTGCGAACAAGCCGGTCAAAAAAAGCCGCTGGCGTCTGCTACAAGCCTTGGTTCCGTTTTGGTCCCCGTTGTTGCTTTCGGACCGCGGAAGTCAGCAGCTCCTGGGCGGACTTATGGTCTTCACCAAATTGTTTATCTTATACGACGGGCAGACGTATTTTCAAAAGCCGCGTCCGTATTTACATTTAGGGAGCAGCGATTCCTCCCCGGAGGGAGTGCGGGATTTCTATACGCTTATGCCTGTGGCCACCGCAAACGGAGGGAGCGGAGGCGGCGCCTTATTGCTCTATTTCGGTTATAGAGCTTCCGAACAGGTTATTTCTTCGAAAGGGGACCGTATGGAAGAGGATCTGTTTTACGAACGAAGACGAAATTACGCGTATCTACTTCTTACCGCGATCACCTTGGATATTTTTTTGAGCAATGCGGATTTGTCTTCCGGAGATCTGAAGAGCGTGAACGTTTCCACTTCCGACGGTGGACGCACCAATTCCCTATCTTTTACCTGGGTTTTTTAAAAAAGTGGCGGGGATAAATCCCCATTCCGTAGAAATGAAAAATACATTTCAGGAAAAAAAGTATGTCTGCCCAGAAAGTTTACATCATTTGCGTACTTTCCGCTTTTTATCTGAGCTACCAGTGGAACATAGGTCTCGATTCCAGATCGGTACGCTCCGTTTTCAGCTTTCTCTCCGTTCAATCCCAGATCGTTTCCAACACGTGGTGATCGATACGTCGCCGTTTTTATCGGGTCGATCGATCGGGATCCGTTTCGGCGACGACGTCCGTTATTCCGAGTAATTAAGAATATTCTAAAAGAATAAACTACGGATCCGGGGTTCTTACAGCGCCTTTAGGATCCGTTCCAGGGTTTTATTCTTCTGTTCGAAGGGAAAAAAGTGGTTGCTTCCGGGCCAGATTTCCAGGGTGGAATTCCTGTTTCCGGAGACGATCCGTTTGGCTCCGCTCGGAGAACATACTTCGTGAGGTTCCGGGATGGTCAGATGAGTCTCGGTTTTGATGTTTCCGTAATGATACAGGCTCAGATAACTGACCGAATCGAAAATTTTCGCCTCGATCTCGGGCGCACAGCGCAGAAGAGCCTTCCCGTTCTCTTCGACCCGAAAACAACTTTCGATATAATCCCCGTAAATTTCTTCGTCCCAACCCGAAAAGGAAGGCGTCCTTTTGTAGATTTTTCTTACCGTATCCAGATCCTTGAATTCCCTTCTTCTTTTGATCGCCACCTTGGCCATGGGATTGTGCGCGATGCGGGAATACGTTACTTTAAGAAAACTTAATACGACCGGATCGTGTGCGATCACCTTTTTGAAACGATGGGGAGCCATATACGAGGACAACAAAAGGCTCGCTCCTCCCAGGGAATGTCCGATTCCGACCAAGTCGCGTAGGTTTTCGAATTCGATCAAGGCCAACACCTGATCCCGGAAAAAGAACCAATTTCCGAATTCGAGAGTGGATTGGGATTCTCCGTGACCGGCAAAATCCAAAGCGAGAACTCGATGCGTTTTTCGAAGTTCCTCGACGTAAAAACGATAGGTGTAAGCGCTGTAACCGTTCGCGTGACAAAGAAGGATCGCGGGTTTCGTAGCGGAATCGGGATCCGTATCGATGTAGGAAAGAATAAGTCCGCGGAAAGGGAAGGTTTTTCTGAACATTGGGAGGCGATTTGACCTTGATCTTTCCAACTCCTTCGGTGAACTGGTTTTCGTAAAGTCAAAACCGGAGTTCGTCATGCAGGTTCAAGTTCTTATCGTATTTATCGTTGCTCTCGTATTCAACGCATTGGCGAACATCCTCATCAAAGCGAGTTCCTTAGGGGACGTCGCTTCCAAACCGGAAGGGGTTTCCGGAATCCTTCAGACCGTTTTGAATCCGATCTTTATCGGAGGTTTGGCTTCTTTCGGTCTGGCTTTGCTCGGTTATCGTTTCGTTTTGGGAAAAGGTCTGAAACTTTCCCTCGCTTATCCCGTTTTTACGAGCGCCGGTTTTATCATCGTATTGATCGTTTCCTCCTTCGCGTTTAAGGAAAGATTGAGTTGGTCCCAATGGGCGGGAATCGTTTTGATTCTCGCGGGCGTTTGGCTTTGCGCGGCGAACATGTTCGACGCAAAGTCCTGAACATATACGCGTATTACGTCTTTCCGTTTTCACTAGGAATTCTTCCGATCGTTTCCGTTCGTTCGCATCGAAGTCGAACGGTGAATTCCCCCGTTCCTCTTTTCGCCTCAAGAAAAATGGTATCGCAAAATCCTCTTCTTCGTTAGATGGGAAAGAATCTTTTTAACGCGCGAGGATAAGAATGAACAACGGTCCACTTTCCGGTGTAAAGGTCATCGATTTGAGTCTGCTTCTTCCCGGTCCGCTTTGCTCCATGTATTTGGGGGATATGGGAGCGGAAGTGATCAAGATCGAAAATCCGAGGGCGATGGACGCTACTCGGGTCATGTTCAAAAAAGCGAACGGCGCTCCTTCCCTGTTTCTTATGCTCAATCGGAACAAAAAGGCGATCACTCTCAATCTTAAAAAGGAGAAGTCCAAAGAGATCCTGTTTAAATTATTAGAAGATGCTGATATACTGTTGGAGGGGTTCCGTCCTGACGGATTGGCGAAGATGGGACTCGGTTACGACGATCTTAAGGATCGTTTTCCGCGTCTGATCTACTGCGGCATCTACGGTTACGGCACGGAGGGAAAATACAGGGACTTCGCCGGACACGACGTCAATTATCTCTCCCTTTCCGGGGTTTTGTCCCAGACGGGAGCCGTTCCGCAGATCCCGGGATATCAACTCGCCGATATCGGAGGGGGAACGATGACCGCGCTTTCCTCCATCTTAGCGGCGTTATACGCCAGGGAAAAGACCGGCAAGGGACAAAAGATCGCGGTTTCCATGATGGACGCCTCGCTTCCGTTTCTTTCCTTATACGGCGGAATTTTCGCGGCCACCGGAAAAAATCCGGAAGGAGGGAACGAACTCCTCTCCGGTAAATTACCGAATTATAATGTTTATCGCACTAAGGAAGGACGATGGGTCGCGCTCGGAGCTTTGGAGGATATGTTCTTCAAAACGTTCCTGCGTCAATCCGGGTTGGACAAACATCTCGAGGAATTCCCCGCCGAGGAAAGATATTTCTCCAAGTGGAAGGAGATCCTCGTCTCCTACTTCGAATCGAAAACGTACGAAGACCTAAACTTTCTTTTCGAGAACGAGGATTCCTGTCTGACGCCCGTAAAAACGATGGAGGAGGTGAGTCGGGATCCGGTTCTCAAAGAAAGGGGGATGATTCTCGATAAGACACACGCGCGTTACGGAGACTATTTCCAATTCGGCGCTCCGTTTCCTTTTTCGGAAACTCCGATCACCTACCGTTTGGATCCTCCGGAACACGGGGAACATAATTCGACGATTTACGCTTCTTTGGGTTATTCTCCGGAGGAGATAGAAACGATGAAGAAGGAAAAAGTGATATAAATCCTTCTTTGTGACGCTCCGGACATCGAAATATTCTTTCGGATTCGATTCGGTTTAATTTTACAACAGAACGTTCGTTCTTTAAGAAAGGATCGAATTCTTTGTTTTTGCATTTAAATACAAGACTCGAATTTCGAGTTTAAAAAAACGAAACGCCGGTCCTTGTAAAAACGCCGTGAACAATCCATGTCCCCGCTTTTTTACCCATATTTTGGTTTGATCTAATCGCCGTAAAAAAAAAAGTAGGATCAGAATCACTCTCGCAAGAAGGGAAACACCGATGTACCAGGAATTAACTGAACAGCAGATCGAAATCAGGGATCAGATCCGTAATTTCGTGAAAAAAGAAATCACTCATGAAGTCGCAATCCACTGGGACGAAGAAAATAAACATCCCGAAGAACTCATCAATCGTATGAGAAGAGAATTGGGAGTCAACGGTCTTACCATTCCGGAAGAATACGGCGGATGGGGACTCGGTTCCGTGGAACAATGTCTTGTTACGGAAGAACTTTCCAGAGGTTGTCTCGGAATTTCTCTTTGTTTCGGTTACACCGGTCTCGGAATTCTTCCCATCCTGAAAGGGGCTTCCCACGAACAAAAGAAAAAATGGCTTCCGCCCGTCGTAGAAGGGGAATACGGAGTTTCTTTCTGTCTTTCCGAGCCGGGCGCCGGTTCCGACGTTCCCGGTATGAGCACCACCGCCGTTAAAAAAGGCGACAAGTGGGTCATCAACGGAACCAAACAATGGATCACCGGAGGAGGCAGTGCGGGCGCTTATACCGTGTTCGCTTACACCGATAAGGGAAGAGGAACCAGAGGGGTCAGCTGTTTCTACGTTAAGCGGGACACTCCCGGTTTAACCGTAGGTAAAAAAGAGGACAAACTCGGAATCCGCGCTTCCGATACCCGTCAGATCATCTTCGAAGATTGCGCCGTCGAAGAAGTGAACATGATCGGAAAGGAAAACTTAGGATTCATTTATGCCCTTCAAACTCTGAACGCTTCCCGTCCTTACGTCGCCGCGATGGGTGTGGGCGTCGCTCAAGCGGCTCTCGACTACGCGTCCAAATACGCAAGACAAAGAGAGCAGTTCGGATCCAAGATTTCCAGCTTCCAAGCCGTTCAACACATGCTTGCGGATATGTCGATCGGTCTCGAAACTGCCCGTCAAGTCACGTATCTTGCGGCGAGAATGTCCGATGCCGAAGACCCGAGACTTCCGAAGTATTCCGCGATCGCCAAGGCTCACGCTTCCGAAACCGCTATGAAATGCGCTCTGGATGCGGTTCAGATTTTCGGCGGCTACGGTTATACGAAGGAGTATCCGGTGGAAAAACTGATGAGAGACGCGAAAATTCTCTGTATCTTCGAGGGAACCACCCAGATTCAGAAGAACGAGATCGCCGCTTACGTCATCCGCGAGGCCGCTTCCGCAAAATAAGAATCTTCTATTAGTATATTAGAATTTTCGAAAGCGCGTTCTTTATGGGCGCGCTTTTTCGTTTTAGGCGCCGTATCCTTTCATAACCTCGTTCCGAAAACGTCGTATTTTACGAAAAACGAATCCGTGATTCCCGTCCTGGGTCTTCCGTCCAGATTCCCTTCCGTGTCTCCCGTAACGTGGATTCCTCCGAGCTCGTCGACCGCGATGGAAGCGGCCCTCGTCTGCGCTCCGAAGGTTCCGAAAAGTCTCGTCCACTTCCTTTCACCTTCCGCGTCGAATCGTATGACGTATGAATCCAATCTTCCGGAGATCCTTTCTGCGTGTAAATCCCCGTTCGCGACTCCTACGACGTAGATATCTCCGTCCTTCGTTCGAGCTATACCTTTCGACTCCGTAAAAATTCCCGGAGCTCCGTAGGTGAAAACCCAAAGCCGGTTCCCGTTCGTATCGTATTTGATCAAGACCGAATCCAAATGTCCGATATCGGGATTTCCCCCCAAAGCGCCTTGGGTCCAACCGGTCACGTAGGAATTCCCGAGCGGATCGGCGACGATTCCCACGCCGCGGCTGAATCCGTAGTTCGGGTCGGGCGAACCTAAAAGACGGGTCCACAGTTTGTTTCCGCTTTTGTCGTATTTGACCGTAAAAATCCCCATTAGACCGTCGAGGGTTTGTCCGTCCAGATTTCCTTCCGTAAATCCGGTGACATACACGTTGGAATTCGAATCGCAGGCGACGGCGAGTCCTTCGGTGATGCTTCCGGTTACGCCTAACGTTCTCGTCCACGACCTATTTCCGGAGGAATCGTATTTTACGATCGCAAGATCCTCTTCTCCGGTAAGAACCTGTCCGTCCAAATTTCCTTTGGTGAATCCGACCGCATATACGGAGTCTTCCGGAGCGTATGCGATCGCCCAGCCCTTCGTGTTCGCGCCTGCGGTTCCGGAGAGCCGGGTCCAAAGTCTCGTTCCGAGCGGGTCGAATTTCGTCACGAATAGGTCGGTGATTCCGCCTAACGTTTCTCCGTGTAAATTTCCGTTGGTCGCCCCCGAGGCGTAGATATTTCCGTCGGGATCCGCCGTGATTCCATAGGATTGGGTGTTGGCTCCTTCGACGCCGTAGGTTTTGGTCCATCGTTTGCCCGAGTCGATTCCGTATTTCACCAAAAACGAATCCTGGGAAGCGCCTATTCTCGTTGCGCCGTCCAAATTTCCGTTCGTATATCCCACCGCGATCGTGTTGCCCGATCCGTCCGATGTGATGGAGGAAGCCGCGGTAAACGCGTCCGGGCTTCCCAAAAGCCGAGTGGAATGGAGGGAATATACGTACGCGTTTCCTAAAATCAAATCCCGCGCCGTGTCCGCGGTTTCGTTCGGATCGTCTTTCATACAGCGGAAAAAAAGGAATAGTAGAAACGGGATCCAGGTTTTAGCCCGTTTTTTCGTTTGCGTGCGGGAAGTCATTGTCGTCCGTTTAAAAGACGGCGCGCAAAAAAGCAAGAAATCGTTTGCAGAATTTTGAATGTGATCGCCACATCTTATAAACGAGGAGCGGAATTATACGAAGAGGGACGCCCCTCGGCCTTTCATTTGGGATTTCCGCCGGAATGTTTGGATCGGATTCTGCTTAAAGAGGCGGGGGTAATTCCGAGATAGGAGGCGATGTGATACTGAGGAATCGAATCCTCGATTTCGGGACGGTCCTTTTTGAGAAGTTCGTATCTCGCTTCCGCGTCGAGCGCGAGCAGTTCGTATTCCCGTTTCGCTTTTTTTAAGAAAAGATTTTCCGCGACCTTCCTGCCCAATCTTTCCCATACGATGTCCGTGGAAAATAAGGCGCTCAGTTCGGAGAAGTCCGCGACCGCGAGTTTACAATCCGTGATCGCGCGGATGAAACAGGTGGAGGGTTGTGCGTTGAGGAGATCGAAATAAGAACCCGTAAAATCCCCGGGGAAGTTGAAACTTTTGATGTATTCGTCCCCGTTCGGAGTCAGATAATATTCCCGTAATATTCCGGAAAAAACGAACGCGAATTCGGCGGGAATTTTCCCCTGTTTTACGAAAAAATCCCCGTAGGATAGTTCACGGAGGGAATATACGATGCCCGCTTCGTCCCATACTGCGCGGGGAATCGGCGAGATTCCGTCGACCCCGGCGTATATCTTTTCCCACTCGACGCTTCCCTTTTCAATCGTTCGATCGGTCACGGATTTACGAAACGACGTATCGTGAATTTTGCAATTCCGATTGCGGCCGCACGGAAATTTATTTTTTCCTGCGCCGGTTTCGTATGTTCGTACCGGGAGTTTATTTCCCGTAGACGGATCGTAAGAACGGATGCAAAGCGGCGAGAAATCCCTGCGGATCCTCCGCAAACGGAACGTGTCCTGTGTTTAGGAATACGAGTTTCGAACCGGGAATTTTTCCTCGAAGTTTTTCCCCGAATTCCGGAAATATCACCGGATCGTTTTTACCCCATACGATGAGAGTGGGGGTTCGGATCGAGGAGACCCTTTCCCTAAGATCGTGTCTTTCGTCCGAAAAACTTTTCCATATCGCCGCACGTACGTTGACGGAACCTTCCGCGCTTTTCCGTTCCCGGATTCTCGAAAGGATGGATCTCGTATATTCGTTGTCGATTTTGACGTAGTATTCCGGAAAAGAATTCCACGTGGCTTTCGTGAACCAGAGGGCGCTCATCAGTTTGACGAAAACCTTCGTCTTAAAATCCGGTTCGTTCATTCCGCCCGAGTCCACAAGAACCAAACCCTTTACTAAATTAGGATTATCTAATGCGGTTTTCATGGCGGCGAATCCGCCCAACGAATTTCCGATCAATATCGCTCCGTTCGGAGAGAGCGTTTCGATCATTGAAGGGAGGGTTTCGGCGTATAAAACCGCGGACGCGGAATCCGGCGGGTTCGGAAGTTCGGACGCTCCGTGACCGGGCCAGTCGACGGCTATCACGCGGTAGGAACGGGAGAGTTCCGGAAGGATCGCGTCGAAATCGCGGTGTTCGTGTCCGGGACCCGCGGAATGGAGAAGAAACAACGTTTCTCCTTTGCCGCTGATCCAATACGCGACCGCTCCCTGTTTCGTGGGAAAAAATCCGGTAGGTCGGCTCGTCTCCGTCCGGAGTGTTTCGATTTGGGTTTGCACGGTCTGTCCTCCTCCGCAGGCTGCGATACAAAAAAGAATCGTCGGAATGAAATGTTTCATTCCTGGAAGTCTGCATCGAAACCGCGGGAAAGTCAAGATTCGGATCGGCCCTACGGTGCGGAATCCGATTGTCCTATGTGAATCACTTTTTTCTGAGTATGGCCCAATGTACGATTTTAAGAAGCGGTTTGGTCCAAACCGGAGGAACGGGATTCTGAAGGGAACTTTTGGGGAATAGAAGGAAAAATTCCAAAGGGAAGATGATCTTACGCTCCAAAAGTTCGCGTTTGTTTTCGAACGCCTTCATCTTATCCTCGTTTAACACGGTGAAGATGGAATCGATTCCGTTTTCGTCCATGATGAAACTTCTGAGATAAACGGGTTTATCCTTTTTGTAAACGAGCACGCTTTCCGCGCCGTTGCATTCCGTAAAATAGAGTTCAAGATCCGATTCCTTGAGATAAGGATTTTTGGCCGTCCGGATCAGAAAGGACGCGGCTCTTTCCCTGCCGAAAATCGGAATTCTCGCGGCGTGAACCTTTCCGCCTCCGTCCGACCAAACCACGATCTCCTCCTTTAGGAAGGGGAGGAGAAGTTCCGGTTGTCCTTTGGAGGATGCGAGAAGAAAGTTATGGAGCAGTTTCCGTTTGGTTTCCTTGTCCGGGGAAAACTTTTTTCTTCCGAATTTCAGGGAATCCTTGGCGCGTTTTAAAAGTTGTCTGCAGTTATCCTGCGATTTTCCCACTGCTTCGGAGATCAGCTTGTAGTCCATGTCGAAGGATTCCCGAAGGATGAAAACGGCCCTTTCAATCGGATTCAACTTTTCTAATAGATGTAAAAGCGCGAGATCCAGGGTCTCCATATCCGGTTCTTCCGTATCCCACGTAGTCGGGATCGGTTCGGGAAGCCACGGGCCGATATAGGTTTCCCGTTTGTTTTTCGCCTTTCGGAGCGTATCCAAAGAGAGCCGGGTCGCGATCGTGGAAAGGAAGGCTTTCGGAGAATGGATCGTTTCGTCCTTGGTGTTTTCCCATCGCAAAAAGGATTCCTGGACGATGTCTTCCGCGTCGCTCACGCTTCCGGTCATGCGGTAGGCGATACCGAAAACGAGAGGTCTTAGTTCCAAAAACTGTCCGAGTCTGTCCAAGTTCACTTCTCCGATCCGGTCGCAAGACGATCGGTCGAAAATCGTTTTTTCTTTTCAGGAAACGATTTCCAGAAATAGAAGTCGAAATATTTTTCCAAGCGCAAGGAAAGAATCGTGAACTTACAGATCATCTCCTTGATCCAAACCGCGCTTCGTTCCGTCCATATTTTTTCGACGGGCGTGTCGTCCGGTTCGGACTCCTGTATCACTCCGTCGTTGCGGCCTAAACTTACGTTCCGTCCCAAATACGCGAAAGAGAACGGCAGGGATCCTTTGTTCGAGTTGGCGCCTAAACGATATGCGAGTCTTTCGGCCGCGTAAATTCCCATAGGCAGGGCGGTCGCACAGGACATTCTTAGGTGACCGTAACCGGCGGAAACGATCTGCGCGCAGTCTCCGGCTCCGAGGATTTCCGGGTTCCCCTCCACTTCGAGGAACTGGTTTACGTATATCTGTCCGATCGGATTGGTTCGAAAACCCGAATCCAAACCCACTTTGGACGCGGAAAGTCCGCCCGCGACGATACAGAGGTCGTGTCCGATTTTTCGGGAGTCTGCGTCGATCAGTTCCTTTTCCTCGAATCTTATAATTTTAGAATTTTCTAATATTTTAACGTGATTGTGCTCCAGGAAGGACCTTATTTTGCTCTGCGCCCCGGCGGAAAAGCCGGCTCCGAAACGGCCGGCGTCGATAAGGGTAACGGCCGATTCAGGGAATTTGACGGCGAGTTCGGAAGCGGTTTCGATTCCGCTGAGACCCGCTCCGAGGACGGTGATTTTTGCGGTCCTGTTTTTGGAAATAATTTCGTGCATTCTTTCGCAATCGGCGACGTTCTCCACGCGGACGTAAGTTTCCTTCGAACCGGCGCCGAGCGATCCCTGAACCCCTAGGGAATAGACGAGATGATCGTACACGAGCGAGGAGGATCCTCCGTTTAAAATTACGGTTTTCGAATCCTTATCGATCTTTTCTATTTTGGCAAGAATCAATTCCACTTTTTTATGAAGTAGGGAGCGGACGGAATAGGTGCGTTTTAACGTTCCCGCCAAAATCTGATGATTCCTGATCCTTTCCTGAAATCGATCCTGAGCGGTGATCAAAAGGATTCGGATCGGAAGTTTTTTTCTGGCCAGACGATTGGCTGCGATGATTCCCGCATATCCTCCTCCTGCCACCAAAACTGTTTTTAACTGCGACATGTTTGCCTCCGTGTTCGGAAGAAAGACGTCCGCGGGCCCCGGTCCGTGACAGGAACGCGATCTTTTTTCGATTTTAGGGACGTGGGAACTCCCGTTTTTTGAGAGAATTTCCGGCGGAATTTCGACTATGAATATGTAATTAGAATTGTTCTAAATTCGAATTGACAGAAGACTTTCGCGTTGAACCATTGACCCAGGATGGTCCTTATGATACGGATTTTGTCCATTTCGTTTTCGATCTGTCTTTGGCTCGTTTTGAGCGGCTGTAAGGAACCGGTTCAAAAACCGGAACTGGAAAGTTTCGTGGTCAAGAACGTCATTCATCCGAACAACAATCCTTATAACAAGGATAAGGTGGAGCTGGGAAAGCTGCTCTACTTCGACAAACGTCTTTCTTTAAAGGGCGACACCAATTGCGCCATCTGTCACGGCGTGGAGATTCAAAATTCCGCGACGGCGCCCCGGAATCAGATTCATAAATCCTCCGCTCCGTCTTTGACGAATGTAGCCTTGTATCGGGACGTTTTTAACGATCCGCAAGCGAACGATCTCGAGGACATCGTCCAAGAACGTGTGCATACCGCGGTTATGCTGAAGGACGAAAAAACCATCGTTGCAAGATTGAATCAGGTGCGGGAATACCGGGAACTTTTCGAAAAGTCCTTCGGATCTCCCGGGATTACGATGGAACGGATCGTAAAGGCGATCTCCGCTTTTGAAAGGACGATCGTTTCTAAAAATTCGAAATTCGATCGATACGTGATGGGGGAAGAATCCGCTTTGTCCCCTTCTCAAAAACGCGGGCTCGACGTTTTTATGAATAAGGCGAAGTGCTCGCAGTGTCACAAGGGACCCAATTTTTCGGATTCCGAACGGCATACGACCGGTTTAAAGGGAATCACTCAAACGGTGAGAACGCCTAGTCTTCGGGATGTCAGTAAAAAGAGCGAGTTTATGCACAACGGAGAATTTACGAAACTGGAGGATGTCGTCAGTCATTTCGTAAACGGCGGTTCTCAGGGGTCGATCGAGGATCCGTTGTTGAAGCCCGCGTCGATTTCCGAAGAGGAAAAACGGGATTTGATCGAATTCTTGAAATCTTTGGAAGGTGAATCTCTTCCATTCGAAATGCCTAAAATACCGAAGGCCTGATCGAGTTTCGTCGTTTTAATGACGAACGACCGTGGCGCGTCGCATGCCGAAGGTTTGTCCTGTTCTTTACTGTTTTTACCGTTGTCCCGTGGAGAGGTTGTGTGGGAACTCCTAACTTTGGGACGAGACTCCGGACGAGGTGGAATTTACGGCACGTTCGTCCATTTTTTGATTTTTCCGTAAAACTTTTGTAGGAACTCATGCAGGAAAGCGTTTTACGGAAAATCGCGATTTCAAACCGATTCACGCACTTCTCCGTTTCACATACTTGCGGAATCAAAAGTTTGATACCGAAACCGTGTGGGAACTCACACAAAAAAATTTTACCTTTGCAAAATCCGGATCAAAACACCTGCAAACTAGCGACACGACGAAGTTACGAATCGGTCGGTCGGTCGGTCGGGTCAGGCCCGGGCCTTACTTCGGACGCTTCGTTTCGACGTCGTAGAAACGTATTTTTATTAACGAGCGATGATTGGAAATTACTTGGAAGATCCGTTGTCGGCAGCGGATTCCGAAGCGGCAGCGGAAAGCGCTTTCGAATCCGCAGCGGCTTTCATCAAACGATCTATGATATCCTGTGCGTTGACCCCGAATTTCTCAAAGATATGATTTTTCGCAAGTTCATAACGAAGGATATCGATATTGAATTGAATCTTTGCCTGCGTTACCTGTAATTCGGATTGAATCAAATTGTCCAAAGCGGTTTTGACCGCAACCGCGGTAAACCGTCCCTGTCGAAAACGTTCGGAAAGCCCTCTGTAAAATTTGCCGGCTTCCTCCCTTCTTTTTTTGGCGCCTTCGAAGATATCTTTTCCGGCGACGATGGCGGCATAACGATTCGATAACTCTTCTTTGATGGAGAGCTTTAGCTCCGTTTCTTTTTTCTCCAGATTTTCGACGTCGAGTTTGGCGTTACGAATATCGGCCTTGATTCCTTTGTCCCAGAGCGGGTAGGAAAATTGGAATGCCGCATAGGCTTCCGGATATTTAAACGATGCAATGCCCCGATTCGTATCCGTTACGTTCTGTTGAGGAGATACGATATTCTGTCCACGGGTGGAATAGGCGCCGGAAATTTTCAAAGAAGGCATGTCTTCCGCTTCCTTGATTTTCAGATTGAGCTCGGCGATTTCCCTTTGTTTCCGAAGATTTCTCAGATCGGTTCTATGTTCTAAGGCGTATAAATAATCCTTTTCCACGTCGAAGTCGGTGGGAACCGTTTCCTGCAAATCGGTAACCCCTTCCACTCGAGAAGAAGGATCCGCGTTCAAAATTCGAATCAAAACCCGCTCCGCTTCCCTTCGGGAAACCTTCGCTTTTTCCAAATTGGCCGCGGTTTGCGATAAAATGGAACTCCAAAGATTGACTTCGAATCCTTCGGAAAGTCCTAAGTTTCTTTTTCTCGCGGTCAAATCCCGGATATTTTTCGTGTTGGATTGTAATTCTTCCAGAGTTTTTACGTTGGAATCGTAAATGTTCAAACTCCAGTATTGGATCAAGGTTTGAACCACGAGTTGAGATAAGGTATAAATCAATTCTTCCCGTTTGACGACGGTATTTTGTCTTAAGATGGCGTCTTTGTGTTTCTGCGTTTCGCCGAAACCGTATTTTAAAAGTTCCTGACTCAGAGTGATGGTCAGCGCGCTCGTATATTGTGGAGGAATCGCGAGCTGCGACAAACTGGATGGAGTGGTCGCAGGATCTTCGAAGGCGCTCGTATCGAAACGAGTGGTACTTCCTTCCAATTTCGCATAGGTTCCGGTGCGAAAATTCTTTTCCACCCCTACGCTGATTTTGTCCTGACTCTGTTTGGTTCCTAAGAAAATGTTGTTCCGGTTGTTGGGAAGAGTGGTTTTAAAAACCGTAATTCCTCCGATCAGATTCCAGGTGAATTGGGATTCGTTTTTGAGTTCGCTTCCATCCGCCTTGACATATTCCATCTTGGCATTTTGAATTGTAATATTCTTTTCGAGAACGTGATTTACGGCTTCCCGAAGCGTCAAACGAAGTACCTTTCTTGAATCGCTTAGGTTCCCGTCGGAAGATTTTTTTTCTTCTTCCAAAAGGGTTTCGTTCGGATTGATTTCCTGAGCGGCGGTCGGTTGGATCGCGGCAAAAAGGAGGGTTCCGGAGATGAGAATATTTTTGAATTTTCCGCGAATCCGTTCCTTTTTGGGAGCCATGTAAGTGCCTACTTAATGGACATGCTCCAATTCAGGAAGTTTTTTACAAATCGAAAAATGAATTTTCGAATTTAAAAAGGAATCATTACGATGCAGCATCACTCACAAAACCCAAACCGACTGATACGGGAAAAAAGTCCGTATCTTCAACAACATGCATACAATCCTGTGGATTGGTTTCCATGGGGAGACGAAGCGTTTGCGAAAGCCAGGTCGGAAGACAAATTGATATTTTTGTCGATCGGTTATGCGACCTGTCACTGGTGTCATGTCATGGAACGCGAATCATTTGAAAATCAAACGATCGCGGACGTTCTCGATGCGAATTTTGTATCCATCAAAGTGGACCGGGAAGAGCGGCCCGATATCGACCGCATTTATATGGACGCGTTGCACGCGATGGATCAACCCGGAGGTTGGCCGCTGAATCTGTTCCTGACTCCGGAAGGAAAACCGATCACGGGAGGCACGTATTTCCCTCCGGAGCCCAAATATGGGCGAAAGAGTTTTTTAGAAGTTTTGAATATCCTGGATCGGGTTTGGAAGGAAAAAAAGGAGGAGTTGCTTCAGGCTTCCGCAGAATTGACCCGGTATTTAAAGGAAAGCGGAGAGGGAAAGGCGGGGGAGACGGCTGAGACTTCCCTTCCGGGAACGGAGAGTTTCGATTCCGCGTTTTTATTGTATGAGGGTTATTACGATCCTCAGTTCGCCGGATTTAAAACGAATTCGGTTAACAAATTCCCGCCGAGTATGGGTCTTTCGTTTTTACTCCGTTACTTCCATTCTTCCGGAAATCCCCGCGCGCTTGAGATGACGGAGCGGACCCTGCTCGCCATGAAGCGGGGCGGCATTTACGATCAGATAGGAGGAGGACTTTGTCGTTATTCCACGGATCATCGATGGGCGGTTCCCCATTTCGAAAAGATGTTGTACGACAATTCGCTTTTTATGGAGGTTCTTGCGGAATGTTCCCAAGTTTCTAAACGGATTCCCGCCCGCGAGTTTGCGATGGACGTGATCGAATATCTGCACAGGGATATGAGAACGGACGCGGGCGGAATCTGCAGCGCGGAGGACGCGGATTCGGAAGGGGAGGAAGGCCTTTTTTACGTTTGGAGTTCGGAGGAGTTCCGCGAAGTCTGCGGAGAGGATTCCTCCTTGTTGGAGAAGGTTTGGAACGTGACCGATGCGGGAAATTTCGAAGGAAATAATATTCTGCACGAAGGATTCCCTTTGTCCTTCGCCGAACAACACGAAGGTGAAGACGAGACGATCGCTGCCGCCGCGAAACGGGCGAGGAAAAAACTTTTAGAACGCAGAAACGGAAGAATCCGTCCGTTTCGCGACGATAAGATTCTCGCTTCCTGGAACGGGTTGTACGTCAAAGCCCTCGTCAAAGCGGGAACGGCGTTTCAAAACGAAGGATTGCTCGTTTCCGCGGAGGAGACGTATTCGTTTTTGACAGAACGTCTGATCGATTCCGGCGGAAGGATTCTGCGCCGTTATCGAGACGGAGAATCCGGAATATTAGGATATTCTAATGATTATGCGGAGATGATAGCCGCTTCGATCGCGCTGTTCGAGGCCGGCCGCGGAGTCCGTTTTCTGAAAAACGCAGTTTCGTGGATGGAGGACGCGATCCGTCTGTTCCGTTCCGCGTCCGGCGCGTTTTACGATACGGGAACCGACGCGGAAGCGCTTTTGCGTCGGAGCGTGGACGGATACGACGGAGTGGAACCTTCTGGTAACAGTTCTATCGCGAACTCCCTCGTCCGTCTTTCCGCGTTAGGCGTGGATTCCGATCGTTACCGTTCGATGGCGGAGGCCGTCTTCGCGTATTTTTCGAAGGAGATCTCCTCGCAAGGATTAAGTTTTCCTTATATGCTTTCGGCGTTTTGGTCCTATGAAAATCTCGTCAAGGAGATCGTGCTCGTTCGAAAGGACAAAAGTTCGGGAAAGGAACTGGTCGCCGCGGTCCAGACCCGCTTTCTTCCGAACGCGGTCGTCGCGATCCTCGACGAAGCCGAACTGGCGGCGGCGGCCGCGTTGTCCGATCTTTTTGCGGGAAGAACGGCGGGAACTTCCGCGACGGTTTACGTCTGCGAAAATTTCTCCTGCAAACTCCCGACCGATTCCGTGTCCGAATTGGAAAAACAACTCGGATCATGACGCGGTTCGTAACGTCGTCGGTTAAGGTGCGAATTCGACGAGGGCTTCCGAGAACGGTTTAATATCCCAGTTTGCGGAACATCTCGTTGGTGATTTTGGCGCCTTGGCAGTTGAGGTGGATTTGATCCGAATAATGCTCCGGTTTTAGGAACTGTTTTTCGAACGCGAGGACTTTGAGATGGGGATATTTTTCGAGGAGCGGAGCGAACGCTTTCCAGAATTTCGCGAAATATCCCGTGGGTTCCAGATATTCGGGAAAGGGCATCACGAGATAACGGACCTCTATGTTTTGTTCCTGCGTATATCGCAGAAAATCCTCGAACGCTGAAAAATCGAAATGCGGCTCGTCCTTATACGGAGTCAGGATTTCCTCTTTGAGTTTGTCGCGGCTCATCTGATACAAAAGCGCGTGTTGGGGTTTGATCCGGTCGGAAATGTTCAACCCTCCGTTTTGAAAAGAGAGTTTTTCCGCGATCCAACGGTTGTCCCTATAGTTGCTTTCCGGCGCCGTACATTGCGGAGTGTAGAGTTCCCCGCAGCCGCAATCCAACTTGAGGGCGGCTTCCGCCGGTTTATAGTTCTCGTAGGAGAATACGTTCAACAGCGCCTTTCGGTATCGATACGTCGAAAGTCCATTGGGCAACGCCGAGGAAAGGACGTATAAAAGTTCCGGCCCCTTGTATTGACCGAACATCTCCCGAATCGAAAACAGGTGTAGGATCCTGTGCGAAAAAAACTTCCAGTTGATTTCGGAGATCGTCTTACGCATGTTCGCCGGATCGGATTCTATTATGAAATTCTTATATGTTAATCCGGAAACGAATCGGTTGCCGAGATATTCGGCGAGGCCCATGTTCGGGCGGACGTATTTGATGAGGGAAGGATCCACGATCGGTTCGCCGTATCCTCCCGTGATCAGACCGGGGCTCGAGGCAAAAAGGACGTATTCCGGTTTTTTATTTCCGGCGTGAAGATATTTGGCGAGATAATGGGTGTAATAACGCGCCCCCATCGCGGGAAGACTGAAATTGTAAACCCGGGATTCGGAACTAGGAATCAGGGACATACTTCTGGAATCGCCGAAGATCAATCCCTCGTAATCGAGCGCGCCGGATTCCATTTTTTTGCGCACGTTGTTTACTAAAAATACTTCGGTGTGTTCGTAGAAATAAATTTCCGTAAACCGCGCGATCGTCTCCACGGAGATCAATACGGCCAGAACGCTCAATACGACCTTATTCTTAAAAAGCGAAGTAAATGACATTCTTGCCGAACACACCTTTCAGAACTATGCAGTAGAAGAAAAACAGATACGTCAACACCCGGATTACGGCGGGTTTTTCGAAGATAAAAAAGGCGGAGTTATTTTTAAAATGATGATAATCCCAGATGAGAAGCGGGACGACCACCTTGAGAATTTCCGCAAGATAATTGGAAATCGATATCTGATCGTTCGGTCCGCGAAGGGAGAAAAAATTCTCGAAAATTCCGGAGAAGAGGATCTTTACGTGATTCCAATCGTAACTGCGGAAGAAGATGGAAGTCATCGCGAACATGAATACCGTAAAAAAGCAGGACCAGAAAAAGAACGCTTTGCGGAATACGTAACGGTGCAAAAACGGAAACTTCGCGAGCGCGAATCCTTTCAGGCGTTCGAACGGCTCCTTGAAGATCATATAAAGGATGATGAAGGATCCGCAAGAAAGTCCCCAGAAGGCGAAGTTCCAACTCGCTCCGTGCCAGATTCCGGATAGGCCGAAAATGATCAGGAGGTTCCTGAAGTTGTATAAACGGCTGACCTTACTTCCGCCTAACGGGATATAGACGTAGTCGGTGAACCAACGGTTTAACGTTACGTGCCATCTGCGGAAGAGTTCCCGGAAATTCACGCTGAACTCCGGCGTTATGAAATTCTCGCTCAGATTAAAACCCAACAGAAAGGCGGATCCTCTCGCTATGTAGGAATATCCGGCGAAGTCGCAGTAAATTTGGAAGAAAAACGCCAAAAACGCGAGGATCGTATGTGCCGCGGAATGTCCTCCCGCGAGGCTCGGGTCCGTCTTGTAGATCAGCGGATTGTCCAAAAAGACGAGATCGACCAATTCGGCGAGATTGTCCGCGACGTAGGTTTTCATATAATATCCTACGAGTAGAAGAAGGCAACCTTTGTAGAACAGATCCAGATCGATCTTTCTGTCCTCTTTGATCTGCGGAAGAAGATCCCCCGCCCGTTCGATCGGCCCGGCCACGAGTTGCGGAAAAAAACAAACGAATAGCGAAAAATCCACTAGGTTTTCTTCCGCTTTCAGTTTACGGAAATATACGTCGATCACGTAGGAGAGGGTTTGGAACGTGAAAAAACTGATTCCCACCGGAAGTATGATCTGTAAAAACGTGGCGTCCTGAAATAGGGAAGGATCGTCGACCCCCAAAAGACCGGTCGACGTTTTGACTACGGCCTTGAGATTATCTATAAAGAAATTATAATATTTGAAAAAGCCCAACATTCCCATGTCGATCACGACCGCGAGAAAAAGAAGCCAACCCCGTAGGCGGGTCGATCCGTTTTTTTCGATCAGGAGCGCGATGTAAAAGTTGGAAACCGTAGTCGCGATGATTAGAATCAGAAAGATCCAGTCCCACCATCCGTAGAACAGATAGGAAGCCGCGAGAAGAAAGAAATTCTGCACTCCGCGCGACGTTTTGCGGAGCGCGAAATAATAACAGACCGCGAGGACGATCAAAAAGAAATAAACGAATACGGCGGAGTTGAAGATCATCTAAATCGGCGGGCCGAAAACGGTCCGAATTCCCCTTAGAGTTCCATTCTCTTGGCGTCCCGCCAGAGTCTGTCTAAATTATAATATTCCCGTTTTTCGGGGGTCATGATGTGTACGATGATCTCTCCGAAATCCAGAAGCGTCCAGCCCGAGTTCGCGGACGTTCCGGTTTTGTCGGCTTCCTTGTGGGAAAGTTTATATTCCTTCAAGGTTTTACGGACCTCTCTCGCGACCGCGTTCGCCTGGACTGCGGAGTTGACCGTGCAGATGACGAAGTAACTCAGATAACTGTTCACGGTTTCGAGGTTGAGAATGCTCACTTCCTCGCATTTTTTATCCGTCATGATGTCGCGGATAATTTTAAGAATTTCTAATGTAGTCGGATCTTGTTTCGGGGAAGGGTTCATGAATTTATTTTCTGGGTTCGTAATCGGAGCCTACTACAACGGTCGCGTCCATTCCCAGATCTTTTCTGAGAACGTGATGGACTTCCGCTTTTTCGAGAACCGTGGAGATGCGGTCCATAATCGCGGTGTTGCCGGAGCGGTCTATGACTACCGTTTTCGGAAATCCTTTTTTCCAAGCGTTGTCTGCGGCTAAAACCTTGATCCTCTTATCGGAGAGGATTCCGCGGACGTCCTTGGCGAGTCCCGCGACCTCGGTTCCGTTTAGGACCTCGGTTCTTCCGAATTCCGCATCGGCAAAAACGTCGGAATTCATGTCTTTGGAGAATTTACGGAACGCGACTCTGGCTCTTGCGATATCCGTTTTGAGATAGGGTTTTTTCGTCTTCGGATCGTTTTGCGGTTCGCCGGGAAGTTCCCCCACTCCGAATTGAATTCTTCTGGAATTGACGAACTTGACGAGACTAAGAAAATCCTCTTTCGAAAGATCTGTTTCCACGAGGCCGTGTGCGAATGCGAGAAGAGGAACCGTTAAAAATTCCTTTTTCTGCGTCAGAGTCTCGTAGAGAGTAAGAACGATACTTTCTTGGCGGCTGATTCGATCCAAATAATCGAGGGTTTCCTTTTTTTCCATCGTGGACGCGTAGTCGTAGACGTCCCGACCGGACATGGTATATACCCCCGGTTCGCGATTGTATTCCGGCGAATTGCGGGCGGTTTTGTGATCCATATAAACGTTCAAACCGCCGAGCAGATCCACGAGTCGAATCCAATTCCCCGCCGAAATGGAAATCGTATAATTCGGCTTGGAACCGATCAGATCGGTGACCGCACTTTTGACCGAGGATTTTGCGCTGGATTTGAGGAGATCTAAGGAATCGTCCGGATCGTCAAAAGAAGCGATCGGATGTATGAAGTAGAGCGCACAACGGTTGTTTGCCGGGAATAGGGTCGCGAGAAGGCCGAATTCGTATTCTTCGTTGTCGCCGACCGCGTGGAAAAGAAAATAGATCGGCTTTCCGGCGGCGATTTTTTCTTCTAAACCGGTTCGGTTGAATTTGCTGATGAGAAAAATAAGCGCCGAAAATAAAAGAATTCCGGCGGCGATAT
Organism: Leptospira ellisii; assembly: GCF_002811955.1. Classification (GTDB taxonomy): domain Bacteria; phylum Spirochaetota; class Leptospiria; order Leptospirales; family Leptospiraceae; genus Leptospira; species Leptospira ellisii. Next base: position 22,394 of record NZ_NPEF01000036.1, read on the forward strand.
AAAGCAACCAACCCGATTTCTTTTTTGAATTGTCTTTTGACTCCAAACTTGGCTCCGATTCCATTTCAATCCGGAAAACCTGACTGTCAAACGGTTATTTCGACGGAGAGGAAGGTCGACGGGGAAGGAGCGTTCATTTTGTCGGTTGTACGACGTGACGGATTCGACTTCGATGGAATTGTTTTTTTGTGTGAGTGAGTGTGGATGTGGGCCGCGGACGTGGACCACGTGGCCCTGCCGTTGTGAGTTTTTTATCAGCTCGGTGGAACGTTTGTGAAAGTCGGGGAACCGGGTTGTGTATGGGATATTTACTGCTCAACACCGAAGAGGAACTCTCTTCCCGCCTACACAATAGCAGAAGGGAAACCGTAAC
>NZ_NPEF01000360.1 GCF_002811955.1 Leptospira ellisii
CCCTCGATTGTCTGACGTTGGAAAGAATATAAAAAGACTTATAGAAAAAGGCCGATTCAGATATCGAGCGAATTGGTACAATATCTAAAAAATCTAAAATAAGAAAATTCGATTTCGATCGGGAGAACGGAAATTCATCCCGCTTCTTCCCGATCAAAAATCCCTTCTTTTATTTACAAGGCATCGCTGCGGGAATCGATTCCTTGCTTCCCACATCGATCAACTTAAACGAAGCGCCTCCAAAAGCCACGAATTCCGGCGGTAGATAATCCAAATACAACTGTTGTCCGTCCTTCAATCGAAAACATCCCGCAATCGTAGCGGATTCCGCCACGATATTACTCCGATCGGTCAGAAGAAGTTTGAATTCGTAGACACCCGACTTCAACTCCACAAATGATTCCGAGTTGTACTTAATCGGATGTTCCTCCGTTTCGTTCAACTTGATCGAAGTTCGATAGATGCTCGGAGAAAAAAAAGGACGCGATCTTCCTTCCAGATAAATTCCGGTTTTTCCCGGAATCAAGTTCAAATGGGAAACCGGATCCGACGATCCGGTCCGAGTCTGTTTTAATCCGCAAGCCATCGAAAGAAAAATTCCGGATATCAAAAATATTCGTTTTATCATTCTAAACCGTCCATTTTTTCGGGTACGATCTACGACCCCTCGTTCTTCATATTCTATCCGGTCCGATTCGTAAAACGGCCTTATCCGGATTTTTAAGGACATCGATAAGCGACGATTTCCCTGGTCTTTAAATCTTCGATCTCAAGCTGACCTTCCGAAGTCGTCATGAAAGGCGGCGCGTATTTAAAAAACAGCTGTTGTCCGGGCTTTAATTCGAAACAACCCGTTACGATTCCGGATCCCGATGCGGTTCCGTAGTTCATTCGAAGATTGAATTCGTGTTTTCCCGGTTTAAGTTCCAAAAATTCCAGATTACCGTATCTGAATTCTTTGACGGGGTTTTTGCCGATTCTCATCTCCATTCCCGAAAACTGCAAAGCCATTTGCGAAGTATGGTAGATCGCCTTCAAATATATTCCGGTTTCGGGGCGATCCGGATTAAAACTCTGTATCTCGCGTGGTCTCGCCGTACAAGAAAATAAGAATATTAGGATTATCTGAATTAGAAGGATACGTTTCATATCCGTCGATAATCGCCCGAAGACGAATTTCGGCAAACGTTAAAAAACGGCTTAACCGCCGGTTTTGGTGGTCTCGCGAAACGAAAGCCCGGACGAATTCTCCCGTCTTTGGACCGAACCGTTCAAATCCAGGATCATCAGGGTTATATCGTCCTCGAACTGGTCCCCTCGTCCCGACCAGCCTTTCACCGTGTCGAACACGAGCTGATTGAGAATTTTTCCCGTCGCGCCGGAATTGGCTTTCAGAAGTTCGTAAAATCTCTGATAACCGAATAATTGCCCGAACTTATTCCTCGCCTCGGTAACGCCGTCGGTAAACAGAACGATCCGATCGTCTGATTTGATCGGAATGATCATTTGCCCGTTCTTTAAATTCCCGTCCAATCCCATAATCCAACCCGGAAGAAATATCTCGCGAAATTCTCCGCGCGAGTGGTTGAGAATGGCGATGGGAGGATGGCCCGCATTCGAATAAACGACGACGCCCTTTTCCATATCGATGACCAGATATGCCGCGGTGATGAAGTGTTTTCCGTATTTTCCCATCAAAGCGCGGTTGATGTTCTTCAATACGTCCGCGGGTTCGGAGGATTTTCTCACTTCGATCGAAAAGGCGAGTTTGACCATCGAGGCGATGATAGCTGCGGGAATTCCGTGGCCGGAAACGTCGCTGATGAAGATTCCCAATTTGCCGTTTCCATAATCGTGAAAATCGTAAAAATCCCCGCCCACGGAGCTGGCGCATTCCATCCGGACCGATAACTCGATCCCTTCCACCTTGGGAAGTTTATCCGGAAGAATGGATTCCTGAAGTTCCCTCGCGATCTTCAGTTCCTGTTCGATTTCGGAAAGTTTGATCTGGTTCTCGTATGCGTCGATGCTCGTCTGAAGACTTTCCGCCTGAAGGGATTTAAAACGATCCGCAAGCGCGAAGGAAAGAAGAGTCATCTCGAAAAGGGAGCCGATCAAGGATCCCCAATTGGTGAAAAGATTACTCGGTAAAAAGGAGAGATTCCGAAGCACCGTCACCATGATAAAAACGACGAGTACGGACCAAGCCAGCAGAAAAAATCGCGACGGTCTGTATCCCTGACGGTATCTGACGATTCCCGCGTAGATAACCGCGAACGAAGTGAAGATCGGCAGCAGAGTCAGCGCCTGCATATTCCAAAAATAGAATATAGGAAAAACGGAAAGTAATACCCCCACGATCCCGGGAATCATGAAGAGGATCAAAATAATATCCAATATCTTCGTATTCCGATCCGTATGAAGAAACGATCGGGTGAATTGGACCGAAAATACGATCGCCAGATATGCGAACGGCACCAGAAGATCGTTCCACAGTTTCAGCGGGAAATAAAGGTAATGGACCCCGACTCCCGTCACCGACAGCTGCCAAAGACTGAAAAACAAAAGATACAATACGTAAAAAAGATAACCCGCTTCCCGAACCGTAAACAACACGAATCCGTTATATACGAGCATAACGAGAATCGCCCCGAAGAACAGACCGAAAAGTATGTTTTGAATCTGGACGTTCTCGAGGAATTCGTAAACGGTCCACGCCTTGAGGTTCAAGATCAAGGATCTCCTCGTGGAAACCTTGATCAGATATTCCTCCGTATTGGAGTTCAAAGCGGCGAGACGATAAACGGGATGAAAGTAACGGACGCTCCGTTCCTTTTCGACCTCTTCGTATCGGATCGGGAAACCGGAGATTTTTTTATAAAGTTTGAATTCCTCGGAAGCCGGATT
>NZ_NPEF01000361.1 GCF_002811955.1 Leptospira ellisii
CCGTGTCCAATTCCTCGAGAGTGGGTTCCTTTACGATGTCGTCGTAAAGTATGACTCCGTCTATGTGTTTTTCCATATGAGTGTAATAGGAACGGATCTGCGCCGGACTGGCCGTTCTGGAAAATACGTTTCTGGCAGCCTCCGCGACCTGGGCATCCTCCTGTTTTTTGGCCTCTTTTTCCGCGGGACTCATCTTTTTAGGAATGAGGGAATTGTTCGGAAACCGTTCGCGAAGCTGGCTAAAACGTTCCATCTCCTCGTTGGTATAAGGTTTATTCGTCTGCGGATTGAGCGGATTGTCCGCGTCGGCCGCGTTGGGATCGGCTTCTTTTTGCGCTCCCGATTCGGAGGATTCCACGTATTCCCCTTTTCCCGCTTTGTAAAAAGAGGAATCGAAGATGGAATCGTTCGTTCTTCCTCCGCCGGATTCCGAAGAGGAGGAAGAAGAACCTCCCCCTCCTAAAAGAAGCGCCACACTGTCGGCTTCCCGATTTTTTTTGGCGCGTTCGGAAGGATCCTCGGAAGAGAATAAAATCCACACGAGTACGATCAATGCGACTGAAATTCCGGAATAAAGTACGAGTTTACGAATGCTTAGCACGGGTTGGCTCCGAAGATGAGGGAAATTTTGATTGTAAGACCGCAGTTCCGGTAAATTCTATCCGGAAGACGGATCCGTTTCTAATTTCCGAAGAAATTGAATCCTACGCAAGATAAAAATGTCCCTTCGACTACGTTCGCAAACGATTCTTCCGATCCTCGGCTGGTTTTGGCTGACCTTCGCCGGTTGTGGTATGAACACGGACGTGGCCCAATCCCCTTTCGTCTTTATTTCTCCCGTGGGAGTTCCCCAATTTTTGAGCGTGATCGCGATCAACGAAGGGATCACGAACAACGCGACCAAGGATCTGGATTTTATCTCCGAACCCAATTCCTACAAACCGGAATATCTGGTACGTTATTTCGTGACCAACGTGGAACCTCAATTCGTCGGATACAATCTTTACATCACGACCGCGGCCCCTTCCGTCGCAGAAACCTTGGCGGGGGGAAATATCTATCTCGAAAACGGGGTACAACCTTCGTTTCCTCATTTGGCTTCGGAGGCGTCCACGAGTTCGATCAAACTGCAGTCGCACCGAGTCCTCAATCAGATTCCTCCTCCGGGAGTTTTTCCGTTCGTAAAATGCGAGATTTATACGTTCACCTTGCGCGCTCTGATGAATACGGGGATCTTTTCCAATCCTTCCACTCCTGTGAGAATGTGTTCTTCCTCCCGTCCTTCCCTTTGTCCCGTGGGTTCGAGCTGTAATCCGTTCGAATGCAACGTGCCCACCTGTTCCGCGGAAGTGAGACAAAATTGTCCCGTAGGAACGCTTTGTAATCCTTGTCTGATCGCCGGCTCCGAAGAAACGGGATGTGTTTGCCCGTCGGGAGTGTCTCCCCCCGGCTGTAATTTATGAGTTCCGAACGGGAAGATTCGGAAGAATCCGAAACCTCGGAACCCGTTCCCCTTTCTCCCGGAACCTTGTATGTGGTATCCACTCCCATCGGAAATTTGGAGGACATGACCTACCGCGCCGTACGGATCCTAAAAAATACGGATCGGATTTTTTGCGAAAACGCAGCTCATTCCCGAAAACTTTTCCGACACTATTCCATCACTACACCCTCATCCACGCTGTATCGGGACCAATCCGAAACTCCGTACGCCTCACTTTTGGAGGAATTGCGTTCCGGAAAAAACTTCGCATTGGTTTCGGATGCGGGAACTCCCGGGGTTTCCGACCCCGGTTCCCAATTGATCCGGATCGTCCGAGAATCCGGTTTTGCGGTCACCTCCGTTCCCGGTCCGAGCGCCGTAACCGCTCTTTTGGGAATTTCCGGCTGGCAGGCGAACCCGTTTTTGTTTTTGGGATTCTTATCCGAAAAAAAGGGAAAAAAAAGAAATCAGTTGGGGGAATGGAAATCCTTCGAGGGATTGATTATGTTCTTCGAATCGGTGCATCGAATCGAGGATTCCCTGGAAGCGGTGCGGGAAATTTACCCGGAGTGTGAATTTTTAATCGGTCGGGAAATGACCAAGATTCACGAACAAATCCTCCTGATTTCCCCGCTGAACCCCGGAAAAGCGGCGGAATTCGCCAGAAAGGGGGAATTTGTGGTTTTAATCAATACGAATCGGAAAAAAATGCTTAAAGGCGCTCTCGGAACGGCCGATAGAATTCAGTAGAGGTAAGAAATCATGACTATCGATAAAATCGGTGGGATCGGCGGAAGCGGATACGAACCGAAACGAACCGCTCCGGTAAAAAAAACGGAATCCAAGGAATCCTTTGATAACGTTTCCATTTCCGACGTAGCCAAACAAAAAGCGTCCGAGGCGAAACTTCAGGCCGAGGTACAGACGATCACCCGTAAAATTCTTTCCACTCCGGAAGAATCGGATCGTTCCGTGAAATTAAAGGAAATCAAAGAAAAATTAAAGAACGGCGACTACGACAATCTGAGCGCAGACGTGCTGAATACGATCGCGGATCGAATCTCGGAAACCATGTTGGGTCAATAAAACCGTTACGGAAAAACTGATTTTTACCTCTATCTAAATTAGAATCATTCCGAGTCACTCGATCTATCCGGGGGGACGACACATATGCCGATACTCCCCGATTGGGTCAACTTCACATTTCCCCCAAAAATCCACTTCGAAGCGGACTGCGGCTATAAGGTCGGCAACTTCGTAAAAAACATAGGCACCCGTACGGTCATCTTCTCCACACAACAGGAACTGGAGAATATGGACGAGCTTTCCATCATCAAAACGAGTCTGGAAAAACACATAGACGGAGTCATACTTTACGACGACATCGTAAAGGAACCCACTCTCGAGGAATTGGACACGG
>NZ_NPEF01000362.1 GCF_002811955.1 Leptospira ellisii
ATACCGAAACAACGTTTGTTTGGGAACGAGAAGCGTCACGACCTCCGACTTATCTTCCCGCAGCTTAGAATCGATTCTATGATCCGAATTTAAAAGTAATACGCCCATACCGAAGCCGGTTCCCGAAAATGTCGAAACGGACGAGCAAAATATTTCATTTGTGGAAATCTTGAAAATTTTTGGAACGAGGAATTTTCCTTAACCGGAAAAGTTTCCCTCGAAAATCCGGCCTCGATATCTCCGAAAATTCGTTTCCTACCTTGCGAATGTTCCACATTCCTTCCTCCTACAACGAAAAACATTCATCATTTTGAATATTCTCTCCGAAACCCGGCGTTTCGATTCCTCCAAAAACCGGGCGAGACGATTTGATATTTTATCCGCGGAACGGAAATCCCTGCGCAAGTCCGGATCAAAGCAAAATTCGCGCAAAAAAAATGAATTGGAAAAATGGGATCCCGGTAGAAAAAGAACCGAAACCTTTTCCGAACCCGGCGACATCAACGGCGGAACTTTTTTATGAAAAAAACCGCCGAGAAGGGTTCAAATCCTGCCATGAAAGGGTCTAAGCAGCGAATTCTCAAAGCTCGGATCCTAGGATGTAAGCGAGGAATCGCGTCGCGGAACGAATGTTTACCGCGCACAAAAATGACAAAAAAAAATTGTAACGGTATCGAATGGAATTTGAATTCACCACTCTCGTTCTCTCCGGCCTGATCATACTCAGCATCGGACTTCTCCGCATTTCGTCGAAATTCGGAGTTCCGTCTCTCCTCCTCTTCTTGATGATCGGAATGGCCGCCGGAACGGACGGCCCGGGGGGAATCGACTTCGACAATCCCATCTTAGCGAGACAAGTCGGTTCGATCGCCTTGGCCTACATCTTGTTCTCCGGAGGTTTGGAAACCGATTGGCAAAAGATCAAACCGGTACTGTGGAAGGGAATCATTCTCGGAAACCTGGGAGTTTTGATCACCTGGGCGATGATGGGACTCTTTTCCGTTTACGTTCTCGGATTTTCCCCGATCATCGGATTCCTTCTCGGAGCGGTCGTGTCCTCGACGGACGCGGCGGCGGTCTTCAACGTGCTTCGCACGAGAAACACAGGGATGAAAAAAGGACTCACTTCCCTTTTGGAATTGGAATCCGGAAGCAACGATCCGTTAGCCGTCCTTTTAACCGTCAGCCTGCTGAGTCTTTTAGGACCGGAACCCCCGAAAGCCGGAGAACTCGCGATCCATATCCTTCTTCAATTTTCGATAGGAAGCGCGGCGGGACTCGTGTTCGGTTATCTGATCTACAAAGGACTCAACCGCATCAAATTGGAATATGAGGGATTGTATCCAGTCCTCATCTCCGCTTCGGTTTTGTTCGTGTATTCCGCGACGGAACTCATCGGGGGAAACCCGTTCCTTGCCGTGTACATCGCCGGACTCGTCTTGGGAAATCAGTCCTTCGTACACAAACGAAGTAACCTCCGCTTTTTGGACGGAATCGCGTGGCTCATGCAGATCATCATGTTCTTAACGTTGGGATTACTCGTATATCCGAGCAGGATTCCTCCGTTGTTCGGAACAGGAATTTTATTCTCCCTTTTTCTCGTGTTCGGCGCGAGACCGATCGCGGTTTTCATATCCTTATTTCGATCCGGTTATAACTTCCGCGAAAAACTCCTGGTTTCCTGGATCGGATTACGCGGCGCGGCTCCGATCATTCTGGCGACGTTTCCCTTCGCCCAAGGAGTGCAAGGTTCCGATCAGATCTTTCATCTCGTATTTTTTACGGTTCTGATCTCCCTCTTGTTTCAGGGAACGAGCGTTCCACAGGTGGTTCGTTGGCTCGGTTTGGATGCACCTTTGGAACAAAGGGCTTCGTATCCGTTCGAATTCGAAAACCGGGAACAAAGCGACTCCAATCTTCTCGAGTTCATCGTTCCGTACGGTTCGACCTCGGTCGGCAAATTCGTCTATTCGTTGAATTTTCCGGAGAATTCCCTAATCACCCTCATCTACCGGGGAGACGGACATATCGTGCCGACCGGGAAAACTAAATTAGAAGAAGGTGATGTTCTTTTGATTCTAACCCCCAAAGGAAGCGAGGAAAAAATCCGCGAGATCCTTTCCAAGATGGAACCCGCCTAAGCTAACATTGCTTAGGCGGAAACGCGGGAATCGATCGGGGTTTAGGAATTTTTTTCGACGTGTTCCTTGAGAACGTTGAGGGAATGATCCCAACCTCCGTCCGAATGTTCGTACGCGGTCTGCGTGGGTAAGTTTTCGTGGGTCAAACGTAACCTAGTGGAATTCCCTTCCTGACTCAATTGGATCGTAATCAGGGAATAATTTTCCGGAACGTCCGGAAGACCGGAAAACCCGCTCCAATAATCGTACTGAAGGATCTTTTCCGGTTCGAATTTCAGAATCGTGCCGTGGTCGCGATATTCCTTTTCTTCCCAGGTTCCGGTGAAAACGATCGGGCTTCCCACTTTCCAATCCGTAGAAGTGTCGGTGCCGTATAAGTAAAGTTTAATGACCTTCGGATCGATCAAATCGCCCCAGACTCGCGCAAGAGGAGCCTGAATCAGAAGATCCTTTTTTAGGACCGGGGTTTGTTTCATAAAATCGCCTCGAAGTATTTATAACACGATACGCGGAACGAAGATTGTAAAAACGCGACAGCCCGGTAAAATTTCCGTTTCGTATTTCGATCAACCGAGCGATACGAGCCGTGCGCTGTCCTTGGAAACGCCGATTCTGGCGATCATCCCCGAATTGAATTTAAGATAATCCGTCTCCACTCCGTCGCTGAAGATGACTCCCCCCGAAGGCATCAACGATTCGATCGAAAGCGGAAATTTATCGTTCAAAACTCCCGCGGCGATATCGATCCGCGTGCGAACG
>NZ_NPEF01000363.1 GCF_002811955.1 Leptospira ellisii
ACTTCATCGTCCGTACTTGGCCCTGGATTCTGACCGCGCTCGTCACTCTCGTTGTGTTTCCGTTAGACGATCCGATTCCGCTTTTTTTACTCAAACGGAATTTAGGCGAATCCTATATCCTCTGGGACATCGAAGGGTCCATCCGATATCTGAAGGCGACGGCCGAAGACGTGTTCGCCGAAATCAGAATTCTGGAAGAGGATCTGGAACGGATCCGGGCGGAATGCGACCGGAAAAAGAAGACCAACTTCGACGTGGAAATCGACGTCCTTGAAAAAAACGGGACCCCGGTGGCGAAAATTCGCAAGAGCATCTACGTACGCAAAAAACCGTCCTCCGCCAGAAACGGAATCCGGGCGAAGCGCCTTCCGGAAAACGCTTTAGAACATTAGTATATTCTATACTTCTTTCTTTTTGTTCCTTCCGAATTCCCGCTTCCAATAATAAGCGCCCAGGACGAAGAAAGAGAAAAGGCAGACGAGACCCTGCCAAGGCTGGAGCAGAAAAAAATATCCGAGCGAAAACATTCCGAAAAACAGAGCGCTGGTTCCCGCGACCCAGGATACGACCTTAAAACGGAATTCATCCAGACGTTCTCCGCTTTGAGCTCCGTTCCAAAATCCGAACGGCTCCACCCTTTTTACGAACGCATCCAACGTTTCGGCGGGCACCGGCGGCGTAAGCAAAGTTACCGCTATCGAAACCGCGACGGAACCAAGCGCCACGCAGCAGAGGAGATATTCGGATCGGACGTCAGGAAACGCGGGATACAATATCAGCGAAAGAATCAACGCAGTGATCATTCCGGAAAGTTCGGTCCACGCGTTGGTCCTCCACCAGATCCATCTTAAAATCTGCGGAAGCCCCATTCCCGAAGCGAACGCCAAAAGAAATTTCCATGCGCTTGCGATCGAGGAGATCTGCGTCGCGACGAGGATCGCGATGACAGACATCAATACGACCGCGGTTCGGCTCATCCTCACGAGGGTTTTATCGTCGGCGCCAGGATTCACGAATCTGAGATAAAAATCGTTCACGAGATAACTCGCACCCCAATTGATGTGCGTGTCCGCCGTGGACATGAACGCCGCCATAAGACTCGCGAACACGATCCCCAAAATTCCGCTCGGCAAAATGAGTTTCATCAACACGGGATATCCCATTTCACGATCTCCGCGGACCAGATTCCCTTCCGCAAAATAACGGGTCGGATCGTCTAACGGAAACACAACGAGAGTGACGAGCGCGGTCAGAATCCAGGGCCAAGTACGGACGATGAAGTTGGCCGCGTTGAACCAAAGGGAACCCTTTTCGGCCTCCTCCGGATTTTTCGCGGTGTGTATCCTCTGCGCCAGATATCCGGATCCGTCCGAGTAATACTGCGCCCACCATTGTACGAAAACGAATATTAGAAAAACGGAAAACGGCAGCGAAGCCTCCCGAAAGTCGGGCCAAAAACCGAGGATCGATCCGCTTTGCTCCGGATACGTCGCGTGCATCTTTTCGAGAAGACCCGAAATTCCGCCCTGACTCGAAACCGCGTAGAATGCGAATAGGATCGCGCCTCCCATCCCCAAAGCGAACTGCACTAGATCGGTCAGGATCACGCCTTGAATGCCGCCCATGCTGCTGTAAACTACTACGACCACGAAAAGGATCAGCACGGTGATCGTATCATTCAAAGAATCGAATATAAGAAAAGAGGGCCACACGTCCCGGACCGCAGCGAACGTCTCCGGTCCAAGAAGTTCGGACCAATCCATAAAAGGTCCGGTGATTTTGGACATGGCCTTGAACACCCATCCGAGTACAATCGAATTTACTAATATACTCAGATAAAACGCCTTTACCATCCTGAGGACCGTCGCAGGTTTTCCGCCGTATCGAAGTTCCACGAACTCCACGTCGGTGAGCACTTCCGCCCTTCTCCACTTACCCGCGAAAAATACGGTCATCGCCATATAACCGATGGCCCAACTCCACCAAAACCAATTGGCGGAAATTCCGTCCGCGGCGACGAACCCTGTGATGACGAGCGGCGTATCGGCGGCGAACGTCGTGGCGACCATGGAGGTTCCGAGCCACCACCACGGAAGTTTACGGTCCGCGACGAAATACGAAACGAGACTTTTTCCGGCTTTCGGGGAAAGCAGAATTCCCGCCGCGAACGCGAACGACAAATACGTTAAGATAAGGAACCAATCGAGAGCGCTGAACATACTTTCTTCTTTAGGATCATACGGAATTCGTCCTGAAACTAAAATCCCGAGGTATCGATAAAACTTTCGTCAGTTTTCAGACATTCCCTGAGAATGAAATCCTCTTTCCAAAATCGAAGAACCGAAATCGAATTCTCTTGATCCCCCGACTCGAAGGAAAAAGATGACCGGTAGGTTATGGCAAATATCATCGTTCAGAAATACGGTGGAACTTCCGTGGGAACCCCGGAAAGAATCCAGAACGTTGCAAGAAGAATCAAATCCTACCGTGACAAAGGCAATGACGTAGTAGTCGTAGTCTCCGCAATGGGACATACCACCGACGAACTCGTCGACCTCGCCGGAAAAATCTCCAAAAATCCCCCCAAACGGGAAATGGACATGCTTCTTTCCACGGGTGAACAGATTTCCACCGCGCTTTTAGCCATGGCTCTTTGGGAGATAGGAGTTCCCGCAACTTCCTTTACCGGATCTCAGATCAAACTTCTTACCGACGGAAATTTCTCGAACGCAAAAATCAAAATGATCGACCGTTCCAAAATCGATTCTTCCCTTGCGGAAGGTAAGGTCGTCATCGTCGCGGGATTTCAGGGAATCGACGCCGACGAGAACATCACCACTCTGGGCCGCGGAGGTTCCGACACTTCGGCGGTCGCGATC
>NZ_NPEF01000364.1 GCF_002811955.1 Leptospira ellisii
GCGCAGATCGATACCGCAAAAATAGAACGGGTAGTCCTCAATCTCGTTTCCAACGCGTTTAAATTCGCCCCGAACGGAGGGAAAATACTTTGTAGCCTGCGTTCCGACGAGGTTTACGCAACGATTTCGATTTCGGATAACGGCCCCGGTGTTCGTCCGGAGCTGTGGGAATTGATCTTCGAAAAGTTCAGACAAGGGGAGGAAGGGGACACGCGTTCCCACGGAGGAACGGGGCTGGGTCTTGCGATCGTTAAGGAATTCGTGGAGCTTCATAAAGGAACGGTGGGAGTCGCAACATCTCCGTTAGGCGGAGCCGAATTCACGGTTAAACTTCCCTTAAAAACCTCGCTTGCCCCCGACCGTATCCGGGAAAATCCGGAAAATCCGCGGGAAAACGATCCCGCGTTATACGCCGCTTTACACGAATCGGAGCTGATCCGCAAAAACACGGAAACGACGATCTCCTTCGCCAATCGGCCGAAAATTCTGATCGTCGAGGACAACCGCGAAATGAGGGCGTATATCGCGAATACGTTGGCTTCCGACTTCAACATCATCACCGCATACGACGGACAACAAGGGCTGGAAACCGCGATCCGGGAACAGCCGGATGTGATCGTAACGGATCTTATGATGCCGGTTCTCAGCGGCGACCGGATGGTCAAGGAGATCCGCAAAATACCGCGTTTGGCGGACGTCCCCGTGCTTTTTTTAAGCGCTAAAGCGGATCAGAATCTTAGAATCAAACTTCTCGAGGAAGGCGCACAGGATTATCTCATCAATCCTTTCGCCCCGGAGGAACTTTCCGCAAGAGTTAACAATTTTATAATATTAAGAAAAACGATCGAAAATCTTGAGACCGCTAACAAGGACCTGGAGGCGTTCAGCTATTCCGTGTCCCACGATCTTCGGGCGCCGATCCGTGGAATAGAGGGTTTTATCCAGATTCTTTTGGAGGATTACGGAGCAACCATGGAGCCCGAAGCGTTGCGTCTCCTGAACGTGATTCAAAAAAGCGCCGCATTGATGAATAAGCTCGTTCAGGACCTTCTGCATTTCCATAGATACGCCAGGTTGGATCCGTCCAATTCCAAAATAGATATGGAAGTGATGGCGCGCGAAGCGGCGGACGCGGCGGTGGAGGAGTATCCTCAGAAAAGGTTCTCGATCGAAGTCGATCCGCTTCCTCCGGCATACGGAGACAGGGCGGCGATTAAACAGGTATGGGTCAACCTCGTCTCGAACGCGGTGAAGTATTCCTCGACGAGGGAAGAACCTAAAATTCGGATCGGTTGTTCTCCTAACGGCACGTATAATAAATATTCGGTAGAAGACAACGGAGTGGGATTCGACAACAAGTATGCGAATCGATTGTTTAAGGTGTTTCAGAGACTTCATCTGCAGGAGGATTTCGAAGGAACCGGAGTCGGTCTTGCGATCGTGGCAAGAATCGTTCAACGTCACGGAGGGCAAGTGTATGCGGAAGGAGAAACGAATCGAGGTTCCATTTTTTCCTTTTCTCTTCCCAAGGCCGCCGAGGAGACTCAAAACGAAAGGATCCCTTCTTGATGACGGAAGGTTCGTGTGGAAGCGGCACGATAGATCGGAAACGTACGGTACTATATTATGACTACTACTAAGTGGAAGTTTCTTTTTTTGGAGGATTCTATGGTGGATCTGGAACTCATTCAGAGACAGATCACGAAGGCGCGTATAGAATACGAGCCGATCCACGTTATCGACAGTGAAGGTTTTGCGCGTGCGATCACGAATGAAAAACCGGATCTTATACTTTCCGATTTTAAACTTCCCAAATACGACGGTTTCTCCGCGTTGATGGATGCGAAACGGATGTGTCCGGAGACTCCTTTCATTTTCGTGTCGGGGACCTACGGAGAAGAGGCCGCGATTCAGACGTTGACTATGGGGGCCACCGATTACGTCCTCAAGGATCGTATCGAAAAATTATTGCCTGCCGTACAAAGAGCGCTCCACGAACTGGAAGATCACGAGTTGAGAAGAAAGGCGGAGCGGGAACGATACGAATTGGAAGAGCAGCTCAGACAAAGTCAAAAAATGGAAGCGATGGGTTTGATGGCGGGAACCCTTGCGCACGAGATCAACAACCCTTTGCTTGCGATTTCCGAATATGCCGCGATGATCGCAAAGGAGGAAGTGGGAGGCGACGCTTCCAAACGACTGGCCAAAAAAATCAGGGACGAAAGCGATCGTATCTCCAGAATCATGAAGGATCTGCTACGTTTTTCCAGGGAAGAAAAAGGGAAGTTCGATCTTGTTGAGGTCGACGAGATTTTCGGTAAACTGAGGACGATCACGGAACAGGTATTCAAGATGAACCGCGTCGAAGTGGAATGGCAGAACCGATTGAACAACGCCTGTGCCATTCAGTGTAGGGAAGGGCAGATCCTTCAGATTCTGGTGAACCTGATCAATAACTCGGTGGATAGTCTCAACCAAAAATATCCCGAGTATGACGAACGTAAAAAGATGATCGTTTCCGTCGGCGATCAAAAATCGGAGAACGGAGAAATCGTTCAATTCGAGATTCTGGATTTCGGATTGGGAATTCCCCAGGAAATCCAAAGGTCGGTTTTTAAAACGTTTTTCACCACGAAACCTCCGGAACGAGGAACCGGTTTAGGTCTTTCCGTCAGTTTGGGAATCGCAAAAGAACACGGAGGAAATTTGTATTTCCAAAGCGAGCCGGGGGAGTTCACGCGTTTCTTTTTGGAGGTTCCGGTTCGATCCTCTTCTCCTGCCGCATCATAATTGTTAAACGAAATTCTAAAAGCATTTTTGTGACGAGTGTAACAAATTTTAATCTATTCTTTTTATAAAATAACGACTATTT
>NZ_NPEF01000365.1 GCF_002811955.1 Leptospira ellisii
ATTCTTCCGGGAGGAATCATTCTTTTCGGAATGAACTTGGGGACAAAACAGGAAATCTTAAAACTCAATACGGAGTTGCAGAAAAAGAGTATGGGGGCTTCCAAACTTCCTCTCCTGATTTCCGTGGATCAAGAAGGCGGAAGAGTCCTTCGCGTAAAAGACGGAGTCACTCAGTTTCCGGGTGCGATGGCGCTGGGGCAAGCGAAGAACCCGGACCTCGCCTACAAAGTCGGCTTTGTGACATCGTATCAGCTTCGCAAACTCGGACTCAATTTTGTTTTCGCTCCGGACTTGGACATCAACAACAATCCGGACAATCCCGTGATCAACACCCGCTCTTTGGGAAGTACTCCCGAGATGGTTTCGAAAGCGGGAATCGGTTATGAAAAAGGTGCGAGACTCGGAGGAGCGATTCCGACGATCAAACACTTTCCGGGACACGGAGACACGAACGTAGACAGCCATCTCGGACTTCCGAAGATCGAGAAAAATCTGGAAGAATTGGAAAAGATGGAACTCATTCCTTTCAAGGAATCGATCGAGCAAGGCGCCGAAGTTGTGATGAGCGCGCATATTTTATATCCGAAATTGGATCCGAACTTTCCGGCGACTTTGTCATCTAAAATTCTGACCGGAATTCTCCGCGAAAAGATGGGATTCAAAGGCGTGATCATCACCGATGCGATGGAAATGAATGCTATCTCCGTTCACTATAAGGACAGCAATCCCGGAGTTCTTGCTATATTAGCAGGAGCTGATATTCTTTTGATGACGAGTTGGGGAAAAACCACCCACGATATGAGGGATCAGATTCTACAAGCTTACGATCAGGGAACCTTTCGAAAAGGGGAAAGGGATCTTTTGAAGGAAGCGGTTTACAGACAGATCCTGCTCAAACTCAAACACGGAATCATATACGAATTCTCCAAAAGACCGTCCAACCCGACCGCGTTATCCGCCATGGAACAAAAGGAACTCTCCTTTTTTCAGGAACAGATCGCAGAACGCGACAAAACCTTTTTGGAGATTTTTTCACCCGAGTTGAACGCGGAAATCTCGCGCGCCTCCATTGTATGGTTTCCGGAATCCTTCCGCCCGAACGCGGTAAAACAGGAAGACACGATCTTTGCGGTCCGCGGAAAGGAATTTGAAACCGTGTTGAGCGAAAAAAACGTCGCGAATGTGAACGCAGGAAAAATTCCGGGTTTGACCAAGGAAGAACGTTATAAACGGATCGTGGTAACCACGTTCAGTCAGCTGGAGTTGGATCTGGCGGCGGGACTCGCAAAAAGATATCCTAAGATCGAAATCGTCGCGCTTCACTACGGAACTCCATTCTTAAAATTGAATACTCTTTCCAACTTGAGAATCCTATTCTCCTTTTCCCCCACCTTGGAATCCAAACGCGCCCTGATTTATTCCGTTTTGGACAGAACTTCCCCGATTCCGGTGGTGGATCTGATCCTAAAAACGCAGGAACCGAAGGCGGCTTCGAAAAACTGATGTCTCCGTTTTCCGGAAATCCGGTGAGCAAAACCGGAATTCCGGGAATTTACGTACACTATCCTTACTGTATTCAAAAATGCGAATATTGTGATTTCTTTTCGTTGGGAAACGGCAAAAATCCGATTCCCGACGAGGTCGGTCTATTCGAACGTTATAAAAGCGAGATTCTGCGTAGGATCGAAGACGATCCCTCTATTCAAAAAATGGAATATGATACGGTCTTTTTCGGAGGCGGAACCCCGTCCCGCGCAGAACCGGAACGGATCGCGGATCTGATCCGTTTTTTACGGGAAACTTTTTCCATTTCGAAAACTTCCGAAATCACGATAGAATGTAATCCCGAAGACCTCACCCCTTCCTTTCTGGAAGCCGTTTCCGACGCGGGAATCAACCGAATTTCCGTGGGAATCCAGACGTTTCATCCGGAGCGGCTCCGGTTTTTGGGAAGACATTACGATCCGGATCGGTACGGAGCCGTACTCGAAACGGTAAAAGCGTCGAGGATCGAAAATTTCTCGGCGGATCTCATCTATGGAATTCCGGGGCAAACCCTGGAGGAAATCCTAAACGATATACTTCGTGTTTTGTCTTACGGGGGAAAACACGTTAGCCTCTACGCATTGACCGTGGAAAAGGGAACGGAATATTCAAGAAAGGTAATAGATAGAATTTCTCCCGCTCCGGAGGAGGAGATCCAGGAGGAGATACTAAGACTGCTCCCCGATCTTTTAAAACCGTACGGAATGGAGCAATACGAGGTAAGCAATTATTCGAAACCCGGGTACGGCTCGGTGCACAATCTCAAATACTGGACCTTGGAATATTATCTGGGAATCGGTCCCGGAGCACACGGATATCTTCCGAAGGGGAGATATTCCAATCCGAGAAACGTAGAGACCTACAAACGGAGGAATTTTTCGGAGGAATATTTAAAACCCGATCTTTACGAAGAACTGATCCTATCCGTATTCCGCCTGTTTCGTCCGGTCGACTTACGTTCGTTTTACGGACTGATTCCCGAAAAAAGGGCCGCACTCGAACGTCATCTCGAAACCCGTTCCGGCGCAGGTAACTTCGAATATAAAAACGGAACGTTCCGATGGAAGCCGGAAGCGGTCTTATTTTTGGATTCCGAAATCCTGAAATTCTCCGCCTTATAAAAAGAAGATTCCCGATGGGGAACAAAACGCGGTTTTTCCCTTTTTCGGGAACTCTCCACCGACTCAATAGAGGAACGAACATCCACACCGGGGCCGAAGACATTCAAAAATAATTGTATACAATTTTTCATATATAC
>NZ_NPEF01000366.1 GCF_002811955.1 Leptospira ellisii
TCCAAAACGATCCGATCGATTTCCAAATCGTTCCGCCGTTCGGAAACGAGGTTTTAACGAAAGGCGTCGTTGGCGAGTTTGTCGGCGATTTTATTCTTTTCACGGGGGACATGGGTGATCTGGAAACTCTCTAAGGCGGAAATCAACTTGTCCACTTCCTTTTTGAATTCCGAAAGGTGCGGTTGTTTTACCTTGTATTTTCCGAGAACCTGTTTGACCACGAGTTCCGAATCCAAAAACGCCTCCACCGCCGAGTGACCGCGTCGTTTGCATTCCTCCAAACCCCTTTGTAGGGCGGTCCATTCGGCGACGTTGTTCGTGGTCTCTCCGATCCGTTCTGAAATCGTAAATTCCTCCCGGTCCTGGATAAAACCCGCCACGCCGATCGAGGCAGGTCCCGGATTTCCCTTAGAAGCCCCGTCGCAATAAATTTTGATCAAGGATCTTGTTTCCCGGAGAAGAGATCGTAAAAAAAACGGATCGGTTTCCAAAGAAGGACGTAACTCAAAAGCAAGGCGCCTTTGGCGATTCCGCTAAAAATCCTAAGGACGAATTCCAAGACCCAGTTCGTAAAGGAATAAAATTCCTCGGGAAACAAAAGGGTGAAAACGAAGGAGGCGATTCCGAAACCCAACCAGACAAATTGTAACGCGGCGTTTCCGGCGAAGAAGAAAACGAGACTGACAAGTGTGAAAAATAACGCCAAACGAAGTCCACGTTTTTTGAGTTCGAAGTTGAGAAAGATATCGCGCATGATTTCCTGAATTCTTTTGTATAAAATCCGTTTAGAATTTCCTGCCATCCTGAAAACAACCCCGTCTTTCGTCGAGTTTTCCCTAAAAAACTTTACGTCCTTCCTTCGTTCCCTCATACTTTCCGGGATGATCCGAAATAAACTGCAGGAACTGGTGGAATCCTTACCCGTTAGTCCGGAAAGAAATTGTTCGTATTATCCGGACCGTCCGAGCAGGATCCAATACCTTCCGTTTGAAGGGGAGATTCTGCCGGAAACGCTTCAGTTTTTTTTCGATTCCGGATTTAGAAGAACGGGAAACATTCTGTATCGAACCAGCTGCGGGGGGTGTACGGATTGTCTGAGTTATCGGATTCCTTTGGAAGGTTTCGAACCGAGTTCGAATAAAAGACGACTGCTAAAACGAAACGGGGATCTGGAACTTCGTTGGTCCGCGCCGAAACTTTCCGAAGAGAAAGAAACGCTCTATCTGAAGTATCAAAGGATCCGGTACGAAAGTTTCGTTCGGCACGAATCCGATCCTGAACTTTTACGGGGAATGCGCTGGAACCTCTTCGAGTCCGCGGAAAATTCCGTGGAACTAACGATCCGTCTCGGATCCAGGCTTTTGGGGTTTATGATTTTGGATCACGCCTCCGATTCTTTGTCCGCCGTGTATTCCGTATATGATCCGGAGGAAACGAAACGCGGTCTCGGAAGTTTCGCCATTTTACGTTCGATTTTATACGCGAAGGAATCGGGGATGAAGTATTTTCATCTGGGATACTTTCTTCCGGGACATCCCGATATGGATTACAAACGGAATTGGACTCCCGCGGAAATCAAGGAACCGAATTCGGAAGTTTGGATTCCTGCGGAGGAATTTCGAAGAAGGTTTCCGCACTTCTCCTGGTAAGGGATTCCGTCCAAATCATACTTGTCAGTTCCGTTTCTTCCCGTAAAACGGATTAATATGGCAAAAAAAATCATCGTCGTAGGTGCATCCAGCGGAGTGGGAAAGGAATTGGCGCTTCTCCTCCTCGAACAGGGAAACACGGTAACGCTCGTGGCCCGCAGAGACAAGGAGTTGAAGAATATCGCCGCTCCGTTTAAGACGAATGCGTTCGTGATCAAACACGACGTCACGGATTTCGATCAAGCCGACGCCGCGTTCCAAAAAGCGGTGAAGTCCATGAAAGGACTCGATGAAATTTATTACGCCTCCGGAGTCATGTACGACATCAAACCGGACGAATTCGACACGGAAAAAGACGTCTCCATGCTCAATACCAATCTTCTCGGTTGTGTGGCTTGGCTCAATCCGGCCGCGGCTTATTTTCAAACGCAAAAGAGCGGAACGATCGTGGGAATTTCCTCCATCGCGGGAGACAGAGGAAGAAGGGGCAATCCGGTTTACAACACCTCCAAAGCGGGGATGAATACGTATCTCGAAGCGCTTCGCAATCGTCTCGGCGTTTTGGGAATTCAAGTCCTGACCGTAAAACCCGGGTTCATCGATACGGCGATGACGCAAGGTTTGAAGGGACTCTTTTGGCTCATCACCGCGAAGGAAGCGGCGACCGCGATTCTCAAAGCGGCCGCTTCCGGAAAGGAGAACGTCTACGTTCCCGCGCGCTGGGGGCTTGTGGGTTTGATCATCCGTTGGATTCCCTCTTTTATCTTTAAACGTCTTTCCATCTAATTCGATCCGCATACGATCGTAAGGAAAAACAAACATGGCTACCAAAACGAAAACCGCATCCACCGCAAAAAAAGCCGCTTCCAAAAAGAAGACGGTCTCCACTTCCTCCGTAAAATCCAAAACCAAATCCGCGGATCTGCAACTTCCCGCACCGAGTAAGGTGGAAGCCTGGGGAATGAACCATTATTCCCTTTCCCCCGTTCTATTTCCGAAAACGCAGGAGGAGTTTCAGGAGATTTTCTCCTACGCCAATCGGCACAAACTCAAACTCGCCTTTCGAGGAGGGGGATGTAGCTACGGGGACGCGGCGACGAACACGAAAGGGGTCGTCGTGGATATTTCCAAATTCAATCGGATTCTG
>NZ_NPEF01000367.1:0-2118 GCF_002811955.1 Leptospira ellisii
CGCCAAAATCGAACTGATCCGCAAAGGAAAAGTAAGAAGAGCGAAACTTTATTACCTCAGAAGCCTCGCCGGTAAAGCGGCCCGTATCAAGGAACTCAAAGGCGGCAAGGCGCTCGTGAGCGAGGACAGAAAAAGACAACTCCAGGAAAGCGCTGCGGCTACCAAAGCGACGACTCCGGCGGCAGAATAATCCGGTTTGCCGGATCTTTCGAATACCAGTCGATTTGAACCGGAGGAACTCCGGTTCTACTCCGAATCGATTCCTTGCGGAATCGACGAAGCAGGCAGAGGTCCCTACGCGGGACCTCTTTCCGTTGCGATCGTATCTTTTACCCAAACTACGTTTTCTCAGATTTTCGAAGGCAAACTTCTCATAGGATTGACGGATTCCAAAAAAATCTCGGAAAAAAAAAGGGAAGCTCTCTTTCCCGAAATTCTCAGACACTCGTCGATCGCCTACCAAACCTTCCTCAGTCCCCGTTATATCGACAAAGCGGGCATCAATCGCGCCGTTTTGGAAGGAATTCGTAAGTGCGCCAAGGTGGCGCTCCGTAACTCCGGTTCTACGATTCCCTTACAACTTTTGATCGACGGAAACTACAATTTCAATCGTTATCCGGAATGGAACTTTCTGAAAAATCGGGTCTCGTTTTATACCAAAGGGGATCTAAGAATCGTGAGCATCGCCGCCGCTTCCATTCTTGCCAAAGTCGCCCGAGACCGATATATGGTTTCCGTTTCCAAAAAATTCCCCCAATACGGGTTCGAACAACACAAAGGTTACGGAACAAAAGTTCACGAGGAACTGATTCGAAAGCACGGACTTTCCGATATTCATAGAAGAAGTTTTACCGGAAAATTCTTATGAAACTTTCTGCGGATCCATCTGTGGGGAATCTACGCCTGCTCGATTTTCGGGATACCGTAGGTGCGGGTTTATCTTCGGAAAAATCCTTTTTCCCCGCTTTGGATTCCAAATGGAAAGCGACCGTTTTGGAACTATTTCCGGGCGGAGCTTGGCTCGGAATCGCCGGAAAAAAACTCCAGGCACAAACGGATCATCCTTTATTCTCGGGGGAAATTTTAACGTTAGTCGTCAAATCCGGTAGAAAAGGAATCGAACTCAAAATTTTAGAACGCGAAGTGTCGGCTTTCGATTCTCCCGTATCAAAATTGGAAACGATGGATTCCGGAATTCAAGAACTGGCCGAAAAGATGAGCGGATTCGAATCCAAGGACGTCTCTCCGGAGACAGCGATTTTTAAAGTTTTAAAATCGTATTATCCGTTTTTAGAATGGAGTGCGGAATTGCCGTACTTCCGCTGGGAAGTAAAGGATGGAAATGCGGAAGGAATTTTGGATTCGAGCAAAGAGGAGAAAAAATTCTTATTTCGCATTCAAACCGAAAAAACGGGGAAGACTCTTGTTTTATTCTTATGGAAGGAAATTTCCGGAGAGGACCTACTCATTCACGCAACTTTCGATAATTATAAAATGTACTTGCACGCTTGCCAAAACGCCGAAACATTTAAGAGAATTCTGACCGAGTCTTCCGTACAATACAAAGGCTATAATTTGTCCTATAAACCGTCCGTGACTCGGAAGGAGTGGAATGCTTAAATGATCAGTGTTGCTTTGAAATTCGTTCCTTTAAAAAACGACGCTCCGGTGATAACGGCTTCCGCTTCCGGCCTGCTGGGGAATACGATCCGAAACCTCGCTCAAAAAAATTCCGTTCCGATCTTTAAAAATCCGATTCTCGCCGAGTCGCTTTCCGAACTGCCCGTCGGACAGGAAATTCCGGAAAATTTATACCGGGCCGTAGGGGCCATATTCGCCATGATATTGGAATTGGAACCGAGCTCCGGAAAAAGGAAAGCGTAAATGAAAAAATTCGCCGTATCCGAACTGAAACCGGGAATGCGTTTTACGAAACCCGTTTATTTAGATAAGGAAAATCTATTTATCACCTCCAACACGCCGGTGACCGACAGCGATCTGGACCGTTTGAATAAGTTCGGCATTCGGGAAGTGATGACAGCCGGAGAAATCCTACAATTAGGCGCGGATTTCGATTCTGAAGTTTTGGAAACGAATATAGACGATATCATCGTAAAC
>NZ_NPEF01000367.1:2128-2787 GCF_002811955.1 Leptospira ellisii
GTCGTGGAAGACGAACTGCAACCCCTCAAGGCGATCTACGACAATCTCAACCGCATTAAGGTCACGTTCGGAAATTTATTTAGAGAAACGACACAGGTCCTTCAGGACGTTTTCAAAAAAACCGTCGACGAAAAACCGTTGGAAGTGGCCCCCGTTCGGGAAATCGCGGAAAAACTGACCGACTTCGTAAGAAGCAATCAGAACATCTCGTATCTCATTCTCGCGAATAATCCCACGGGTTATTATCTCTACAATCAGATCTCGAACGCCACTTTCTATTCCCTGATTTTGGGAAAATTGTTGGAATACTCCAGACCGAAAATGCTCGACCTGGGAATTTCGTGTCTCCTCGCGGACATCGGTATGTGTAAGGTTCCTTCTTCCGTTTCGGAAAAAAACGAACAACTTACGGACGAGGAATTCAAGACCGTTATGAAACATACGATTCTGGGATATCAGATTCTTTCCCAAAGAATGAAGCTGAAAAACAACCTTGCGATCGTCGCGTTACAACACCACGAACGATACGACGGAAACGGTTATCCCCAGAAATTGAGCGCGACCGCGATCGAGGAACAGGCCAGAATTTACGCGATTGCGGATAACTTTTCGGCGTTGGTCACCAATCGACCTCATCGCAAAAAGATCCGTCCGAACGA
>NZ_NPEF01000368.1 GCF_002811955.1 Leptospira ellisii
CTTTTTCGTTCCGAGTTGAATCGCCATCTCGTACATTTTGATGAACTCGGGTCTGCAATCCGGATAACCGGAATAGTCCATCGCGTTGACTCCGATGTAGATGGAATCCGAACCGGTCCCTTCCGCAAGAGATACCGCGAAGGAAAGAAAAAGAATGTTGCGTCCCGGAACATACGTGTTCGGAATTTCGTCTTTTCCGAGGGAATTTTTCGGAACCTTGATCGACTTCTGAGTCAACGAAGAACCTAAGAACAAGTCGGGTTTCAGCTTTTGGATCGTATGCGGAATTCCGAGTTTGCGGACGATTTTTTTCGCGTACGAAAGTTCGATTCTGTGTCTTTGTCCGTAGTCGAAGGAGAGCGCTCTGACTTCCTTCCCGTCCGCGATCGCTTGGTATAAACAAGTTGTGGAATCCAATCCCCCGGACAATAGAACCACGGCTTTGTCGTTTTTGTCCTTCGAAGATTTCCGGTTCGGCTCGGAATTCCTTTCTTTCGAATTCTTATCTTTTGCGGAAGCCAAGGTTCGTCTTACCTTTGGGAAGAATCTTTCCAAGAAGGAGATCGTACTTTTAGGAAACAAGTTGAAGGTTCCCTTTCATCTTACGTTCTCCTGTTACGACCCGCAAAACGGGAAAGCCTGCGGAAAATGCGACGCCTGTCTCTTGAGAAAAAAAGGTTTTCAGGAGACAGGAGTTTCTGAAAAGTGATCCCATCGGTTTACCCGGCCTTCCCCAACATCTTCCGGGAAGGAATCTCTGATTAGGAAAAGTTATTATGGAACAGTTCGTAGGTTACCTGACGATCTTTTTGTTAGCCGTATTCGTAGGTTTCGAGGTTATCACAAGAATTCCTCCGCTTTTACATACTCCTCTTATGTCGGGTTCCAACGCTATTTCCGGAATTACGATCATTGGAGCGATCCTTTCTCTTCATTCCGTGAACGGTCCTTTGATCAATATCATCGGATTTATCGCGATGGTCGCCGCTACGATCAACGTCGTAGGCGGGTTTTTAGTGACTCATAGAATGTTAGGAATGTTCAAGAAGAAAGAAAAGTAAGAATATGGAAAAATCGATCATCAATTTAGTTTATCTTCTCTCCTCGATTCTTTTTATCGTAGGATTAAAACTTCTTTCTCATCCTAAGACCGCCGTAAAAGGAAACTTCGTGGGCGCGGTGGGAATGTTTTTCGCGGTTGCTGCGGCGCTCGTGGAAAAGGGATTGGCGTACGAATACATCCTCGCCGGTTTTATCGTAGGAACCGCGATCGGAGTTTATCTTTCCGTAAAAGTGGAGATGACCTCCATGCCTCAGCTCGTTGCTGCACTGAACGGTTTCGGAGGACTCGCTTCCTTTCTCGTCGCCGGTGCGGCCGTGATGGAAGTTCTTCAGCAAGGAACTAACCTTGAACTTTTAAAATCCTATCAGTTTACGATTTCAACGGCCGCATCCGGAATCATCGGAGCGGTGACTCTTACCGGAAGTTTTGTGGCTTACGGAAAACTCCAAGGACTTCTCTCCGAAAAAGCGGTCCGTTATCCGGGCGATCAAATCGTAAAAGTTTTATTCTTCATCGGTTCCATCGTTCTCAGTTACTTCGTAGTCATCGAACCGGAAAAGATAGAATGGTATTGGTACGTAGTCGTGGTCGGTTCCGTTTTAGGAATTCTTCTCGTAATGCCGATCGGTGGAGCGGACATGCCGGTGGTAATCGCGCTTCTGAACTCTTATTCAGGGATCGCGGCGTCGGCAACCGGATTCGTTCTCGGAAACAACGTTTTGATCATCGCGGGTTCTCTCGTGGGGGCTTCCGGAATCATTCTTACACAAATCATGTGTAAGGCGATGAATCGTTCCCTTCCGAACGTCCTTTTCGGCGGTCTCGGTGCGGCGGTTGACAATTCCAAAGGCGGAGAGGACATTTACGCCGGAAAAACCAAAAGCACTTCCGCGGAAGAAGTCGCGATGCTTCTCGATATGGCTCAAAGAGTCGTGATCGTTCCCGGTTACGGAATGGCGGTCGCGCAAGCGCAACATGCAGTAAGAGATCTTTATAATATACTAACGGACAGGGGAATCGACGTAGAGTTCGCGATTCACCCCGTTGCGGGAAGGATGCCGGGTCACATGAACGTTCTTCTTGCGGAAGCGGATATTCCTTACGACAAGATGAAGGAAATGGACGAAATCAATCCTTCCTTCGAACAAGTGGACGTCGTGATCATCAACGGAGCGAACGACGTGGTGAACCCGCTCGCAAAAACCGATCCGGGCAGCCCGATCGCGGGAATGCCGATCTTGGATGTGGACAAGGCGAAAACCGTAATCGTAATCAAACGGAGCTTGAGCCCCGGATTTGCGGGAGTTCCCAACCCTCTGTTCATCCAGGACAACGCGCTTATGTATTTCCAAGACGGGAAAAAAGCGACTCAAGAAATCGTAACGGCGCTCAAAGAAACCTAAACGTTCTGTTCTTTTTCAAGGACGCGCGCCGAGCCGGACCGTAAAAAGTCCGGCTTTTTTATTACCTCCGAATCTACTCGAAAACCCGTCATCAATCCGACAGCCTGGCCGGGGTTCCGACCACTGCAAATTTACGGGAGTTCCCACACCCACATCGGGAGATTCCGGGCGCCCCCTCGGAAAATTCTTAAAAAACCGCGCCGCACGAAAAACCCCGGCCAGGCTGTCGGATTGATGACGGGTTTTCGAGTAGATTCGGAGGTAATAAAAAAG
>NZ_NPEF01000369.1 GCF_002811955.1 Leptospira ellisii
GTCCCGCGGACAATCGGATTCCCGTTCCTGCGTTTCCGAAATCGAGTTCAGCGTTAGGCGAAACCAGGGCGTCCTTACCCGGGCTTTCGAATTCATATTCTCCGGGACGCACTTTCGAGACCTTTAATCCGAGTTTTGCGAACGCGGCCATAGTATTGAGTGGATCCTCCGCTTCGAGAAATCCTGTGACCCGCGACCTTCCTTTGGACAAGGCCGCGAAAAGCACGGAACGATGGGATAGGGATTTGTCTCCCGGAACGGAAATTTCCCTGGACTTGAGTTTAACGTTTTTTGGAATCATCCTGGTTCTTCAAAATATAATCCCTGGATCTGCGGGAGTTTTCCATAAACCTCTCCCATTCCTCCGGATTTTGGACGTTTTTTGGATTCAATTTTTCTAATATGACATCGAGTCGGTTCCGGAAATCGGAAAGGGAACGGAATATCTCCTCGCGGTTGGATCCGAAAATCGCCGCCCACATCTTCGGATTGGAACCCGCGATACGCGTCATGTCCCGGAATCCGCCTCCGTTGAGGGGAATCGGGGAAAGATCCGTGTACCGTTTTACGATGTTCTGATTGGCGGCCCAATCCGCCATCATCGAGGAAAGTATATGAGGAGAATGTGATAGATACGAAAGGATGGAATCGTGATCGTCGGCGGGAATTTCGATCGTATCCGCGCCTACGCTTTTCCAAAAACGTTCCAGACGCGATTTGATTTCAGGCTTCGCGTTCTTCGGAGAAGTGAGGATACAAAGCCTCCCCTCGTAGAGCGACGCGTTCGCGAATTCCAGTCCCGATTCCTCGGATCCGCACATGGGATGCGAGGATACATAATTGTGAGGACCGGTAAAACGGGATTCCACCGCCGCGACGATCTCCTTTTTGGTGGATCCTAGATCGGTGATCGTCCCCGAATAATCGGCGTGAAGTTCGGATACGAGCTTCACGGTCAAATCCACCGGAACTCCGAATATGATAAAATCGTAATTCTTCCAGGCGTCCGAGGAACGGAACTCCTCCGCCGTCAGAATCGCGTCGGCCGACCCGAGTGCGATCCCCTTCTCCTTACTTTTGGAGGAGGACACGACCCCCGTAACACGAGCCTCGATCCCTTTCTTTTTGAGGGCGAGGGACAGCGAGGCTCCCATAAGCCCCAGCCCATATATTAGAATATTAGAAAATTCGGATTTCACAGGTTTTGCGGAGACATCGGATAGGAACCGAGTACCCTCAGGAAAATCGTATTCTCCTTCAGACTTGCGAGGACGTTCCGGATCGATTCGTCCTTTTGATGACCGTTGAAGTCGATGAAGAAGTTGTATTCCCAGGAATTCCGTCTCGTGGGTCTGGATTCTATTTTGGTCAGATTGAGCTGATGATCGAAGAAAGGTTTGAGCACGCGATACAAAGCGCCCGGTTTATCGGGACAGGAGAACACGACCGAAGTTTTGTCGTTTCCGGTGGGAGGACATTGGTTTTTTCCGATGATCAAAAATCGGGTCGTATTGTCCGCAAGATCCTCGATCGATTCTCGGATCAGATTGAGTCCGTAGATTTCCGCGGCGATGGAGGAAGCGATCGCGGCGCATCCCGTTTTTTTCTCCGCTACGATTTGCGCGGCCTTGGCGGTGGACGACGTTTCCACGATTTCGACGTGGGGAAGATTGGCCGCGAGCCAATTTTTACACTGGGAATTCGCGATTTTGATTCCGTACAACGTTTTGATCTTGGAAAGATCGTGTTCGAATCCGAGAAGACTGATGTTGATTCTAAGATAATGTTCCGAGTAGATGAGAAGATCCGAAACCAAAAACTGGTCGAGAGTCGAATTGACGAGACCTTCGCTCGAATTCTCCACGGGAACGACTCCGTAGTCGATCTTATCCGTTTCCACCGCGCGGAACACGTCCGGAATGGAATTGAATTCCAGCGCGTTGATCGAAGCCCCGAAACGCGCGCGGACCGCTTGGTTGGAAAAGGAACCCGCGGGACCGAGATATCCCACCTCCAATCCCTTTTCCACGGAGATGGATCCGGACATGATCTCTCGATAGATGGCGAGTAGAACCTTGTCGGGCAACGGCCCTTCGCTCAAAGACTTTATCTTTTCGTAAACTTCCTTTTCACGATCGGGACGGAACACGGGTTCGTTCCGTTCGCGTTTGATCTCTCCGATCCTGGACGCGAATTCGGCTCTGGTTTGAATCGCTTTTACGATTTCCTTATCGAGCGAATCGATCTGATCGCGAAATGTCTTTAGTCTTTGATCCAAGTCACTCATTTTCGAGTAGATCGTCCAGGTTTTCGAATTTCAGCTCTTTTACTTCTACGGGAGCCGGAAGATCCGATAGTTTATTCAATCCGAAATGAATCAAGAATTCTTTCGTGGTTCCGTACAACGCCGGTCTTCCCGGAACTTCCTTATTTCCGATCGGTTTGACCAGCTTCTTGGAGATCAGGGAAGTGACCATGGCGCGCGAGGAAACCCCGCGGATCTCGTCGATTTCGGGAAGTGTGATGGGTTGTTTGTATGCGATGATGGCGAGCGTGTCCAAACTAGATTTGGAAAGTTGTTCTCTTCTTTTTTCCTTGAAGATGTTTCCGAGGAGTTCCGCGAAACTTTCGTTGGTGATGAACTGATATGCCCCGGCGATTTCCTTAAGAAGAAATCCTCCGTTCTTTTCGGAAT
>NZ_NPEF01000037.1 GCF_002811955.1 Leptospira ellisii
ATCCTTTGATCGATTGTAAAAACTGTAAGACCAGAATCCGCGCCGACGTTCGCTTCGATCCGTTCGCATTCCTCTGACAAAGCCCTTTCCGGAGACGCCAATTCAGAAAGGTCCAGCGAGTTTAACTCCCGATTCGGAATCCAACGATGCATATCTGAATCGGAAAAGGACGTCCGTCCGCCTAAAGTCGTTCGAAAAGCCAGGTTCTTAGTCCGGAAACGGGAATCCGCTCCTGCGACATACTGTCCCTTTCCCTGACCGTTACGGTATTATCCTTTAGAGTATCATAATCTACTGTTATACAATAGGGGGTTCCGATCTCGTCCTGACGTCTGTAGCGTTTTCCGATCGCGCCTCCGTCGTCGTATTCTATGTTTCCGAGTTTGGCGAGATCCGCGAAGATTTCCCTGGATTTTTCGGGAAGACCGTCCTTTTTCATCAAAGGAAAAACCGCCGCCTTTACGGGAGCGATCTTGGGCGAAAACCGGAGTACGGTTCTGGTTTCTCCGTCGGGAAGTTTTTCCTCCTCGTAGGCGTCCGCTACGACCGCCAAAAACAGTCGATTAACGCCTAACGCGGGTTCTACGACGAAGGGAACGTACTTCTTGTTATTGACCTGATCCTGATACTTCAGGTCTTCGCCCGAAAATTTCTGGTGCTGGTTCAGGTCGTAGTCGGTCCGGGAGGCGATTCCCCACAATTCCCCCCATCCGAAGTTGTATTTGAATTCTATGTCGGAGGTTCCTTCGCTGTAAAAGGAGAGTTCCTCCTTTTCGTGTTCGCGCACCCTCAGATTCTCCTTTTTGATCCCCACCTGCGTCGTGAGCCAATTCATACAATAATCCACCCAGTGTTTGAACCATTCCTTTTGGGTTCCCGGTTCGCAGAAAAATTCCATCTCCATCTGTTCGAACTCGCGGGTCCGAAACACGAATTGGCGCGCCATGATTTCGTTCCGGAAGGATTTCCCGATCTGCGCGATTCCGAACGGTATCTTTCTGCGCGTGGTGGAAACCACGTTCTTGAAGTTTAGGAAAATTCCCTGCGCGGTTTCGGGTCTGAGATAGATGTCCAACGCGTCTTCCGCGCTCGCGCCGTGCGAGGTTTTGAACATCAGGTTGAAGTCGCGCGCTTCCGTGAAGGTTCCGCGTTGTCCGCAACTCGGACAGGCGAAGTTGTTTTCCTTGATGACCAGATTCATTTTTTCCAAGGTGAGTCCGTTCGCAAAACCCTCTCCCTTTTGGTCTTCCAGGAACTTGTCGGCGCGGATTCTGGTCTTACAGTTTTTACAATCGATCAAAGGATCGTTGAAGTTGGAAACGTGTCCGGACGCTTCCCAAACCTTTGGATTGAGAAGAATGGAGGAATCCAATCCCACCACGTCCTCGCGTAAGTGGACAAAATATTTCCACCAGAGTTGTTTTAGATTTTGGAGAAGTTCGACCCCGTAAGGACCGTAGTCGAAGGTGTTGGATAAGCCTCCGTAGATTTCGGAACCGGGATAGACGAACCCCCTACGTTTACAAACGGATACGATTTCCTTCAACGAGGAATCGAGACTTTCTTTCTTTTCCATGCGTCCAGGATTCTTCTCCGGACTTCGGAATAAAGTATTTTAATTCCCCGGTGGGGCGGATTTCTTGTTTGCCTGCGCTCCCATTCCGGGTCCAATGGTTGATAGAAATCGGTTTTGCAGAGTCCAAGGAGACCTTGCCTGAAAAAGAAATTAGTCATCTTCGGCGTTAATTTTTTGTCCTGGAGTTCCCCCTTTCTGGGACTGGGAATTTTCTTTCCCTTAGGAGTTTTATTCGCGTTTCCCAAAGGAAGAGAGGTGCGCGCCTCCGCCTTCGGTTCGCTTCTGTTTCAGATACTTTGTTGGAGCGTTTTATATCCTCTGGAAATCGCCGTCATTCTTTCTCCGGTCGCGGAAGGTTTGGTACGATCGCTGATCCTGGAACTGGGGGAATGGCTCGTCGGCTTTTACGTCCTTTTGGGGTTGATCCTTTTGTTCGGTCATTCGGTTTATCTCAAAAAACAAAGGGAAAAAACCGCACATCTTCCGGCGCGTCTGATTCCCGAAGAAAAAATAGAACGGATCCATTTTAAACTGATCGTACTTTTGGCCGCCGGTTATCTTACTTCTCGTCTTGTGTTTCAGGATCCGTATCGTTTGGAATACGGGCAGCTCGGAATTTTAGAGGACAGCTTTTTGTATTTCTTCTCGATCGTGATCGCGGGAGATACGCTGTTCAGCCGGGGAAAACAATTCTTCCTTTTTCGAAAACCTTGGAAGATCTTCGAAAGACAAACCAGGATCGCGCGTTACGCAGGATTCGACGGAGAGAGGGGCCTACTCAAACAAAAATACGCCAAACTCAGGGATTGGCTTTTTCCGGGTTGGGGTCATATCTATCTCGGAAGTTTGTGGAAGGGATTTTCGATCCTGTTTTTGTATCTGCTCGGTCTTCTGTTTTTAGCGACCGCGTTTTTTTCCTGGATCGAACCTGCGGACGGCATCCGCTTTCTCATGTCCATGGGTTTGAAACCCGGAGTCCGCGATCAGAAGTTTTTCGAGATCACTTCCAGCATTCTGCCCGCATTGTTCGTCGCGACCGCGATCGTAGGAATTCATCTTTTATCCAAATATCTTTTGAAGCGGGAATTCCGCAAAACCCCGGAGGAATCGAACGCCAAATCGGTGTTCATCGGAAATCTTTCCTATAGTCTTCTGCTGCATCTGATCATCGCGTCCCTGATCCTCGTCATTCCCGTGACGTTGCAGAGAAAAAAGGAACAAAAGGAACAGGAACGGCAGCGCACTCATTTCACTCCGGAGAATTTGGAATTCTACTTTATCGATCCCAATCTTCCCGACGAGGTCCAGGGTCTTAACGGGGGCGTGATTTCCGGAACCGAAACCCCCACACAAAAGGAAGGGGAGAAAATTCCGGACGACAAACCCGCGGAAGAGGGACGGGTCAAGGGAGAGGTCAAACAGGTACGCGGAAAAAAATTACCCGCGACGTATTCCAATTACATCTCCGCCAAAATGCGGGGCCCCGAATCGTTTATGGAATATTGGAGACGCGCTCCGCGGAATTATTCCTCCGTGGTCGCGTATACGATCACACCGGACGGAGAGGTCGTGGACGTGGATCTTGTGGAAGCTTCCGGATATCCGGAACAGGATCAGATGACCTTGGAATTGATCGAAAGTCTTTCGCCTTTGATGCCTCCTCCCGGTACGAAAGGTTACGTCCGAGTCACAGAACTTTTTTGGAACGGAAGCATCGATCCGGAAGCGATGCCCACGCAACTGCAGAAGGAACTCGTGATGATGTATGACGGCCGTTATATGGAGGAATTATGAACGTCGAAGTTGCGTCGCTCGGATTTCTTTCCGTTCTTCCTTGGGGGGCGTTTTTGATCCTTTTGTTTCCGGGAAAAAACACGGTGCAGAGGATCTTTCTGGTTTTATTGGCTTTGTTTTTGGGATATCTTTCCACGGAGATCGTGCTCAAACTGCATCCCATTTTTTGGCCGGATGTGAAGATGGCGGCGCCCAAACGTTCCGGACATATACTCACACAAACCGCGCATATCGCGTTTATTCAGGCGGGAATGATGGAGGAATTCTGCAAAGGAAGTCTGATTTTTTTCGCGGGTCTGTTGTTCGCGTTCGATTGGAAACGATACACCTTCAAAAAGGAGATCGTATTGATCGGAGGGTTCGTCGCCCTCGGATTTGCGGGGGTGGAAAACGCGAATTATATCTTCAACGCGAAGGAGGAGGATCGGATCGCGATGTTCGTCGGAAGGACGATCCGTTCGTCGAACGCGCACTTTCTCATCAACCTATGTTTTTCATTGGCGTTTTTAAAATCCAATTTTAAGGAATCGAAGGAACGTCCCGTTTATCTTTTTTTGGCGTTTCTGCTCGCGGTTTCACAACACGGTCTTTTCAACTTTTTCGTATTACCACAATCCAGATTCGGAGGATGGCTTTCCACCGCGCTTTTCGTGGGAATCTGGGTTTGGATCGCTCGAGACTTCCGGGCTTTCGTTCGGGAGAGGGAAATCCTGGATGACACACCCGTAGAGGCGGAAATTTTGGAAAACGCCGACGTTCGGGAAACAACTTGAAATACAGGGAAATCATTCTTAACATATCGAAAGAGATCGCGGAGGAATTCACCGAATTCCTGGACGAGATCGGAGTCGCGGGATATTACGAAATTCTGTTTGATCGGGAAGTTCCGCGCGCTCCGAACGAGGAGATCATCTCCGACGATACGAAATTCCGCGTATATCTCGCCGAAGAGGATCGGGAAAACGAAACCAAACTTCTCATTTATCTAAAGGCCAACGCGGGGGAATCCTTTTATTGGGAAGCCCGTTGGATCGAAACCAAGGAATACGAAGAGGCCTATAAGGAATTCTACAAACCGTTCACCGTGGGAACGTATCGCGTGATTCCTACTTGGGAAAAGGAAACCGCCGCGAGTACGACTCCGGAGGGAATTCTTCCATTGCTCATCAATCCCGGGCTCGCGTTCGGAACCGGTCATCACGAAACCACACGTTTGGTTTTGGGAAGAATGGGATATCTTTCCTTAAACGGAAAAAGGATCGCTGACGTAGGAACCGGTTCCGGAATTTTGAGCGTGGCCGCGGCCAAGTCGGGAGCGTCCAAAATTCTCGCGGTGGACATAGACCCCAATTCGGTCCGTTCGGCGACCTTCAACCGGGACGAAAACGGAATCGTTTCCGCGCAGATGATCGTGGAAGAGGGCGGTTTCGATCACGAAGCCGTACAAAACGAAGAATGGGATCTGTTGATCGCCAACATAACCTTCGCGGTATTAAAAGCGAATATTCAAAAAATTGCATCCGTAAAAACGGATCATTTTCTTTTTAGCGGAGTGATCACCGAAAGAAAGGAGGAATTCCTCGAACTTCTCAAGGAGAGGATCGGAGGGGAGGGAATCCATTTTCGGGAGGACACCGGCTGGGAATTGATCGAATGGAAACGAAAAGGATAGAACGATGAAACATTACGACGTATTCGGAGTCGGAAACGCGCTCGTGGATATATTGGTTCCGACCGAGGACGTGTTCCTAAAGAGACTCGGATTCGACAAAGGAATCATGACTCTTGTGGACGCCGAAAAACAGGGAGAGGTTTTGACCGGTTTGGAAGGCCGCAAGAAGGAATTGCGTTCCGGGGGGAGCGCTGCGAATACGATGATCGCGATCGCCAATTCCGGCGGAACCGGGGTTTATGCGGGAAAAGTTTCCGAAGATACGTACGGCGAATTCTACAAGAAAGACATGGAAAACGCGGGAATCGTTTTTAAAACGATTCCCGATCCGCAGGGACATACGGGGACTTGTGTGGTGATGACCACGCCGGACGCGGAGCGTACGATGCTCACCCATTTGGGGATTTCGACTACATTAAAAAAATCGGATATAGATACGGATCTGCTGAAGGCCTCCTCCATTTCCTATATAGAAGGATATCTCTGGGACGGACCCGGAACGAAAGAGGCATCCGTGTTCACGATGGAGGAATCCAAAAAGAACGGAATCAAGGTGTCTTATACGTACAGCGATCCGTTCTGCGTCAATCGTTCTCGGGACGAGTTCGTCCGTTTGACGAAAGAGTATTTCGATATCGTATTCTGCAACACGGAGGAAGCCAAAGCGCTTTCCGAAAAGGAGGATAAACTCGAGGCACTGAAGTTCATCGCGGGTCTTTCTCCTCTCGTGTTTATGACCGATTCCGCAAATGGTGCTTATTATGCGGAGAACGGAACGATTTCCCACGTGGACGGATTTCCGGTGAAGCCCGTCGATACGACCGGAGCGGGGGATTGTTTTGCCGCGGGCGTTCTTTACGGGCTGACGCACGGATTGAGTCTGCAGAAATCCGTTCGCTGGGGAAACTACGTCGCTTCCAGAATCGTTCAGGAGATCGGTCCCCGTCTCGGAATTAAGTTGATGGGACGTCAGGACGAAATTCTGAAATGAGGGATTGAACCGCGGAAATCGCGGTTTTTACGTCTTTGGATCGGAATAGAGCTCAAGGTTCGAATCCGGTTTTTTCGGATTTTTTGCGGTTCCTTCGCGGGAATTCCTACTTGGCCGAACATTAGGATTGCGCTTTACAAAATTAGAATTTTCTGATATAAGGAAACGATCCGGAATTTTTCCCGCCGGACCCACCTCCTCCACCCAACACGGGCGGGGGGTGTCTCGTATCAGGGCGCGTGTCGGAATCACGACAAGACGGTCCTTTTCGCGAACGGCGGCCCGCAGCCGCGAGTTTGCGCTCATAAAGGCTATATTATTCTTCCGTAATGAATATTGAAAACACCTTCTTGTTCTTCGTTTCGAACGTACACCCCGAGTAATCGTAATAATGGATATCCGTTTCGTCCGTCTGTCTATGCACCTTGAATTGTATCCCTAACTTTTTGGAGGCGAAGGCCGCGTCGTCCCCGAAGAACACGTTTTTAACCGCTCTTTGTCTAGAATTTCCGTACGTGCTTAATTGAAGGGATTGAACCTTATTCCGTTCCTCTTCCCCTCCGTCGTAGATGTAGAGCACCGTTTTGCCTTCGCGGTCGATCACGAAAACCTTTCCTTTTTTGTCCCGAATCTGCATATCCTGATAACTCGGACCGAATTTCGTTTCCGCGTCGGCGATCGTTTCGGCGTAGTCGGAGCCCAAACGGACGTCCAGCAAAGAGTCCGCAAAACAGATGCTCTTGTCGGCTTTGACATTCGATTCGGAAAAGGAGGACAATAGAAAAACCCTTTTTTTGTTTTTCGTATAACCGTAATATACGATCGAGGCTTTGAGGATTGTACCCGCTTTTGCGGCCTTTTCGATTTCGGGAATTTGGGTTTTCGTCAGAAAAACCTTCTGAATTTCGTTTCTGCTTTTAAGAAGAACCTCGAAGCCGTATTCTTCGAAATTTAAGGATTCACGATCCTGATTTTCCTGAAAAACGATAGGCCAACGCTCTTCTTTCGGGGTTTCTGCGACGGGACCGACCACGGAGACGAGAGCCGAAAATCTGGGAAGTCTCGCGTCCACAAAGAACTCCGAATCCGTCGTGACTCCTTCCAGAGGGACGATTTGTCTGAATCTAGTGAAGGTGATCAAATCCTCAGGAAAAACGTCGCCGACTAACAATACCAATACGATTAAGAAGAATACGCAGGCTTTTCTTTTCATTCGTGTTTTGATCTTTTATCTCTTCGTTTCGAAAACGAGTCCGTTTTGTTCGGTCTTAAAATACGGGTTCCGTCGTCGGACTGACCTCCGGATACGGCGAGATTTCAATCTAAAGACGGCGATTTCCTTTTCAAGAAAAAACCGGATCTCATCGACTTCGTTTGCGGCGGGATCGTAAAATTCTTTGACTACGATCCTTTCTTTTCGTTTCATGATTGGATCGTATGAAACCGAATATAGCGTCACTGGATCCCGTTTCAATCGTGGGTATCAAAACCGAAACCTCATTTGCCGAGAACAAAACCGCGGAACTTTGGAGAACTTTTATGCCCCGTCGTTCCGAAATACGAAACCGTAAAAACGAAGATTTGTATTCGATCTCGATTTATAAACCCGGTTTTTTTCTAAACTTTCACCCGAACGTTTCTTTCGAAAAATGGGCCGGGGTCGAAGTGCAAAGTTCCGAGATCCGGGAAGGTTGGGAATCCCTGCGTCTTCCCGGAGGATTGTACGCATCCTTTCTTTATAAGGGGCTGCCTCGGGACGCCTCCGGTTTTTTCGAACGTATTTTTCGGGTTTGGTTGCCCGCTTCCGAATATCTCTTGGACGACAGGCCGCATTTCGAAGTAATGGGAGAATCGTACAAAAACGACGATCCGGATTCGGAGGAATCGGTCTTTATCCCAATCCGAAAAAGATGACTTCGTTTCCCTTTTGGGTTCAGCTAACAAAGAGTAGGCGGGTCCGCGCTAAAACCTCACGGAAGTTTCGCGGAAATAACTCGAATGATGCTCCCTATGGGTCGCATCATGGGGTGGTGAAGGATAGAATCGACTGAAGCGAGGTGAGTCTTCCCTTTTGGGTTCAGCTAACAAAGAATAGGCGGGTCCGCGCTAAAACCTCACGGAAGTTTCGCGGAAATAACTCGAATGATGCTCCCTATGGGTCGCATCATAGGGTGGTGAAGGATAGAATCGACTGAAGCGAGGTGAGTCTTCCCTTTTGGGTTCAGCTAACAAAGAATAGGCGGGTCCGCGCTAAAACCTCACGGAAGTTTCGCGGAAATAACTCGAATGATGCTCCCTATGGGTCGCATCATAGGGTGGTGAAGGATAGAATCGGCTGAAGCGAGGTGAGTCTTCCCTCGTCGTAAAAATCGTAAACCGCGGAGGTTTACGGACAACTCAGGTTGACTTGGACGTCGGAACGGGGTGCGTTATCCGGAACCGTGAACGTGGTTTCCCGAACCGTGGACTCGGGATATCCGTCCACTTTTACGAGATCTCCGAGACAACGGATCCGGTAATCCCCCGGATGTATGTATTTCATTCTAGTCACCGATCCCTGCACCGGAGAGGAGATCAGCGGAAGTTTATTGTCGATGTCGGTCTCGGTGATTCTATACACGCCGTAGTAATGCGTCGTCGAAGCCGTTCCACCTAACACGGTTAAGCTGGATGCGATTTCGGGACGGATGATCCGGGAGCGCAACAGTAAGCCGCCTCCCATATCCGATTCCCCTTTGTGATCGGAATCCGACTTCCAATCGCTGACTCCGATCAGAGTCCGCACGCCGCCCAATCCGGAAACGTAGGAATGAACCATCAGATTCTCCTTCAGATTCATCCTTACCTCCAGTATATAAGGATCGAATCCCGGATATACGAGCATATCCTGGTCCCCGTTTTCCACCTTATACAAAAGGGGAAATACGAGCGGAGGGAAGATCGTTTTGGTCGTGGAATCGGCGCCCGGTCTATAACTCAATCTGGGAACTATGTTGATCCCCGGCACCCGGTAATTGTCGAATAAGGTCAGATTGGAGAACGTCAAACCGGGTTCCGTCGCCCACGCGGTCACGAGAGAACGCAGATACAACCCGGTGTAATAAAACTGAACCGGTCCGTTTCCGAACGCTCCCCAATCGGTGGCGGAAGTGGGATCGTTGGAAGGATACACAACTCCTTCTCCGTTAAAGAATTGGATCGCCTTCAGTTCTCCGTCGTTCAATCGGCAGGAGTTGGAATTGGTCGTATACGGGATCGTGCAGAATACCTGCCGGTTGGGGGCGATTTCGTCCCAGAATTTTTTCGTGTCTTTTACGTTTTTGATCAGACTCAGATCGAAAAGTCCCTGTTGGTATTTCGTCGAAATCCGGATCTCTCCGATGTCTATGAAGATCGGAAGATTTTGCGCGAGAGGAATTCCCGATAGATCGAAAATAGGATCGAATCCGGTTCCGGTAGTATCCTGATAAATGGCTCCCGTTCCTCCCGAATACGCCTCGAATCCGATCGGATTGTCCGTCGCATACGTCCCCTTGGCGAGGAGCATCATTCTCTGATTGAACAGCGTGCTGATCACTGGATCGCTCGATCCTTTCCCCTGCCAATCTCCCACTCTGCAAAAAGATATTAGCAAATTAGAAAGTAAAAATACGATGATATGTCTGTTTCGTTTCATAGGAATATACTCACCATCAAACCGAATTGGAAAAATTCGGTGTCCACGACGCGGTAATAGTTCGGATTGGAAAGTCTGGAGTCCGCGTAGGGACTTGCGTAGTAATATTTCGTCTCCTCGGGTGCGTCCAGATGGGATTCGTAGATCTTATTGTAATCGATCCTAATCCCGATCCTGATCTTTTTTCCGGCGACGAAGCTGGTTTCCAATCCCACGAGCACCATCGGATCCCAACGGGACGTATTGGACGGTCTCGCCACCACGAAGGCTTCGCCCCCGCCCGCGCGTACGATAAAGGAGATCGGAAGGTCGAGCGGTATTTTATAACCTAACGCGAGATATACGGGGATCGTAGTCAAAGCCCGTTCGGTCGCGGAAAGATAATTTGCGTAGAACGCGCCCATTTCGAGGTAAAAGATCCAAGGCCAGGGAATCCGGAAGAAAAATCCGCCCCCCAAGGTGGTGTCCAGATATTTCTGCGTTTCCGAACCGGGCCAAGGATTGGAGGCTCCCAACCAAACTCCGATTTCAGACTTTCGATTATCATAATATCCTTCTATCTTTTCCTCGGGATCCTCTTCTCCCGTTTCCGCGGCTTCCTCTTCCTCTTTGGAAATGATTCCGCTAGAGGGAAGATTGCCCGATTGAGCGGCGGGTTTGGGCAGAGGTAAAAGATCGGAGAAAAATTTTCCGTTTCCCAAGTCGGGTTTGTATCCGCCTAAAAGTTCGAACGCGCTCGGACTTTTGGGCGAGGCCGCGAGCAGTCCCGGCAAAAGACACAACGATAGCGCCGCGCCGAATCTGAAAAGGGATCGGATCCGGGAGAACATTTATTTTTGCAGATCCCGAAGAGAATACATCGAATCGATTTGCGGATGGGAATCGTAATAAGCGCGGAGAAAATAAAGTCCGTGCGGGGGAAGGGTAATTCCGGCGATCGTCCTGTCCTTGGAGGAAAGAATATCCAGAACGTTCGTATCCTTTCTTTTTCCGTTTGCGATTTCCAGAAGTGTACCCGTAAGAATCCGAATCATATTATGAAGAAAGCCGTTGGCGCGGATCCTTATCTTCAAGAGACCGTCGAATTCCGCGCTTCGTTCCAGTTTCGATTCCAAAATGGTCCGAACCGTGGATCGATTTTTTAGGGAGATCACCTTCGCCAAACTGCGGAAGTCGTGTTCTCCCTTTAATAATTCAAGTTCGGCCTCCAAGCGCGGAACGTCAATCTTATGTTGATACCAAAAGGCCCGATTTTTCCACGTCGGTCTGGGGAATTTGGTGTTGAGGATGAGATATTCGTATTCCCGGGAAGTGCAGGAAAACCGGGAATCGAATTCCTCTTCCACTTCCCCCATCGTCAAAATGGAAAGCCCGGAATCGGTGATCGCATTCATACTCAAAAGGAATTTCCCGAAGTTCTCCACGGTTTTGGTCGTCTTAAAATTCACGATCATTCCGCGGGCGTGTACACCCGTGTCCGTTCTTCCCGCTCCCGATACGGCGATCGGTTCTTTGAGCAGAATTTTGGCCGCGTCCTCGAGATTCTCTTGGACACTGATCAGATTCTTTTGGGTTTGAAATCCGTGAAAACAAAGTCCGTCGTATTCGACGAGGAGGGCGTAGTTTATTTTTCCCCTCCCATTTCTTCGATGACTTTGTTGTATTCGTCGTAGAGTTCTTTGGCCATGTCGATGATGACCGAGGGTTTGGATTTGGAACCCTTTCCGGATCCGTACAAACGCGAAAGGGTTCGTTTAGCTCGCACCAAAAGATTGAGTTTTGCCGCGGGTTCGCTCGCCAACTCGTCCTTGAATTTCATCGTCAGATACGCGGAAAGATAGATGACTCCGTCGAACGCCCAATTCTTATCCGTATCGGGTCCCAATAGATAGGAGGCTTGGTCCACGGGTTCGGATCCGCTCTGCATGATTTCCATCGTATCGGTATACCAGGAGGCCGCTTTTTGATACAAAAGATCCCGCACCTTGTCGAATCCCATATTCGGAAAGTCGTTGTTGAGGTCGTCGAAATACCAAGCCCCCCGTACGGAACAAACCGCCTTTTTCGGGGTGGGGGCCACGGTGGGTTTTCTGTTTTGATAACATTCGATCGCGAGAAGATAGGAGGCGGCGCCTAACACGAGATTGCGATCCTGATAAAAATCCAAAGGGCCGAGAATCTTCTCCAGATTGGAACGTCTCGTATCGGATTGGGAACGGATCTTTTCGTTCTCTTCCGCGTCGAGAGTGGCCCAGTCCTTGGTGAACGCGGAATACAAACAGCGCGGACAAACGCTGACGACATAATCGTTGGGGCTGACACGGCCGAACTTTTTGTTTTTTTCGTAGAGTCTGCGGAGTTCGATCGTCAGTTTTCCGGCGATCAGACGCCCTCCGCCTTGGAACATATTCTCTTTTTGATGAACTTCGTGGCAAATCGGGCAGGCCGAATCTTCCTTTGCGCGGAACGAAATCTTTTTTCCTTGTGCGAGCGCGGTTGCTGTCATACCCTTTAACTGTGAAAAACCCGAAAAAAACGGGAGCATGCTGTCAATTCGGACACCATTCTAACCGATAGAGTAGGAAGAAAAGCACTAATTTCTGTGTTGCCCCGGGGTTCAAAGCCGGAAAAACTTTGGAAAAGGTTAACCGATGAAACGACTGATTCTCATACTTATCGCGATCTCCATTTTGCCCGTTTCCGTCTTCGGAGAGGCGGTTTCCAGCAAGGCTTATAAAAAAAGGGTGGAACTGCTCGTATATCTGCGGGCTCTCGAACCGATCGTTAAAAACTACAAAGGCGAAGTTCCCGGAGCGCAGAATCAGCAAACCCAACCCGCCGGCGGAAACCAGGCCGGCAACGCTCCGGAACCGGACGGGGATCGGATCAAAAAATATAAGGAACTCAAACGTCTTTATCAGGAAGGTCTTCAGTATTTTTTCGAAAGCAATCATGTGAATTCCTATCGCAGATTTTTGGAAGCCCAACTCGGAACCGAAATGCTTCTGGAAGAACTTTCCCAATACTACGTGGAAAGAACCGAGGAGATTCTGAAAGCCGCGATCGAAAAGAAAAATCAGAACAATCCGGAAGATAGAAATCTCGTGGATATCGCGATCGAGTTGAGCAAAAATTCCTATATCGTAAAGGATATGACCGCGGACCGCGAGGCCCCTCTCACAAGGAGAATGTACAATCCGAGGGATTTCCATTACGTCACGAACAAATACGCGATCGAAAAGAATATGGAAACCGGTTATAAGTTTTTAGGTCTCGCCAAAGAGGCGCGCAACAACGCCCTCAAGATCGAAAAACATCTGGAAAAACACCAGAAACTACAGCCGAGCCATAGAAAACATCGGATCGAACATTATCTCGGAGCCATTCAACTTTGCCGCGACGCAAGGGCGAACGCGATCAATATCTTCAAGCTGAAATATCCGTACGACAATTACTTCCTTTTTAAGAGCGACGCGAAAACGGAAGCGATCCGAGACGACGAGGGAAAGCCCGGACCTTCCGAGCCGGTTCTTTTGCAGGGAGTCACATACGACTTCTCCCAGAATCCCACCTTGGAATTGGATCACAGATTGAGCCCGGTTTTCGACAGAAGAATTCCGGAAGAATACCGCAGGGACGCGGTGGACGTTTTGGAAAAAATCTACGAGGACGAAGTCAAAAACAGAATCTTCCTGAAATGGGATCCGGAAAAACGCAAACAGCTGATGGGCGATAAGGCCCCTACGGGAAAATAAAAACCGAAAGCAAAAAGCCCGCTTCCGTTTGCGGGCTTTTTCTTTTTGAAAACTAGCTTTTCTAAAAACGGATTCCCGCAAAAAATTGCTTCCGATGAACCCATTAAAATTTATGGAAAGCCGTTTGGGACGGTTTTCGAAATCCTATCGCAGGATTGTTCTCAAGACGTATCTTATCACTCTCGTTCTCGTTTTCAGTTTCGCATTTCCGAGTTTGATCGCCGGGTTATTTTGGGCCCTTCTCGGAAATCGTAAACGCAAAAACCGCGCCTTCTTAAAAGGGTCGGCGGTTTGGGGCGGCGCGGTGCAATGGATGACCGATACCCGCTTTCTTAGAATCGGAGAATTTCAGATTCCCGAAAAAGGTCATATGATTTTTCTGAACCACGTCAACGAACTGGATTTTCCGTACGATTGTCTCGTGGTGAACAAACCCTATCTCGCCAATCAGGTGATCAAAAAAACGCTCATCGCGTATTGGTGGATGAAGGCGATGGGATCCCAGGTGTTCGAATCCTCGAAGGCGACCACGATCGCCGTTTCGGTCCGCAATCTGTTGAAAGGTCTTACGGACACTTCCTTCGTGGTGTATCCGGAAGGTCACAATTCGTATACGGAAC
Organism: Leptospira ellisii; assembly: GCF_002811955.1. Taxonomy (GTDB): domain Bacteria; phylum Spirochaetota; class Leptospiria; order Leptospirales; family Leptospiraceae; genus Leptospira; species Leptospira ellisii. The sequence continues at coordinate 14,085 of NZ_NPEF01000037.1, forward strand.
AAATTCAACCGATGCAAAAGGGAATGATCAAACTCGCGTATGAAAACAAAATTCCGGTGGTGATCGTGCTTAAATCCGGTCTTACGGGATATCAATCCTTGGAAAAGGGATACGTCGTCGCCTACAAACAGATCGGGACCTACGATCCGACTCGTTTTTCCACTTGGGAGGAATTTAAGGATTTCGTATTCGAAACCATGGATCGGGAAAAGAAAATTCTGGATTCCGAAATCTCTTCGGAAGCGAACAAAGTCGCGGTGACTGCGTCTTGATCTCCAAACTTCTCGTCGCCAATCGTGGCGAAATCGCCGTACGCGTCATACGCACCTGTAAAAAACTGGGAATCAAAACCGTGGCCGTCTATTCGGACGCGGATGTCGATTCTCCGCACGTCAAACTCGCGGACGAATCCGTGAGGGTGGGCGAGCCGACTCCTTCCGCGTCTTATTTAAACATTTCTAATATTCTCGAAGCCGTCCGTAAGACCAAGGCGGACGCGGTCCATCCCGGATACGGATTTTTGTCCGAAAAACCGGAGTTCGCTTCGGCTTTAGAAAAAGAGAAGGTTCTGTTTTTGGGACCGAGTCCGGAGTCTATGGAGTTGATGGGCGATAAGATCAATTCCAGGATCAAAATGGAGGCCGCGGGAGTTCCCGTGGTTCCCGGCTACAACGGACAAAATCAGGATCCGAAACAACTGCAAACGGAAGCCGAAAAGATCGGTTATCCTTTGATGATCAAAGCCACCGCGGGCGGCGGTGGAAAGGGGATGAAACGCGTTTATCAACCGAAGGAATTTCTCTCTTCTCTCGAATCCGCGCAAAGGGAAGCGCTTAAGGCGTTCGGAGACGGCACGGTTTTCCTGGAGAAATATATCGAAACCCCGCGTCATATCGAGGTTCAGGTGTTCGGAGACAAACACGGAAACGTTATGCACCTTTTCGAAAGGGAATGTTCCATCCAAAGAAGACACCAGAAGGTGATCGAAGAATCGCCCGCTCCCAATCTTCCCGCCGCGCTTCGGGACGAGATCTGCAGCGTCGCCGTCAAGGCCGCGCAATCCATCCGTTACGTGGGAGCCGGTACGGTGGAATTCATCCTGGGAAAGGACGGAAAGTTCTATTTTTTGGAGATGAACACGAGGTTACAGGTGGAACACCCCGTAACCGAATTCATCACGGGACAGGATCTCGTGGAATGGCAGATCCGGGTCGCGGAGGGCAAAAAACTTTCCGATCTGACGAAAGGAAATCAGATCGTCCAAAACGGACACGCGATCGAAGCCAGGGTTTACGCGGAGGATCCCGAAAATCAGTTTTTACCTTCCACCGGTATATTAGAATATATTGAATTTCCGGATCGCGATTTTTTACGAGTCGATACCGGCGTGGAGACCGGATCAGAAATAACGGTGTTCTACGATCCTATGATCGCCAAGATGATCGCTTGGGGAAAAACGAGGGAGGAATGTGCCTCGCGTCTCAAGGAGGCCGTGGACGAAACGGTGATCTTCGGACCCGTAACCAACACGTTTTATCTTTCGGGAATCCTTTCGCACGAGGAATTTAGGAAAGGATTTACGCACACGCACTTTCTCGAAGAACAGAACATCGCATTCTCTCCGGACCGGGCAACGCAGGCGGATGCGTTCTCTTTTGCGGCGGCGGCATTGTCCGAAAAGAAAAAATCCGCAGGAATTTGGGAAGCCGCGGGACAGGGAGGTTTTTGGTGAACGAGGAAACGTTTCGATTCAAACACAGGGACGAGGAGATCCCCGTTTCCATCCGCTCCAATTCTCCGGGAGAGACTTCCGTATCGATTCTGTTAGACGGAACGACGCACGACTTCCGGATTTCGCGTAACTTTCAAAGCGAAGGCAACGGTCTTTTTTCAGGACCCGGAAATCATTGGAGAATTCTCCGGAAGGGAAACCGGATCTTCATCCACTACAAGGGTTGGAACACGAAGATACTGCTTTCCAACCGGGAGATTCATCTCGAAGAAGGGAGCAGCGGTTCCATCAAAAGTCCCATGCCCGGTAAGGTGATCCGCATCTTGACGATCCCCGGAGATTCCGTCAAAAAAGGAGCCGTGCTTGCGATCGTGGAAGCGATGAAGATGGAGAATAATATCCTAGCGCCGGGCGACGGAATCGTGGAGGAGGTCTGCGTTTCCGAAGGAAGTATGGTCTCGCAGGACGATCTCATTCTGAAGTTGAATTTGGGCAAGTGACGGATCCCTGTTCGATACGTTTCCGGTCTGGTCCGAGTAAAAACCGATCGCCTGAAGGAATGAATGTCCTTTTTGGAGGAACGTAAATCGTCTCCTTTCGGAAAATTCCGAAGAAACGGTCTGTTAATGGGGCTAAAAACACAAGGAATCCCCTATGCAAACAAAGAAAAACTTCGGAAACGCCGTAGCTATCGTTCTGATCGGTATAATATTCAATTTTTATAATTGTGAGGATGAGAAAAAACGCGAAAGTTTTCCTCTGATTCTCGCGGTCGCCAATTCTCAAAGTCCGGTTTCGGATTTGCCGCGGCCGCTCGACGGTACCGCAATTTTACAGTTAGGCGGAGAAACGTCGTTTTTGACGGATCAGCAAAGTTGTGTTTCAGCCTTCGAAGGCGTTTCCGTCGGAATGTTGGACGCGGACAATATGCCGCTCCTCAACATCTTCAATATAAATTTAGACCAAGAGATCCGTTCCGTGGGAAGCACGGGAGGACCGCAGTTGGTGATCGATGTTCCGGGAGGAACCTACGGTGCCGGATCGAATCACGTTCCGGGGAATTGTGTCGCCGCCGTTAAGGAAGTATCACAAACCGTATTCGACATCCAAGTTCTAAACTGTCCGATCACAAGATTGGCGGCGCAGGATTCGATTCCGGATACGATCGTTTCCTTTCGTATGCGTTGTAGGAGATAATATTTATCTCCGATAAATTTTCGCTTCAAAGTGCTTTCGGCGCCGAGAACGTGCGTCGAAAGTCCGATCGACCGACGGAACCCCAAATTCGACCGAGAAGAGGCCGTTTCCTGTCTTGAATTTTTTTAGGACGTTTCAAACGGAAATAACGCGTCCGAGATGGGCTTTCCGTATCTTCGGGAAGAAATTGCAATTCGTTTGAAACAAGAACGTGATCTTTCGAATTCCCTTCTTTCCAAGGTATTATACCAAATGTTATGAATAAGAGGGGTTAGACCTAAGATTTGCGAATGTATTTCCGAATTCCCGGAAAAATCCTATTGACAGCATCCGTGCGAACAGGTTCCGTTTTGTTCTGAAATATACAAACAGGAACTCCATGAAGAATTTTCTGACAATCGTAAGTTTTGCAATCGGCTTGTTCATCCTGGCCGGGACGGCGCAAGCCCAACCGCAGCAAAAAGCGGATGATTCGCAGTTGTCTCCACAACCCATCGGTTTGGGAGTGGATCCCCCCCGTGAACCGAGAAAGGACCTTCCGTTTCCGATTTCGGAAATGAGACGTCTCACCGTGCGGGATATTTCCAAAAAGAAGGAAGGTTGGTTTCCCACCGGTCTTCCGCTTTTGAACTCGGATCCGAACGTGGGAGTCGGATACGGAGTGCGTTTCTTCTTGATCAACAACGGTAAAAAGTCCGATCCGTTTTTCGAATATACTCCGTATCGTTTCCGGATGTTCGCGCAGTATTTTAATACGACCAAAAATAGACAGTATCAGGATATCAGTTTCGACGCTCCGTATGTCTTCGATTCCAAATGGAGATTACGCGGGGATTTGATCTACGACACGAACCCCAATACGTTGTATTACGGAATCGGGGAACGATCTCTGGAGAACCTTTCCTATCAGGAGCGAAACCAGCCCGGAGGAGAAGTCGTCCGGAACGCGACGTATCACGATCGCGAACAGAACATCTTTTTCACCAGACCGGGAGGGCCCGGAGATCCCGTAAATATTCAGGGAACCAACTATTCCGGTTTTCCCCCCAACGACGCATTCCGCGTGACGGATCGGATGTACAATCGATACGATATCCGTTCTCCTCAGGCGAATATCAGCGGGGAACATATCTTCTTCGGAGGTTTGGTCCGATTGGTCGCCGGTCTGAGAGTTTCGCAAAACATCGTGAAGACGTTCGACGGCCAGTTCGTAAAAAGTACGGATCCTTTGACCGAAGGGACTCCTTTCAGCAACTCCGGAATGGCTCCCAACGGAAAGACGAAGTTGACCGAGGACGCCGAAGCCGGTAAAATTCTCGGGTACAACGGAGGAAACGTGAATTCCGTACGGGTCGGCCTCGTTTTGGATACGAGGGATTTGGAACCCGATCCGAACCGAGGGATCTTTTTGGAAGCCACATACGAGAAAGTGGCCAAGTCGTTGGGATCGGATTTCCAGTATTCCAAATACTTCACCCAGATGAAATTCTTCTATAGCCCGTTTCCTAAAACCTTCGAAAAATTGGTCATCGCGGGACGCGGTGCGTTCGGTTTGACGGAAGGGGACGCTCCCTTTTTCGAATACAGAAACCTTTGGTCCACGGAAGGCGGAATCACCGGACTCGGCGGTTTGAGAACCTTACGCGGTTATAAACAGGATCGATTTTCCGGTAAGGCGATGGGATGGGGAAACATAGAACTCCGTTGGAAATTCTTCGATTTTACGGTCGCCGGTCAGCACTTCGCGTTGAACCTGGTTCCGTTTATGGACTTCGGCCGCGTATGGGACGACGAACATAACGTGGGATTGAAGGATTATAAGTATTCCCGAGGTGTGGGTTTCAGAATCGCTTGGAATCAGAGTACGATCCTGATGTTGGACTACGCCGTTTCCAAGGAAGACAAACAGATCTTTATGAACTTCAACCACATTTTCTGAGGCAATCATGAAAAAATATAAGAATATTCTAATACTAAGTATCGCGCTTTCCCTTTTCGCGAATTGCGAGGAGAAACCGGACGATACGACTCTGGGCTACGTAAACGAGGACGCGAACGTCCTTCTTGCGGGAATGGTTTTTTTCAGTCCGTACTCCGCCGATCCGGCTTCCGGAACGATCAGCGATCCTACGACTGGACTGATGTGGAAGATCTGTACACAAGGACAGGTTCTCCGCGTGAATGCGAACGGTCTGTACGACTGCGAAGGCGTAAACAACACGACCACCGTGATCGGAAGATACGGAGCTTCGTTGTTGCAGTATTGTTCCCTCAATCTGAACGATTGTAATACGATCTCCCTCCCTGCGGTGCTCACCGGTCCGACGGCCGCGTTCACCGGCACCAGCGAAGCGTTTAACTCCTGTTCTGCGGACAGAACGGGCGGGCATAACGATTGGAGAGTCGCTGCTTATCCCGAACTGAAGGCGCTTACCGCTTCGGGGAGTTTGAATGCGCTGCTCATTAAGTTTCCGAACACCGTCGAGGACTACTATTGGACTTCTTGGGCGAAAGAGGGAACGGTGGACACCGCAAGGGCGGTGAATTTCACCCGGGCTCATTTCGGCGAGGAAGCGGTTTTTAGTAAAACGTCGAGATACTTCGTTCGTTGTGTGAGAAGTCTGCCTTAAAAAAGGCGGATGATTGATTCGCCGATTTCGGTTTTGAAAAATCGGCTTTTAAAATCCGAGTAAACCGCGGACCCGTAAAATAAAAAGGGCGGGTCCGTTTCACGAAATTAGATTTTTGAAATTCCGTTTCCGAAAACGAAACGGTTTTGCGGGACGCTAACGGATCCGTTCGAAACGGCGGATTTCAAATTCAAAAAAAGAATGTGAGCTAAACCTCATATTCCAATTGACAGAGAGAGTGGGTTGGGTAGAAATTCCACAGTTTCCGGTGCAGTATGATGAAACATAAGATTCCTTTCCTACTATCTTCCCTTTCGCCTCTTATCCTATTTTGTATCCTTTTCGTTTCGTCTATCGAGGCTCAAGAAAATTTTTCGGGCTGCGATAAACCCGAAGCACGCAAGGATCTTCCGTTTCCCATCGATCGGGTCAAACAGATGTGTAAAAAGGATTTGGACAACAAAAAGGAAGGTTGGTATCCGACCGGACTTCCTTTGATCAACTCCGATCCGAACGAAGGCATAGGATACGGGGTCCGGGTTTACGGCTACAACAACGGCAAAAAGTCCGATCCGTTCTTCGAATATACCCCGTATCGACTTCGCTTTTTCGCGCAATATTTTAATACGACAAAGAACGCGCAGTATCACCAGTTGAGTCTGGATATGCCGTATGTCGCCAACACGCAGTGGAGACTCCGCGCGGACGCGCTTTTGACGATCACTCCCACAACTTTGTATTTCGGAGTTGGAGAGTCCTCCCTCAAACCTCTGAGTTATCATGAACGGAATCAGCCGGGAGGACCGCAGGTCAACAACGGACAGTACGGCGCTCAGGAGAGCACCTTCACGTTTCAAAGACCGGGAGGGCCCGGAGATCCGATCGAACTGGGTGGAAGGAATTATTCCGGATTACCGGCGCAACCCGGATTTCTCGTGACCGATCGTATGTACAACCGTTATACGATCCAGACTCCTCAGCTGAATTTCAGTTCGGAACGATCCTTCTTTCACGGAACCGTACGTTTGGTGGCGGGGTTTCGTCTGTCCAACAACATCATCCAATCCTACGACGGTAAGTTCGTTAAGTCCGTGGATCCCGTTTTTGACGGAACTCCTCTGAGTAATTCGGGCGAAGTTCCCAACGCGAAAACCCGTCTGACCGAAGACGCCGAAGCCGGAAAAATTTTGGGATACCAAGGCGGTTACGTCAATACCGCAAGAGTCGGTCTTGTCTACGATACCAGAGACTTCGAACCGGATCCGAACTCGGGCGTTTTTTTGGAGGCTACGTATGAAAAAGCCTCGAAGGCGATCGGTTCGAATTTCGACTTTCAGAAATATTTCGGTCACGCCAAGTTCTTTTACAGTCCGTTTCCGAAGACCTTCGAAAAACTCGTGTTAGCTTCCCGTTTCGGTTTCGGAATTTCGGACGGAGAGGTTCCTTTTTTCGAATATAGGAATCTTTGGGGAACGGAAAACTCGGTCTCCGGTCTGGGAGGACTCAGAACCTTGCGAGGATATAAACAGGATCGATTCGTAGGGCGTGCGATGGGTTTCGGAACCGTGGAAGTCCGTTGGAAATTTTTCGATTTCTCCGTAGGCGGGGAATACTTCGCGCTCAACCTGGTTCCGTTCTGGGATTTCGGACGCGTTTGGAACGACGAACACAAGGCAGGATTTCAGGATTACAAATATTCCCAAGGTTTGGGTTTACGAATCGCCTGGAATCAGGCCACCATCATCATGATCGACTACGCCGAATCGCGGGAAGACAAACAATTGTTTGTGAACTTCAACCACGTATTTTAAGAATTTCGCGCGAGGAGTTCCCGCATTTTCCGAGTTTGCGGAGAAACTTTTTCTTAAAGCGGAACCTTGTCGTTTCTGAGTTCCGTATCGATCCGGGAAGGATTCCGATTTTCCGGATAATCCGTCGAAAAATGTAAACCCCGGCTTTCCTTGCGGGACAACGCGGAACGGATGATCAGTTCCGCGACGATCACTAAATTCCTAAGTTCGACGAGCGGATTGGTGATCACGGTCCGGTTGTAGTAATCCTTCACCTCTTCGTAGATCAGATCTATTCTCCGTTTTGCGCGTTCCAAACGCAGATTAGACCGGACGATTCCCACGTAGTTGCTCATCGTACTTTTGATCTCGTTTAGATCGTGGGAGATGAGCACCCATTCCTCCGTATTGACCATTCCTTCCTTGTTCCAGGAAGGAATCCGTTCGTGATCCGCGGTGAACTCCGGTTTTTCCCGTTTTATCCGTTTTGCGATCCGATTGGAAAATACGAGACATTCCAAAAGACTGTTGGACGCAAGTCGATTGCCTCCATGAACTCCGGTGCAGGCGGTTTCTCCCGCGGCGGATAAATTCGAAATCGTGGTTCTTCCGTCCAGATCCGAAGCGACTCCTCCGCAAAGAAAGTGAGCCACGGGAACCACGGGAATTCGGTCCGTAGTGATGTCGATTCCCAACTCCTTGCATTTTTCGTAGATGGAAGGAAAGGAATCCCTGATCTGGGAAGAGGGTAGGTGCGTGATATCGAGATAGACGTGCGCCTCTCCTCTTTTTTTCATTTCGGAATCGATAGCCCTCGCCACCACGTCGCGGGGAGCCAAATCCGCCATAGGATGATACCGGTTCATAAACGGTTCCCCGTCCTTGGTCATAAGAATGGCGCCTTTTCCCCGCACAGCCTCGGAGATCAAAAAGGAATCGCCGTCCTCGTGATACAAGGCCGTCGGATGAAATTGGTAGAATTCCATGTTTTTGACGAGCGCTCCGGCACGATACGCGGAAGCGACCCCGTCTCCCGTGGCGATTTTGGGATTCGTCGTATGCGAATACACCTGCCCGGCCCCTCCCGTCGCGTTCATGGTTTCGTGAAACAGTTTGTCGTAGATTTTTAAGGATTTGTCCTGGGAACCGACCACGGCGAAAAACG
>NZ_NPEF01000370.1 GCF_002811955.1 Leptospira ellisii
GAATGGGATCTTCCGGAATCAACTCGATATGAACCAGAAAGATCCGACTCCGGTGATTCATCTCGAAATCGATTTCGGAATCGGGAATTCCAATTTCTCCAGAGTGGAGAAGATAGAAAGCGATTACGTAAAGTTGGATAAAAGTCTGATTTTGGGAGCGGATACGAACGATTCCAAGCGGGGCGTGCTGAAGGCGATTTCCAAAGTATTGTCCTCTTTGGGCAAAAAGACGGTATTCGAGGGAATCGAAAACTCGGTTTTAGAAAGAATCGCTTTGGATTGCGGCGCCGATTTTCTCCAAGGATTTTATTACAGCAAACCGATGAGTTTGGCGGAATTAAAAGAATCCTATTCCTTACGGTTTCAGTGAAATGGTTCCGTTTTTTCGAAACGTCTTTTTGTGAGAACGGATTTTCTTTTCTGTTTTAAACGGAATCGGATGTGAACGAATCAACAATCCCAGTTCGATTTTTTGAAATTTATTTTTAAAACGAATTCAAAACGAATTTTTGAATCGTGATTTTTATGCGATTTTATTCCAAAGTGCGTTTGATTCCGACGGATGTCACCTAACGACGTTTAAAGAATTCGCTTTTTGCAAAGATCTATCTTCGATTTTTTCTCTTCGATCCGTTCGTTTTTATATCTCATTGTAAATACAAAACGGCTCTTAATAAAGTGTTCCTTTTATAGGATGGATGGAACCCTAAAACGAATGCGATAGAATTACGGTATGCTGCATCTCGGTTCGGAATCTATAAAATTCAGAAAATTGTATATTCTAAAACTGTGGATTGCGGGAATTTTTTGTTACGGGGTTTGGAATTGTGCCCAGGCGAAATCGCTCCCTTCCGATTCCCTATCCAACGGGTTGTTTTTCAATCTGATTGCTTCGGAAAACAGCAGAATGCTTGCGAATTCGTTTGAACCGGTTGCGACTTCGGTTACCGAGGGAACTTCTCGACGACTTTCCATTGATGCCGCCGCTTTTTCTCCCTTTCAGGGAGTTTTATATCTTTCGGAAGAAACGGTTTTTTCCGTTCGTCCGCTTCAGTTCGAGAATCGGATTGATTCTACGTCTTTTTCGACGATCGAAGTGGATGTTTTCGCGGGAACCGATTCGAATTGTGAGGAAGAGGAGCACACTCTTCTTTTGACCAGCGAAGTACATTCCTTGGTGGGTAAGATACGGGTACGGGTTTTAGAAACGGACAAATGCGTCTTTTTTGCGAACGCCGACGGCTTCGGATATTCGGGTAATTTAAATGGTATCGAAGGCGCGGACGAAATTTGCCAAAGGGAAAAGAGCGAGTTTCTTCCCGGGGAAGTTTCGGAATATAAGGCTTTGTTGCGGAGCAATCTTTCCGAAACGAGAAGACCGGCCAACGCGGCTTTGGGATTTGCCGGTGTGGATTGGCCGATTCGAAAAAATACACGTTACTTTTTGCATTCTAACGACGCGGATCGGAACGAATTTTTATTTCAATCGGCTTTTGAAGCGGCTCCCGGAGATGAATCCGGGCTTTTTTTGATTCCTCTTACGACTTCGATTCCGAGCGCACTTTTGCCGAATCCGAATAGTTTATGGTCCGGTTTCGAAAGTCCGAACTTTGCAAACGGAAGTTCCTGCGGTTCTTGGAGCAGTGAAAGCGGAAGTTCTACCGGTCTTTTCGTAAATGAAACCTTTGTCAGTCATTACGCTTCTTGTTCCAATCGTCGTTCGATTTTATGTATTAGGTTGTAAGGTAAAGAAATATGGGTAAGCAAATGCAGGTCAGTAACCGATTCGTTACGTATCATATCGAAGAAAACGAAACCAAAGCGATGCTGATCAACCTTTCCGGTTTGATCGACAATCGTTCGATTCTCAGCGTGCGGGATATTCTCCTTTCGATTCTGGATGATTTTACGGGAATTTACGTTCTGGATCTGAATAAAATCGAAAACGACGAGTTCATCAATCTTACGAATTTTAGAAAGATGATCTCGGACGCGGTTCGAGTCAATCCGCATTGTGTGATTCTTTCCGAATCCAGGAAATTGGAATTGTGGATCGAAAATTATTCCATCTTCAACGGGACGTATTTGGCGAAAAGCGAATCCGATCTTTTGAACGTGTTAAAAGACAAGTTGGCGAACGACCGGATCGTGGAAAATTCTCTGCATATCACGGGAGAAGCGGATATTCGGTTGCATTTGGATTATCTTGTGGAAGACAAACGTTGAATTAGGAGCCTTTTTCGTCGATCCCCAAATTTGTCGAAAGCTATTATAAACTCCCATTCCGTATCATCCGCCAATCACGTTAAATCGTAAGCGGATCGATACGTCCGCTTTTGACGGTGAAATTGATAGTTTGAATTCTGCGATTTTTCTTTGCGTTACGCCGACCTGCTGCCTTCTTACGGCTCGATCGGCGTTTTGTGTTTTTAGGCGGAGAGGCCGGTTTTTTTCGAAGACGGAGTTTAGTAGGTGAGGGCTTTATCCGCCGCCGCGTCCAGATCGATCATCATAGAAATCAATTTGTCCAAACGGGTTAGTTCGAATATTTTCGCGATCGATTGGGGAATGGAATATACGATCAAAGCTCCTTTCGCTTCCTTCATCAATCTCGCTTGCGTGCTGATCAATACTGCCAATCCGGAAGAATCGATGTGTGTCGTGGAGGACAGATCCAAAAGTAATACCCTGCC
>NZ_NPEF01000371.1 GCF_002811955.1 Leptospira ellisii
CGCGTTAGTCGCCAATTGAGTGGCGAGAGTAGCATCGAACGCATATGCGCTGATCACCGCGAGATCTACGGTCTTATTGGAAGTGTAAGTGTTTCCGAAAATCTCAACATCGGAGGTCGCCATCACGAAGGTTCCCGTTCCCGGAGGAATGGAAGCTACGAAGCCTGCACCGAAGTTGGCGCGGTTATTCGAAGTGATCGTGTTGTTGTACATCTTGATGTTTCCGCCGGAAACGGGATTGTTTAAGTCGAAAATCACGAGACCGCCCGTATTGTCTTCGGCGATATTATCGTAAACGCTCGCGTTTCTGGTGTTTTCGATTTCGATTCCGGCTACGTTCCTTTTGGCGATGTTTCGTCTAACGATCGCGCCGTTGGTCTGTCCTACGTAAATTCCGGCGTCGGAGGCGCCGTACGATTCGCAATCCTCCATCAGAACGTTAAACGACTTCACGGGATAAATACCGTATGCACCGTTCGCCGCGGAAGGGGTTCCGGTCCATTCCACCTTTAATCTTTGGATGTTGACGCCGGTGCTCGCCTCGACGCGGATACCGTCGCCTTTCGTATTTCGGATCGTGATGTCGCGGATGCTGAAGCCGTCGCCCACAACGTCGATCCCGCCTTTACCTGCGATCGTCATCCCTGTGAAATCCAGGACGGAAACGTCCTTACCGAAACCCTTAATCGTAATTCCGCGTTCGCGCAGAACGAGACTGTTGGTGATGGAATAAGTTCCGGGACTGAATACGAATGTGGAACCGTATTGCGCCGTGTTCATCTTATCCGAAATTTCGCTTTCGGTGACGTCAGGGGTGAAACGATAACAGGGTCCCGCAGAACCGAAACAAGGATCGCTCGCCGCAGCGAGTACCGCGAACATTGCGGTGTCGTCCCCTTCTTTTTTCTTACAATCGGCGACGGATAAAACGGAAATCAAAACCGCAACCGCGCCGAGATATCTTCCTATTCCGGAAAACTTCATAACTCTCTCCAAAAAAATCATTTCCCGGAATCTTGGATCAAAAACGAAGTCGTGTCAAAAAAGCAGGGAGAAAGATACTGTGAAACGTGACTAACGGGAAAAAAACGTACGGAGTAAATCGTTCTTCGCTTATCATTTTCGCACGGATAAAATGACATCCGCTCGTCCCGACTAAACGACCGTTCGTCCCACTTGGACTTGACGAATCGGCCATCATAGGATTCAATAGGAAGGTATGAGAATCCTTATCGTGGAAGACGATTCCCTGAGCGCGTTAAGTCTGGAAATATTGTCCAAGGAATTCTTCGGAGAAAGGATCACGCACATCAAAACGCTCTCCACGTTGTTGAGCGCCGAATGTTATATTCAGGAGAATCCCGTCGATCTGCTTTTTCTGGACGTCAACCTTCACGGTCAGGAAGGGTTTCAAATTCTCGACCTTTATGAAAGCAGGGGTTTCGAAACGGTCATCGTTTCGTCGGAACGGGATAACGCCGTGCGCGCGTTCGAATTTCCGGTGATCGATTTTCTCCCCAAGCCGTTTCAAAAAGAACGTTTTCACAAATCGATGAGGCGGTTTTCCAATACGACGGAAAGAATTTCGCACGTCAAAAAGAGGATTCCGATCAAAAAGGAAGGAGGTCTGCATCTTCTTTCTCCGGAATCCGTGATGTATGCGAAAGCCGACGGAAATTATATGACCTTGTATACGAAGGACGGAAAAACCGAAAGGATCCGAAAAACCGTCCAGGATTTTCAAAAGGAATTTCCGAAACACTTCTACAAGATCCACAGATCCGTATTGGTGAGACCTCAGTTCGTGGAAAAACTCATCCACGTGGGAAACTCGACGTACGAAGCCTTATTGAAAAACGGAGTCAAACTTCCGGTAAGCAGAAATCATTCCTCCAAAACCCTGGATTTTTTCCAAAAAATCTGAGAGCGTTCTAAGATACGGATGAGTTTACGAAAGAACCCGCGATCGAGCGAAAAAAAGATAACCAGACAACTCAAGGCCGCCAGACGGAGGAATTTCAGATTCGTCGCCCTCCGTTCGGATGAGAATTTTATAAAGTCCTCATATTCGGAGATATTCGAGATTCTAAGATATTTCATCCCGGCGGTGTTATTGTGTCTGGTTCCGTTCATAACGATCGATCTGAAAGGTTACTGGTTGAGGGGAAACAATCTTCCCATAGTCGCGTTGGATCTTATCCTCGTCGTTTTCGGGATCTTATTCATCTATCTTCAGAATTTCTCTAAAAACAAGGGAGTAAAAGGCAACCGGAAAAAATACGTATCCTTGGCGGGAGTCGCGTTCATTTCGACGGCCGGAACCGCGATGAATTTGCTTATCTTCCCGTACGAAAGCGACATTTCCATCTTCGCCGCGGCGCAACTGAGCACCGCGATGTTGTTCCGATTTCCGGACAATCGAAAGATGCTGATCATCATAACCAACTATCTGATCTTTCACGCCTTTCTTTGGGACGAACAGATATTCAGTTCCATCCTTTGGCAGAATTCCATCTTCATATTCCTTCTCACGATCGCCTTTGACAGGATCAGTTTTTTGACGAAGGCGAGCAGTTATTATAAGAACGAGAAGATACGGAGTTTAAGCAGAAAACTGGAGAAGGAAACCGCGAACAAGGAGGAGATTCTAAGAATCGCCGTACACGACCTCAAAAGTCCGGTTTCGGGGATCG
>NZ_NPEF01000372.1 GCF_002811955.1 Leptospira ellisii
AATCCAAGGTCGGAACTCCGAAAACTCCCAAAGAAAGCGCGACAAAACCGTTTCCCGTCGTGGTCGCGGGAGCTCCGATCAACGCGTCCGCAAAACCGTCTCCGTTCACGTCTCCCAGAGAAATCGAACTTCCGAAAAGTCCTCCCGATATGGACCCCGTAATGGTGGAATTGGCGACCCCGGAAGTGCTGAAATCCTGATTCGCAATCCCCGTGATTCCGACGGAATGAAAGAAAAACGCTCTTCCCGTACCGGTAGAAAAGGTTTTGGCGCCGATCGATGCGTCGTCGAATCCGTCTCCCGTAACGTCGCCCAACGCGACGGAAATTCCGAATTGAGTCGCGGTCGGTCCGTAAAGAAGAGTGTTCGCAAACGGAGCGGAGTTAGCGGGAATTCCTCCGACGCCCGTGGAATGAAAAACATAGGCTTTGGAAATTCCGTCGGCCCCGACCAAAACGTCTGCATATCCGTCTCCGTTTGCATCGCCGACCGAAAGGGACATTCCGAAACGATCGTTGGATAATTCTCCGACGAGCGTGGTCGTAGCCGTGGAATATCCGCTCGCGACGATCCCGGAAGATCCGGTGGAATGAAAGATATAAACCGCGCCTTGCGACGAGTTTGCGCCGTATGCCCCGACGAACAAATCCTCGTATCCGTCCCCGTTCACGTCCCCAGTTCCGAGCGCACCGCCGAAAAAACTAGAAACGAGTCCGAGTAAAGTTCTCGCGGGAGAATCCGAACTCGAAATTCCGTTTGCTCCCGCGGAATGATAGATGTAAACCGAAGGGGATGTGGGAGCTCCCACGGCCGCATCCGCGTAGCCGTCTCCGTTGAAATCACCTAAGGCCAACGACCAACCCGCCTGATCACCCGCCGCGAGCCCCACCAAACCGGCGTTTGACGACGCTGCGGATTGGGAAACGATCCCTTGTTCTCCTCCGTAGAATAAATAAGCCTTACCGTTGGCGCTTCCTCCGAATTGATTGGCGCCGACCAAAAGATCGGGATAACCGTCCCCGTTTACGTCTTCGTTGTTTCCTTTTCGAACGAGAATCGTATTCGTGCCGGAGGATGCGGTACGAACTCCGATAGAATGCAACGAATGATATTTCCACGCAGAAGAACCCGTAGGCAAAGCGAAGGACCAGCGACCGCCCGTTACGGAAGCCTTTTGGAACGGGCCTTCATCCAAGGAAACCTGAACCTCCTGATCGAAGGAAAAAACGTTTCCGATCAGAAACCCGGAACGGATCGTACCGAGATTGCGGACGTTTCGAACCGTAGGGACGGGGGAACAACCTTCGTTTTGCCCCAGAAGACATCGCAAAATTACGGTTTCATAATACGGTTCCGAACTGAAATCGCCGGGATTATAACTCGGAATACGAGAGCATCCACATAATAAAACGAGGAAAAAAAGGGTTTTACGGTTTCGTTTTAGCATAAACACCGTTGATGATCCTTTACGATCCTTTGATCGGTCCTTTTTTCAAGGAAAAATCCGGAAAACGAAAGCGAAATTCCGTTAAACCGAAGTCTTATCTTTTTTTACGATTCGGGAGATATTTATAATATTCGACTTCGATGGTATTGATCAGAAACGTATAATACTTCACGAGTTTCTTATCGTATTTCTTCTTCTGCGCCTCGTTTCTGAGGAATTCGGATATTTGATCCCTGATCAAAGGAGCCTTGAGATCGGTATGACTGAGAATGATGGAACCGGGCATTCCTTGAGGAACGATATCGTCCGGAATCAGAATCGTGGCCGAGTTTTGCAACAACGCATACTCGATCGTGGACGCCACCTTGTCGTCGTCCTTTTCGCTTTTCAGATGCGCCACGCTGTTTCGGATATTGTCCAGGTTTTCGAATATCTTCTTACGCAGGGAACGGGAGTCGTGAATTTTATCCGTGATCTTCGTGAAACGGCTCGGAAACACGAATCTTTCCGCACCTTTTGCGATGAGGCTTACTTTCTTTTCTTTGGGGGTTTCGCCCTTCGCATACGTATGATCTTCGTCGGCATCGTCCCCGGAATAATAATCTTCGGACGAAGAGGTCATGGATCCGTATTCTCCTTTAAAACCGGAACCTAAGGAAGCCGAACCGCCGCCCGAGGAGAGAATATCCGTTTTTTCCTTTTCCCGAAAGTAGAAGGCGAGCATTAAACCGAAGAAGATGCTTACCGGAATTCCGACGAACAGAATTCCCGTGGTTCTGAAATGAACCGATGCGATCAGAAACAGAATCATACTCGCGACGAAGCCCAGCATTCCCATGGGAAGATTGAATTTTTTCGCGAACTCCTGCGATCGTTGACGCTCGCTCTCGATCTGCTCCATCGTTTGGATGCCTTGCTGAAGTTTTACGATATTCTCCGCCTTGAGTTTCGCGTTCAAACCTGGATGTTTCGGATTGCTTAAACTTGCGTTGATTTCCTTCGCGATCTGAAGATCCTTTTGATACGCGGGATTGTTGACGGCGAGACTGTTCAGTTTATGCAGAACCGCGGCCATATAACCGTGATCCACGGCGTAAATGTCCGTTTTTTGATCGGCGCGTTCGACTTCTTTCATTCCGAACTGCGCCTCGACGTCCCGTTTTAATTCATCGATCAATGCCGGATAACGCGTCTCGTCCAAAAGTCCGGAGGATTTTAATTTTTGTTCCGGAGAAAA
>NZ_NPEF01000373.1 GCF_002811955.1 Leptospira ellisii
CTCGCAGACCGGAGTCCACGATTTCGAATTCCGTTCCGAATTTCAGAAAGTTTTTTCCGGTTTTCAGGGCTGGAAAAGAATAAAAGACGGAAAGGCGTTCTGATTCGGAGGAGAAAGCGGTATCTGGTCTTAAGATGGATTCGATAGAAACTTCATAAAGAACCGCGGCCTGAAAACCGGAAAAAACTTTCTGAAATTCGGAACGGAATTCGAAATCGTGGACTCCGGTCTGCGAGGTTTCTTCGGAGCAACAAGGGACGGTGTTTTCCGTATCGGACGAATTCTCCGAAACGGGAGGATGACAGGGAGCTTTTTGTTCGGAGGCCAAATTCGACGCGAATCGGGACGTTCCGATCGGACAAACTCCGGTTACGTTCATCCAGGAAGAACAGAGAAATTGTACGATCCATCCGGAGAGAAAAACCGCCGCCCTGCCCTTTTCTATCGAAAACATAGTTGTTGATTGGACTGGAAAAAATTCGAAACGGAAGGAAAAAAAGCCCGGAGATTCCTACGGAACACCCGGGCTTCAGAGTCGTACGGCGATTTATAACGGGAATTATAAATCCATTTTAGATATCGTCATTTCCGGCGTTTGCTTAACTCTTCCGGCTGAAATTAAGGTCTTTCAGCCGGAAGAAACGGTTACTTCAGTAACTGGAGAACCGTTTGCGGTTTCATATTGGCCTGAGCCAGCATCGCGGTCGCAGCCTGTGTTAGGATCTGATAACGCGTAAAGCTGGTCATTTGCTCGGCCATATCGGTGTCGCGGATTCTGGATTCGGCCGCTTGGATGTTCTCATAAGCGTTCATGAGACCTTTCGCAGCGTGTTCCAGACGGTTGTAATACGCGCCCAAGTCAGCTCTTTGTTTAGAGATGGAACGGAGCGCGTCGTCCGCCAACCCGATCACCGAGTTCGCTTTGCCTGCCGTGGAAAGAGAAATAAACGTCAAAACGGTCGGGTTTCTAAGACCCAATGCCGCCGTATTCATCGTTTCAATGTAAACTCTTTCCCTTTGGTGCATATTCGCACCCATGTGAAACCACATACTCGCAGTCGGATTCAATCGAGCGAAAGCTCCGGTAAGGAGTTTCATCTTGTTGAATTCGGCTTGAGAAGCGATCCGGTCGATCTCGTCCACCAACTGAGAAACTTCCACTTGGATCTGTTGTCTGTCTTCCTCGGTATAGATACCGTTGGCAGCCTGAACAGCCAGAACCCGGATTCTCTGAACGATTTCATGAGTTTCCTGGAGATATCCTTCAGTAGTCTGGATAAGAGACATACCATCTTCAGTGTTCATTTCCGCTCTTCTGAGACCCAGAATCTGAGTTCTCATCTTTTCGGACACTGCAAGACCGGAAGCATCATCGCCTGCGCGGTTGATTCTCATTCCGGAGGACAGTTTCTCGATGTCCTTTCCCATGTTTTCGCTATTGAACTTCAACGTTCTATGCGCGAAAATGGCACTGATATTATGGTTGATAATCATTCGGTTCCTCCTTGAATCCGATTCCCTGAAATCAGGGGGTTATGATTTTTCCAAGGTCTTCCTTGACCTTTTCATTGAATCCATCGACTGGTCCTGAAAATCCGATAACGCACTTTTTTACGGGAACCGAAGATAAAATTTCCTTTCCCGCACGGCAGACTATGTCACCGAAGCGCGATTCATAGAGAGAATTTCAGCCGACGAACGGCGGATGCATTTTCTTGCGACCTATCGGGATTAAGATTGAGTTGGTGAGTATCTCTCATAAGATACTGGAAATCATCGCCGAAGAGACAAGGTGTTCGTCGAGCATTAGAAATCGATTTTAAGGCGAGTTTTTTGATTCTTTACGTAGATCGTTTCCGAAGAATGGTACACGAACGGAGTCGTCATGTTAGAAAAGATCTATTTAGCAAATCCGAGAGGGTTTTGTGCCGGAGTAAAATACGCGATATCCTACGTGGAACAGGTTCAGGCGGCTAATTCCGGGGAACAAATATACGTTCGGAAAGAAATCGTACACAACCGCCGCGTCGTGGAAGACATGAAAAAAAGGGGAATTCGGTTCATCAACGATTTGGACGAAGCTCCGGACGGCTCCACGGTCGTATTTTCGGCGCATGGTGTGGCCCCTTCCGTCGTAGAGGCGGCGAAACAAAGAGGAATGAAAATCGGAGACGCGACTTGCCCGCTCGTGACCCGCGTCCATAGAAAGGCCCGTAAGATCAAGGACACGCATCAGATCATATACATCGGTCACGAAGGACACGACGAAGCCATCGGAACGATGGGAGAAGCCTCCATGTTTTTGGTCGAATCCCCCGAAGACGTGGTGCGTTTGAAGGACAGGATCGATCCGGACAAACCGCTTACCTATTTGATGCAGACGACCCTTTCCGTGGCGGATACGAAAAACGTGGTGGATCAGATTTCAAAAACGTTCCCTTTTGTGGAACATCCCGCCAAAGACGACATTTGTTATGCGACCACCGAAAGACAGGAGGCCGTTTCCCTCATGATGCAGGAAATCGACGCGATGCTCGTAATCGGAGCCGATAACAGCTCCAATTCTCTTCGATTACTCCAGCTCGCGCAGAAGTCCAAACCGCATTCCTTTATTTTATCCAAAAGATCGCTCGTGGAAATCAAAGCGGGATTCAGATCCTCGTCGATCAAATTCAAAA
>NZ_NPEF01000374.1 GCF_002811955.1 Leptospira ellisii
TCCGTCTATGTCTTTGGATACGAACGCGATTTTTTCCGCGAGTTTTTTTAAAATGCTCAGATCGTCTCCGAAAATAAAAGAACGAATCGTATCATAAAATTTTTATAGGAACAAACATGAAATTTATATTATATTCCCTAACCGTTTTCTTAATCAACCTGAGCATCTTCGCACACGGGATGTCGCAAGCCGATAAACAAAAAATCTTAGATGCAGGTCCTTGGCAATACTTTGAACTCGGTTTTTCCCACATGTTAACCGGCTATGACCATTTACTTTTTTTATTCGGAGTGATATTCTTTCTCACCCGATTCAGGGACGTACTAAAATTCATAACGGCTTTTACCGCCGGACATTCGATCACTTTAATTTTTGCAACCTTATACGGTGTCCAAGCGAATTACTTCTTAATCGATGCTTTTATTGCGATAACCGTAATATATAAAGCGTTTGATAATCTGGACGGTTTCAAAAAATATTTCAATTCGGATTCTCCAAATCTTTTATGGATGGTTTTTATATTCGGTCTTGTTCACGGCTTCGGGCTTTCGACGCGCTTGCAACAACTTCCCCTACGACAGGATGATTTCATTCTAAATATTCTCGCCTTTAACATAGGAGTCGAAGCGGGTCAAGTGTTCGCCTTAGGGATTATGATAGTATTGCTTTCTAAATGGAGAAAATCCCGGTCTTTTGAAAATTTTAGCAAAGCGACGAATATAGGTCTTTTAATTGCTGGAGGATTATTATTGATGATGCAACTGCACGGCTATTCTCATACCGCATTTCCAGACGAATTTCCTCTAAACAAAGACGATCACCATCATGCTCACGAGGACATGCAAGAAAGCAATAAACCTTCTGCTCTAGAGGGTTATCGTAAACGGTTTTATATCGACGACAAAGCCGATACTCAAAACGGCACAACTCATACGCATTAAAAATTTTTAACAAAAGGAAAAACGATGAAGATAAGATCAATTACGAAAGCCGTTCCGATGGCGGTATCTATTCTGCTTTTGGTTACTTCGATTTACGGTCACGGAGATCATAAACATGGAGCGGAACGTAAAGTAGATAAAAAAGAAGCGATTCAAATAGCCTCGAAAGGCGTGGCAAATCTCGTATCCAAAAAGGAAAAAATAGACGGAGTGGAATTGGATTCGTCTTGGAATAACACTGATAACGTTTCAAAAACGATCCATAAGAAAGGTGACGGATATTTTATCGTTCAACTTGCGAACCGGAAACTTGTCAAGAGCCTCTATATTTTGATTTCCGACGATGGAGAAATCTATGACGCAAATTTTTCGGGCATATTCAAGAATTTAAAAGAATAAGTCGCGATTAAAATTCATAGTTAGAGAGAACGTTTTTAGGCGATCGCGTCTTCCAAACGTTTTTCGACAACCTCCCATTGGACATTGCGAAGGAATACATCTATGTATTCTTTCGCATTGGCACCGAAATCGATTTGATAAGAGTGCTCATACATATCCAATACTAAAATCGGAACCGCATTCACTACGCCGAAGGTATGATCTTGGCACCAGTAATTAGCCATTCTTTGCTTTCTTTTATTAAAGTACAAAACCACCCATCCCGAACCACCGGAAAGCGATAGCGCGATATTTTTAAATTCTTTTTCCCATGCGTCGAAGCTCCCGAAAGTATAATCGATGCTTCTCTTTAAATCCGAATTCCCGATCTTTCCATTGCCGCCCAAATTATCGAAATACAATTCATGAAGAATCATTGAATTGGTCGCGATCAATTCTTCACGTTTTAACGCACCCAATTCAAAAGACTTCATTTCAGGATTCGATGATAATTCTTTTAGTTTTTCTTCGATCAAATTCAATCGTTTAACTGCACCGGAATAATTATTGGTAAAATGCGATAAGATCATCTTTTTTGATAATCCCGTTAAACGTTCAGGATCAAATTTTAATGGAAGAATTTTGTTTTGAGCGGAATAAATTTTCAATAGTCTTGCAGGAGTTTCGTCGGCGGCAAGAAATTCGGGCGTCGCAACCATAGAAAAAGATGCAAACGCAAACGCTTGAATAAATTCTTTTCGGTTCATACAAATACCTATTCTGTTACCGAAGTTTATTCCTTAAAAAGAAAAAAGCAATTCAGTTATTTCAACTGCATGAAACAGAGTGATTTTTATTTGAATTCTATCTCAATGAACTTTGAATTGAGAAGGATCACGAGTCGATTTGACACTGGCTCCTTTGAAAGTTTCCTTCGAATGGCGCTTCGCTCACTTTCAACTGCACGTTCTGGAAAGTTTCGTGCAGTTGTATCCTATGCGAAATTATATATTTCGATTGAAATTAATATCCCTACTTTTCCTCTTTTTTCGAACTTGAACATTCAGCATAGCTTTCTCGTCGATCGGTACAATCTTATGATAAATTCCGAAAAAACTAACTTTTATTACGATAGTTTTCCATAAGTCCGGCCTTGAATACTGCTTCTGAGTATATCCGGATGAATTTGGATCAATAAAAAATTCCAATACTGTGGTATATTAAAGTTCTTTGATAGTCCCCAATACGAAGGCTTTATATATTGATAATTTCTTTTTTCTTTAAAGTTATCAAAAATTATTTTCGAAATTCCAATAATTCCTGCCACTATGAGTGGAACAATTATC
>NZ_NPEF01000375.1 GCF_002811955.1 Leptospira ellisii
CCGGATCGGGACGGACTCGGTCCACTGTTTCACGCCAATTCCTGTCTTGCTTGCCACGCAGGAAACGGAAGAGCCTTGGAGGACGACGGTGAAAATCTTACGGTCAGTCTCGTGCGTCTCAGCGTCGGGACGGATTCGCATTCCCCCGAACCGAAATACGGGGGACAGTTTCAGCCGAACGGGGTCGGAGGAGTTGCCAAGGAAGGCGACGTCGTCCTGACGTATCAGGAGATCGCGGGCCGTTTCGACGACGGAAGCGAATATAGTTTACGTTCTCCTAATTTAAACTTTTCGAATTTAGGTTACGGAGCCATGGCCTCCGACGTGAGGACTTCAGTGCGGGTTCCGCAGCAGGTGATCGGGTTGGGACTTCTGGAAGCGGTTCCCGAAACGACCGTTTTATCCTTGGCGGATCCGGAGGATCGGGACGGAAACGGAATCTCCGGACGTCCCAACTACGTGACGAATCTGAACGGAAGCGGTTCCTCGTTGGGAAGATTCGGCTGGAAAGCTAACAACCCCGATCTGATCCGACAAAACTCCGCGGCATTTCTGGGGGACCTGGGAATCACGTCCCCCTTATTCCCTTCCGAAAACTGCACCGGCGTTCAGACGCAATGTCAAGCCTCCGCGAACGGCGGTTCGCCCGAAGTTCCGCAGGCGAAGATCGATTCGATCACGAAATACATGCGTCTCGTGGCGGTCCCTGCGAGAAGAAAGGCGGACAATCCGAGCGTTCTCAGCGGAAAGGAGATTTTCTTTAAATCCGGTTGTGTCCACTGTCACGTTCCCAAACTCGTAACGGGAACGGCCGCCTTTCCCGAACTTTCCGGGCAGATCATCCGTCCGTACACGGATCTCCTTCTGCACGACATGGGGGAAGGTCTTGAGGATCACAGACCCGACGAAAACGCAACCGGAAGGGAATGGAGAACTCCTCCCCTTTGGGGTGTCGGTTTAATGGAAACGGTAAACGGACATACTCGTTATCTTCACGACGGAAGGGCGAGGGATCTGATGGAGGCGGTTCTTTGGCACGGCGGGGAGGCCGAAGAAAGCAAAAACCGGATCCTAAAACTGGACGTTCGACAAAGGACCCATCTTCTCAACTTTTTAAAGTCTCTCTAGATCCAACGGCCTGCGGAAAACGAACCTCCGCGGGCCTTTTTTTTCTTCTAAAGATCCATCGTCTGATACAACGTTTCGAAAAGGATCATCGAACCTAGTTTAAGATTTTCTAAACTGATATTCTCGTCCTTACCGTGCAGGGTTTCCGTATCCTTCGCTTCCAAAATCGCCGGATTGAGTCCGTAACAACGGATCCCGATCCTTCGAAAACGCGCGTTATCCGTCTTTCCTGCGGATAGAAAAGGAGCCGCCACACTTTTCGGAATTTTGGAGACGGAAACGTTCGCGAGAATCTGGAACAACTCGTCCTCCAAAGGGGAAAGATCCGGTCCGATTTCGTCGAAAATCTCAACCTCGATCCCGAAGGGTTTCGCGATCTCCCTGATTTTTTCCGCGTATTCCAAGGTATCGAAACCGGGAAGAATCCGTATGTCCAATTTTCCGAACGTTTCTCCTGCGAGTACGTTGTATCCTTCCCCTTCTTCCGTGCGGATTCCGGTGATCGCTTTCGTGTTACTCGTCATGGCGGAAAGATGTTTGTTCTTGCGAAGAGTTCCGGAAAGCAAAGGCCGGATCAGAGGATTGGACGCGTTCTTTAAAAAGAAGGAAGTGGGAAAAGAGGCGACGGATCCGAGTTGGTAAAAATACGTTCTCGTTTCGTCCGTGATCCGGATCGAAGTGTCGAATTCCAAAACCTTTTCGTAAAAGCGGATCAGATTAAGGGCCGAATATTCCGCGACGGGAACGCTTCCGTGTCCGCTCGCACCTTTCGCCTTCAACTTCAGCCAAAGATTTCCTTTCTCCGCGTACTGGATGTTGAAGATCGTCGCTCCCGGAATCCCAACGTCCTTGGTCGCGACTCCTCCTTCGTTTAACATCCATTCATAATCCTTAAAAAGATCCGCGTGTTCGCGGATCATATAACGCGCACCGTGCATACTTCCGCTTTCCTCGTCGGCGAGGGAAAGAAACATCACCTGGCGATCGATCGGAACTTCGGAACGTTTTAACTCTAAAAACGCCATCAACTGCATGACCGCGAGACCTTTCATATCCAAAGCCCCTCTTCCGTAAATTCTGGAATTTACGATTCTGCCTTCGAACGGAGGAACGCTCCACTCGGAAGCGTCCGCTTCCACGACGTCGACGTGGTTTCCCAGAATGATTCCCTTATTTATATAAGGACGCCTAGGTTCCAAAACCGCGACCAGGTTGGCCCGGGTGGGATGTTTTTTGGACGCGTAGATTTTGGAAGGAATTCCTTCTTTTCGCAGAAGTTTCTGAAGATACAAAGCGACTTCGAGTTCGTTCGAACGTACGGATTTGATCCGGATCAAATCCTGAAGAATCTTGGCCGCCTCTTCGTTTCGTTTGTTCCAATCGACGGTGTACCAAATCCGCTTTAACGGGATCGTCCGTATCGGAGAGGAATAAAAACAACTGTTCAAAACGAAAAAGACGGAACAACTAAGGAATAATTTTTTCACCGAACCCTCCCGATCGCACCGAACCCGAATGGATCGAATCCGG
>NZ_NPEF01000376.1 GCF_002811955.1 Leptospira ellisii
GGCGATCGTTTTGTCCGTGCTGTTTTGGGCGGCCGTTTATTCCTTTTTGTTATACGGACTTTTACGATGAGCCGGGAGACCGTGACCGGAGGAGCGTATCTCGTGGACTCCAAAAACCTTACGTATCGCCGTTTGAGTTTCGGGGGACTCGTTTTTTTCTTCGTCATCATAGGCGTCTTTTTGGAAGTGCAGTTCCTTTCCTTCCAGTCGATCAGCCCCTTCGAGTGGGCGACTTTGATCCTGTTCTGCGCGCTTTTCCCGATCATCTGTTTCGGTGCGGCGATTTCGATTTTCGGATTCATCCAAAAGTTGAGGGGAGGCGACCCGCTCAGGATCTCAAAAATATTAGAAAAAAATGATATTATTAAGGATATTCCCCCGGTCGCGGTGGTGATGCCGGTTCACTGCGAGGACGTGGCGCGCATCTTCGCCGGGGCGGAATGTATGCTTCGCGGAATCGCGGACAACGGTCTGGAGAAAAATACCGATTTTTTCATCCTTTCCGACACTTCCGATCCCAATCTCTGGGCGCTCGAAGAGAAGGCGTTCTCCGTTTTGAGCGCAAAACCGGGAAACAAGGGCAGGGTTTATTACAGAAAACGCAGACTCAATCTGAATAAGAAGTCAGGGAACATCGCCGACTTCTGTCGTCGTTGGGGGAAACGGTACAAATACATGATCATCCTGGACGCAGACAGCGTTATGACGGGCGAATGTATGAAAAATCTAATATACCTGATGGAAAAAATCCCCGACGCGGGGATCATACAGACTGCGCCCGAAGTGATCGAAGCCAAGTCCTTGTTTCAAAAACTTTCCGCGTTCGGGGCTTGGGCGGGAAGCGGGGTTTTCGGAGCGGGTTCTTTCTTTTGGCAGTTGATGTCCGGGCCTTTTTGGGGTCACAACGCGATCGTACGTTTGCAGCCGTTCATGAAATACTGCGGACTTCCCGGACTTCCGGGCGAAAGCGCGATCGGAGGAAAAATCCTGAGTCACGATACGATCGAAGCGGCGCTGTTCCGCAAAGCAGGTTACAGCGTATGGTTCGCGGCCGATCTAAAGGGTTCGTACGAGGAAGCGCCGCCTAACGTGCTGGAGGCGCTGAAACGGGACAATCGATGGTGTCAGGGAAATCTGCAGCATTTCTGGTTTTTGTTCGGCGGCGGGCTTCGTTTTTCGAGCAGACTTCAGATTCTCCTCGGAATTTTCTCCTATTTCAGTTCCCCTTTGTGGGCTTTGCTTTTGATCTCATCCTCCTTGACCACGATCGAAGACGTGGACTTTTTCAGACTCGCTTTATTACCGGAGGATTGGGCCGCTTTCCGGGACGATCTTTATCTTCCGATCGCCTATACGTTGCAAGGTTACACTTTGTTTGTGCTTTTTCTTCCGAGGATCGTTTCCTTTCTGGAGGTGAGTCTGTTTCGGAGAAAGGAATGGGGAGGGAGCTTTTTTTCCTGGACCGTATCCTTTTTTCTGGAATTCATCCATTCCGTTTTTACGGCTCCGGTGTATATGGTTCAATACAGCCGTTTCATACTTCTTACCTTCCTCAATCGTAAAATAGAATGGGGACCGCAGAATCGGGACGCGGACTCCGGTCCGGATTTTCGGGCACTCGCCTATACTCTGTTACCCGCTTGTTTTTACGGACTCGGTCTCGGAATTTGGATGTTCGTATCGTATCCTATCCTTTTTTTCTGGTTCCTCCCTTTGTTGGCCGGATGGATTTTTTCGTATCCTATCGCGCTCTGGACTTCGAAACCCACCAAACGAAAAGCGGTTTTAGGAATTCTAAACAATCCTCCCGAATTGCGCGAGGTAGGTTTGTTGGAAAGGCTGAATCGTTTCCGCGCCGATTACTCCGAAGTGGTCGGAAATCCGGGAAGTTACCGGGGAATTTTTTTGACGATCGCCGATCCGGTTCTCAACGAGTTCCACCGTTCCCGTTTGAGAAAACGGAATCGAGAGACTCCGGGCAGAAGGAAATATCTGAGCGAGTTGAGGACTTCGTTCCGGAAAAAGGGACCTTTTTCCCTGAGCTCGAAGGAGTTATTTAGAATATTATGGGATTATGATTCGGTTGAGGAGCTTCACGTTTGGCTTTGGACGAACGATCTCAAAACTTCCTCGATTTGGTGGAAGGATTCCTTCCTCGCGTATCAACGCGAAATCCTGTCGAATAAGATCGTTTTACCCGCCGAAGTTTAGGAACGTCTCCGTATTTTACGCATCGGTTCGATAGCCGTAAAATTCAGATCAGTTTTAAAAAAACGCCGACCGCGTGTTTCACGTCCTCTCTTCCGTCCCGTTTGAATACGGGGGAAGGATTTCCTTTCCAGGATTTGACGCGCGCGACCGCGGAATCGAACCGGAACGAAAACAATTCCTCGTTGGAAAGATAAGCTGATGGAATCTCCTCCTGAAGCGCTTTGAGAAGATAGGGGACTTCCGGAAATTTTCCGCGATCCGTATATAAAACCGGAGTTTCCGCGTAAACCGCTTCGCTTAGTATTCCGTAACCGGGTTTGGTGATCACATAATCGCAAGCGGCGACCAAATCGGGATAGTGCACGTTCGAAAACGTGGAAACCGAGGAACGCAGATTTTCCG
>NZ_NPEF01000377.1 GCF_002811955.1 Leptospira ellisii
TAAACAAATCGTTGTTAGGCGGTATGCGCAACATTCGGCTCATAAAAAACCTCTTTTTTCCAAGGTAAAAAGGGATTCTAAAAAGTCAACTTAAATGAGAATGAAACTCAAAATCATATTTTTGATAAAACCCTCCTTCCTGGCCAACGGAGGACTTCCTTCTTTTTGATTGCCCTTTTGGTTTGGGAGGAAATCGTTTTCCTGACCTCGATGAAATTTCCCGTTTTCAGTTTTTTACGGACCTTCTTTTTTATCTTCGCGATCTTATTCGCCCTGCATACGTTAGGCGCCACACCTTCGATTTCGTCGGACGAAATACAACCCGATCTGCGCGAACGAAAGCGGATCTATGTCGGCGGCTTCGGAATTCGGGAACTTTCCTGGTTTCAGGCCGGTTATAATTTGAGTCCCCGTTTTTCCCTTTCGTTTTTGTTTCATCAAAGACATAAGGCCAATCATTTTGATCTGGATCGAACCGGATTCCAACCGGGCGGCGCCGCCTTTTCGCTTCAAAATCTGGATTTTATCCTCAATCAATATACGATCGCTTTGGAATGGTTTCCGTTTTCCAATCCTTATTTTTTAAGCGTGGGTCTGGGGCAGGAGTATTATTTTCAAAGGGATACGAAGAACGAGTTTTCGGTTTATTCGGACGGTTCCGCGAACGGAAGGTCCTGGACGTATTCGATCGACAACCGGAGATTTTTCGTCGCTCCGGGTGCGGGACTGCGTTATGTGTTCTCCTCCGGTTTGTTTTTAAACGGAGGATTTTCGGTTCTTTTATTTATGAACGACTCCGGACGAGTCCATAGGGAGAATCTCGCTTTTTACGGTCAAAGACCCGATCCCGCGATTTTGGAAAGACTTTGGAAGGACGGAAAGGAGCAGGAGCGCGATCGCGCGCGCGGAATCGGAGTGCAGCTGTTCGTTTCCGCCGGAATTTCGTTTTAGAATTATATTTTATTTTAATATTCTAACTTTATTGATCGATGTACGTTTTTATACCGTCGAATTTTTTATTCCGTAACGACCTCCAGCCTATATCCTACGCCCGGTTCGGTGAGGATCAGCTCCGGATTGGAGGGGTCTGCCTCTATTTTTTTCCTCAATCCGGCTACGTGCACCCGTAAGGGCCCCGATTCGTTTTTTGCCAAGGGTCCCCAGATGTGACGGATAATCTGTTCCTGGGTGAGGACCTTTCCGGCGTGCCGGATCAGCAGGGTCAAAAAGGAATATTCGATGGGGGTCAGATGTATCTCCGATCCGGCCGAGAATACTTTTCTTCCCGCGAGATCGACGTAAAGATGGCCGGAACGGAAAAAAGGGGACCCCTGTTCCTGGGTTTTGTTTCGTAACGCCACCCGGATCCGCGCAAGTAACTCACCCATACTAAATGGTTTCGTAATATAGTCGTCGGCTCCGGCGTCCAAAAGCGAGATCTTCTCGGGATCGGAGCCTAACACAGATAAGATGATCACGGGTGTTTCACTCCAGGATCTGATTTCGCGCAACGCTTCTATTCCGTTTCCGTCCGGAAACTGGAGATCGAGCAGGATTACGTCGGGGGAGCGGTTCGCCGCCTCGAGAATCGTCGCCCGCACCGTGTCGGCTTCCACGGTATCGTAATGCGCCGCGGTCAAACTGATCCGTATCATTTTGCGGATACGATCGTCGTCGTCCGCTATCAATATCTTCGGCTTATTCGTATCAGTCATGTTTGATCGGAATTTCCACGACGAACCTGGCCCCGCCCTCTTTTCTGTTTTCGGCGGTCAGTTTTCCCCGGTGCGTTTCGACGATGGATCTGCTGATGGAAAGTCCCAATCCGCTTCCTATATGACTTTGATTGCTGCTTCTATAGAATTTGTCGAAGATCTTTTCCAGATCCTCGAGAGGAATTCCGGGGCCTTCGTCTTCGACCACGTAGCGAATCCGTTCCTTTTCAGAGATCAACTCGATCAGAACGGGAGATCCTTCCGGAGAAATCTGCACCGCGTTGAACACCACGTTAAAAAGAGCCTGTTCCATCAGCGTGAAATCCATCCATACCGGAGCGGGATTTTCCGGAATTCGGATGATACAACGACTGTCCTTGACCGTTTGTCTCAATCTACGCACCACGACGTGGATCAAATCGGAAGGATCGTGCCAATCCTCGCGCAGTTTCAAAAAGCCGGACTCGTACCGACTCATATCCAGAAGATTACCGAGCAGGAGATTGAGGATCATACAGCTTTCGTTGATTTCGTTTAACAATTCCCGGCGGGCTTCGGGGGAATAATCCATCTCAGGTTCCAACAGCGCCGTGACGGCCCCGCGTATCGCGGAAAGAGGCGTTTTGAGTTCGTGCGATAACGAGTTAAAGATGATCGTATAAAGACGTTCCGATTGGTTGGCGAGATATCTCGTTCTCGTCTCTTCGGACAACAGTTCCCTCTCGAGCGCGAGCGCGATTTGATTTC
>NZ_NPEF01000378.1 GCF_002811955.1 Leptospira ellisii
ACACCGGGTTCTATCCGCTAAAATCGATCCTTTTTTCGATCGTATCGGCCGAATTCAAAGTTAAAATTCCTTTTTTTGTTTTCAAAGGATCGGATTCCGCAAAAATTTCAGAAATAGGAAAACAAAGCATTGGACCATAGGTCTTATCAGTTGAGCAAAACACTCATGAATCTCCTGAATTCATTTGTCAGAATTACTGTCGCCGGATGTTTTCTAACTCCGGCGGTCGTTTTTTCTCAGGAAACCATGGGGCTTCGTCCCGGAACCGATTCCAATAATCCTCCTCCGGTACGGCAATTGGCTCCGATCCGACAATTGCGGAGTTTCGGACTCGTTTTTGGAAACGTCGATACGGTTCGGGAACGTTTCGCACTTTCGGAAAAACAGCTCGATGAAATCTCCAAAATCAACGAGAAGCACAAACAGGAACATTTCCGCTGGCTTCAAAAAATTTCTCCGATCGAAATCCAACTCGAAGGTCTTTTGATGGAGCCTAACGTGGATCTTTTTAAAATCCGGCGTTTGCTCGTCGAAATAGGAAAATATACGGCGGAGATCCGCATCAATCAAATCTCTCATCGTATCGAAATAGAAAAAATCCTTACCCGGGATCAAAAATCCAAAATCAAAGAACCTTTGACGCCTTCGTCGGAACCGGGATTCCCCGTGAATCTTTTTTCCCCCGATAAAATCATACTACCTATACAAGGAATCCTACACTGAGGTAACCATGGATCAGAAAGAATTTACCGAGTTGATCGATTCTACGAAACATATCGTACTTTCGGCGATTAAGAAAAACCTTTTCGACGAGTTTCACGATTCGATAGACGACGTGGTGCAAGAAACTTATTTCCGCGCTTATAAAAGTCTCGCGGCCAATAAATTCCGCGGCGATTCCGCCGTAAGCACTTGGTTATATACGATCGCAAGAAACGAATCCCTGAGAATGAATCAAAAACGTTCCAGACAAACCGCTCTTGCAAGCAAGCTGAAGGAAAAAGTCATTCAAGACAACGCGATTCAGGAAAAGGAAGCGGCGGCGGCCAGCTTTACCGATTTCGAACTGAAGGACATTCTTGCGATGCTTCCGTGGAAATATAAATCGGTTTTGAGTCTTGTCGGAGAAGGTTATAAGGAACAACAGATCGCAGAAAAGTTGAGTATTCCCGAAGGAACGGTTAAGTCCCGCGCTTTTCGGGGAAAACAGATGCTCAAAAAATTATTCGCAGATAAATAAAAAGAACGGTTAGAGTGGCATGAAATCGAACGGATTCGACAAAGAAATATCGGATAGACTCGACTCCAAAATTTGGAGCGCTAAAATCTGCGACGCGGTTTACAAACGCCGTAGGTGGAAGTTCATTCAGTTGGGCCTTGCTGTTTTTTTCTCCGCGTTTTTTTCCAGCTCTCTCGTATGGATGACTTTTTTCGAGAAAGACGGAGCGATTGCGAGAAACGAATTGCAGAATTGGGTTCAGGAACAGATTTACGGAACCGCTTTCGAAGCGGAGACGAACGCGAAAAGCGTTTTCTACCAAGAAGATGAAACCGCTCGGAATATGTTGCCGGGACCCCCTCCTTCTTTAGATGTGGATACTCTGATCGAAACCTCTTTGGATCGTAGGTAATCCGACGGCTCGAACGGCGATTCGATCGAGGATTGTAGCCTCGAAAAAGAAATTCGTTTTTAGGAAACGTCCTGGGACGTTTTCGGTTCGAATGCGGGAACTCCCTCTTCGGACAAAATCTTAATACATAAGGCGGACTTCCGGGAGGGAGATCCGCCGTTTCGATCAAGTGTCTCGGCTGGAACCGGAGTTTTCCGGAAAAATCAAACTTGGAGAATCCCATGTTTTCTTTAACTTCCAGTCTTTCCCCGCTTAAAAAAAAGCCGGCATACAAAATTCCTCCGGGTTCGTACGGATTGTTCGCTCTCAGACATCTGTTTCAGATGCGAAGGGATGTGATCGGTTTTTTTCAGGATATGAAACGGAAATACGGAGACGTTGTCCTTTTCGGAATTCGGAAGACGAAAATTTTTATGATACAAAGTCCCGAGGACGTTCGCCACGTACTTCAGGAAAACAGTTCCAACTATCAGAAAAGCGTATTCTACCGGGAACTCAAACGCGTTTTGGGAAAGGGTTTGCTTACTTCGGAAGGGGATTTTTGGAAAAAACAAAGAAGGCTGATTCAGCCGGCCTTTCACAGACAAAGGATATCCGAATTCACCCAGATTATGGCCGAAGAAACTTCGAACCTGTTTCGTGAATGGGATTCCAAAACCAGGAACGGCGTTCTGCGCGCGGATCTTTCCGAAGAGATGATGCGGCTTACGTTCGCCATCGTGGGAAAGACATTGTTCCGTTCCGACGTGAAGGAATATTCCGAAATCATCGCCGAAAACGTCGAGACCGCGATGGAGGAATTGACCAAACGTCTTACGATGATTTTTCCTCCGCCGATCCATTGGCCTTTGCCGGGGAATCGTAGACTTCTGAAATCCGTCGATTCCATGAACCGCGTCATCTACGAATTGATCGAACTTTCGGATCAGAATTTATACCAGGCCAAATTCTCGGGAAGAAACCATATCAAACATTGATCC
>NZ_NPEF01000379.1 GCF_002811955.1 Leptospira ellisii
CAAACAGTCCGGTTGGCTGGAACTTCTTCCCTGCGGTTTGATTCACCCCAACGTGTTGTCGCACGCGGGTTTGGATCCTAAGGAATGGACCGGTTTCGCTTTCGGACTCGGGTTGGATCGTCTCGTGATGATGCGTTACGGAATTCACGATATCCGTTATTTTCAATCCGGTAATCTAAGATTCTTAAAACAATTCTAATATGATTTCCACTCCGATTCAAACCAGGTGGATGGACATGGATCCGTTCGCTCACGTGAGCAATTCGGTGTTCGTTTCCTATTTGGAAATCGGAAGAGTGGATTATTGTCGTCGTCGTTTCGGAGTGAAGGACGTTTTCGAGGTTCCTTTTATTCTTGCGAGAATAGAAATCGATCTTAAGAAATCGATCGAGATCGGACACACGGTCGAGGTTCGGACCTCTGTTATCCGTATCGGAAACAGTTCTTGGGATTTCCAATCCAAAATCGTGGAAAGTAATACCGGCGATTTGTTTGCGATCGCAAAAACGGTCCAAGTGACCTTCGATCACGTTCGTAAATGTACAGTGCCCATTCCCCCCAAGATCAGAGCCGTTTTAGAGACGGATCTCAAGGAATTCCAGAGACACACCCGGGAAGGTTGACGCCGAAATCGTGTTAGGCGATAAAATATATAAAATACCGGGAAAATCCGCCTTCGCCGATTTTTATTCAATATAGGGAGTCCGTTCGATGATTAGAATCTTTTTCCGTATCGCAGCCGTTTTCGGTTTTTTCATTCTTTCCTGTCGGACCACGACGATGATAGTTCCGGATCAGAAAGACGGCCAAAAACAGGGTGTTTCGGCGTTTT
Organism: Leptospira ellisii; assembly: GCF_002811955.1. GTDB lineage: Bacteria > Spirochaetota > Leptospiria > Leptospirales > Leptospiraceae > Leptospira > Leptospira ellisii. The sequence continues at coordinate 833 of NZ_NPEF01000379.1, forward strand.
CCCTTTTTTTATTCGATCCATTGAAACGTGTTCCCATGGGATCGGAAAAAACGGTCGTTTATAAATTAAAGGCCCAATATTTCAAATTCAGGATTCTCTGTAAAAAAACGGAAGCAGCAGCTTCGGCGGAGGAATGCGGTTACCGCGATATCTACGATCTTAAACAGAAAGCTCCTTACAAAGGAAAAAATACGGATTTCTTCTACAGCGTTTTTACCGGTTTGGCGGATAAGAATAAGACGTTCGACGTGAACACGCCTTTTTATATAGTCGGAGGAATCGAACCCGGGTCGAAATATCAATTGGCGGAAGTGGGTTTCGAATACACGATTTATCTGAATAATTCGCCCACATACTCCACACCGATTCAAAAATTAAGAATTTATAAAGTATCGAATCCCGATCTTTTGAACGTTATTCCGGTTTCGGATGGGATCTCTTATCTCGGGAATTTCGCCGCTTCCGTTCTTCCGTCGAAGGAAAACGCTAAGGAAGAGCCCGATACGGTTTCCCTCATAAAAGAGGATAAGTTTTCCTCGGTCGTTCCGGCTAACGTTCTATCGGATCTTTACGATGTGAAAATGACCCAATACGATCCCGAGGCGGTGAAAAACCGGTTTACGATTTATTTTAAGGAAGACTATTGCGGATTGGGAATCCAGGAAAGTTATTGCCGGTGATTTTGTCCTGAGTAGATATATTATCTTCCTTCCGCCCAGGACTCCTTTCTCGGATCGGCCCCTCCGTATAATTTTCCCGTAATCGGATCTTTTAGGGAAATGCAAGGCGCCGCAAAATCGTATTCCCAAACGTCCCTACCTATGACTTCATATCCCAACTTTTCCAAAGTCTTTCCGTGAAGTTCGAAGATCTCCTTTTCCAATTCGATACGGCCGGGATAATAGCTATGAGGGGAGAAGGAATCCGGCCAGTTCAAGGATCGAAAACGCGGTTTTTCCACCGCGGTCTGGGGATCCATTCCGAAAACGAACATATTCAAAAAAACTTGTATAGTCGCCTGAGTCTGCATGTCTCCGCCCGGCGTTCCGAAGCTCATCAGGAATTTTCCGTTCTTAAAAACCATGGATGCGTTCGGCGTGATCGTAGGACGTTTGCCCGGAACGAGGGAAGAGGGATGGTTCGGATCAAGACGGAATTGGGTCATTCGAATTCCGAGCGTGATGTCGCCTTCGATCATGGGTGATTGCGGGAAATCGCTCGGCGTCAGCGAGAGGGAATTTCCGCGGGAATCTATGATGCTGAGATACGTCGTATCCCTTCCGACTTTACCCGATTTTTCCCAAAAGGAAAGTTCGGGATCGGATGTGAGGAGAGAAACGTTTTCCGGATTCGTTAGTCGGGCAACTTTTTTCGATGATCGGAGCGGCTCCGATTGCACATCCGCTTTTTTGGGATTCGAATATTTCGAATCGAACGAAGTTTCGGAATTCCCTTTTTGATAAGCGAACGGATCGCCGTGCGGCGGCGTTTTGCCGAATGCGTCGGCTCGTAATAGTTTTCTTCTTTCGGCGGCGTATTCCTTGCTGAGAAGTCCTTCGACCGGAACGGAAACGAAGGCGGGATCGCCGAAAAATTTTTCACGATCGGCCATAGCGAGTTCGATCGCCTGAAGTACCGTATGAACGTACTCGGGGGAATTGTGCCCCATCGTTTTTAGATCGATACCTTCCAATACTTGAAGGGCTAAGGGGACGACCGCACCTTGATTCCAAGTCCGATTGGAAAAGATCGTATACGGTCCGTATT
>NZ_NPEF01000038.1 GCF_002811955.1 Leptospira ellisii
GTTATGGGATCCTTAAAATCCAGATTGGAGACTTTGGAATCCAAAATCCGCGAGAACGCGAAAACCGCGGGAAAACATCTGATGGCGGGCGCTTCCGAAATTCTTTACAGAAACGCGGATCCTGTTTTGGAGGATGTGGATTATCACGACGATATCTTCGTTTATCAATCCGTAGGCGATATCGATTTGTACAAATGCCCGGAGTTAAAAGGTGCGATTCAGGATAAGATGCGGGAAGGATTCCGCTTTATGATCATCAACTTGGGAGCTTCCTCGTATATCGATTCTTCCGCGATCGGAACCCTCATCCAGATTTCCGGATGGTTAAAACGAAGAGGAGGGGAATTGATCGTTTCCGATTTGCGCGACTCCGTGAAAAAAGTTTTTTCCATCACTAGATTGGAAAGTCATATCCGGGTCGCGGACACGGAGGATTCGGGTCGTTTCATCCTTCGGGAAGTGATTCAAGAACGAAGCGCCTAATCACCGTTCGGTTCAAAGCGAACGTTTTACTTCGTCTTCCGCCTCTAAAACCGCCGCTTTGATTTCGTCGTAAAGTTCCGGAGGAATGGCGATCCCTTTTTGCGTGGGTTTTTTTTCCCCGTCCTTATCCGTATACCAAACCCTGAGATTGAGATATTTGGTTCCTTTATATTCGGATACTTCCACGCGGATCACTTCTCCACGGCCCTTGTCCACATCGCGGATAACGCCCATTCCGATTCTCCTAACGAATTTTAGACCAATATAAAACGATCATATGAATTTCATCGATCGTTTTTAAAAAACCGGACTCGCAAACGAAAACAAAAAAGCCGGAGGAAACGGACTTCCTTCCGACTTTCGTCTTTTGTTTAAAATCGAAAAACGATTTTTCAGTAGGTTTCAACGAACAACTGATGTGCGCCTTCCAAGTGATGTTTGAAGTCCTCGTAAGTTCCGGTGTCTTCGGCGATTTTTTGGATCTCTTCGATGACTCCCTTTTCCATTCCTTTCGGTCCGCCGCAGATGTAAAAACGACCGCCGCCGTTCAGGATCTTTTTCACGGCGTCCGCATTTTCCCTCACTCTATGGGAGATATACATTCTGCCGCCGTCGAACGGATTTTTTTCCTCTCTCGAAATGGCGGTGACGAGTTTGAAGTTCTTAAACTTGGATTCCAATCCTCTGAGGTATTCCATCATCACGAGTTCGTCGGAATACGGGGCTCCGTAAACGAGCGTAATGTTTCCGGTGAAGTTGATCAGCTTGTGTTCCAAAAGTTCTTCGCTCATTCCGATGAAAGGCGCGATTCCGGTTCCAGTCGCAAGGAACATAATGTCGCCGGAAAAATCCGCGTTCGGCAAAAGGAATTTTTTTCCGGAGGGGCCGGTCATCACGACTTCCTCTCCGGGCTTTAGATCGCACATGTAATTCGAACAAACGCCTTTGAACTGAACGTTTCCGTTTTCGTCGTAAACGTTATCGCGTTTGATGATGAACTCGATGTTGTCCTCTTTCATGCCGAATGAATAACTAGGAGACGCGATGGAATAAAGTCTCACCGTGTAACCCACATCCGCCAAACCTTTGGCTTTTTTTTCGGGATCCTCTCCGGGAGGAATCACTCCGCCGCTTTGTCCGATGACGTATGGATATGCGGAATGATCGATGGCGAGAACGATTCTATGAACTAATGCCTCCCCTTCTTTTTTGGGTCTTTTTCCGGTCCCTGATTCCGGGGTCAGTAACTCGTTGCTGATTACCTTCGCCTTGTAAGGTGTGGATTTTTTAAAAATATTAATCTGTGGTTCTCTGGTCGGTTTCATACGGGCGTGTAGGTTCCTAAAAATGGGGAATTTTGCAAATTTTGCTACATGGTTTTATGCGAAGTCATTTCGTCAAACTGGATATTTAGATTCAATTCGTCGAGAACCGTCGGGTTTTTATAATTCAATAAGCTCCGTTCGTTCCGATTCAGTTTTTTTGAGTGACCTCTCCCTTCCCCTGATTCTCCGTGTATCCAACTTGAAATTGTAGAGGAATCATGTCCCAAAGAACGCTTTCGGATTTAGCTAAGAAGGTAAGTGGATCGAAGATCGTAAATTCGACCGCACCGGAATCCGTATATATCGATAAGGTGGCGTCCATTCGTCCGGGTGCGAATTTCGCGATCAGCTTTCTTTCCAATAAGAAGATGTTATCCGACGTTCTTCAGACCGAATCCAGCGTCATTTTGACCACCGAGGAATTGGCGAAGGAAATATCGTTGCCTTGTTTGGTCGTTTCCAATCCCGAATTGAGTTTGGCGGAAGTGCTGGATTGTATTTATCCGCCTTATGTCGCTTCCGGAAAAATCTCCTCCACTGCGATCATCCATCCGAGCGCAAAATTGGGAGAAGGAGTTACCGTAGGCAATTTCGTTACGATCGGTGAAAATTCGGTGATCGGTGCCGGAACATTTTTGGAAGACGGGGTAAAAATTTCTAGAAACGTTACGATCGGAGAAGGTTCCAAGATCGGTTTTAACTCCTGCATTCAACACGGAGTCGTCATCGGAAAACGATTCATCTGTTCCGGGAATTGTTCGATCGGAGGAGACGGATTCAAATTCGTTTTTGCTAACGGAAAACACAATAAGATTCCCCAAGTGGGAACGGTTCGAATCGGAGACGATGTCGAGATCGGTTCGCTTTGTGCGATCGATCGCGGTGGATTGGAGGACACGATCATAGGAAACGGATGCAAATTCGATAATATGGTTCACGTCGCGCATAATTGTGTGTTGGGTAAAAATATCATCATAGCCGGTCAAAGCGGTGTGGCGGGAAGTACGATCATAGAGGACGACGTGATCATCGGCGGAGCTTGTGCGGTTTCGGATCACTTACACGTTCCGGCAGGAACGATCATCGCAGGCGGAACTTCTTTGAGGAATTCTCCTAAGAAAAAGGACGTTTTCGTAGGATGGGATTACGGGCTAACGTTCCCCGAATTCCAAAAATTACGCGTCAATATCCACAATCTCGTCAATTTTCAGAAGTGGGCCAAAAGAATCAAAACCCTGGAAAAACATGCCGGAATTCAACCGGATGAATAGATTGAGCTTGACTCTTTCCGAAATCAAGTTCAGTCTTTCTTCTACACCCTTTTGGAGGATTCCCGTGTATTCCCGAGCGAACGAAGATCAACCGGAGAAAGATCCGGACCAAATCTCCCGTAAGCCGGACCTTTCCCAAAGCAAAAGAATCGGAAGGTTGTTGGAAACCCTCGCAGACAACATGTTGGAAAACGAATCCACAAATATAGTTTTCCTGAACGAGATCGAACACCGCAGATCGGAAAATTCCTTTCACGGCTGATATAAAACCCCTAAATCGGTTCCTTTGCCCAAATGAAAGGATCCGATTTTTCGTACAGTTCGGACAAAGCGCCGATCTCCAAGTTTTTCCCGAACGATCGGCGGAATTCTGTCTTTGTTCTATCGCATAAGAAATTTAAACTATTCTAAATTGCACTAGAGATCGTCAGCGCCGTTTTTTGCGGCCGGCTTTTTGATTCCCACCAAAAGACTCGAAAATTCCTTCACCTTCCAGATTCCTTTCGGATTTCGTTTTAACGTAACCGGTCTTTCCGTATCCGCGCCGGAGGAAGGGATAAAAAGTTTGCGTTCACCGGATTCCGTGCTTCCGGAGAATCGATTGGAACTTAAGGTAAACGAATAAGGTGGTGGACCGGGAATATAACCGTTGGACGCGGAGGAACCGGGTAGGTAGGAGCCGATCAAATACGGATGTTGTTCGATTTGGCGCTTGATAAGATCTACGAGATTCCGACTTAAGGAGAATCCTTTGTAACCTTTCGAATCCTCGTTTAGATGCGAAGAATCGACTACTAGGATCAACGCTTTGATGCCTTCTTCCTTATTTTTAGAATATAGATGAAGGGCGGCAATTAAGGAAACCAAAGCCCCTTCAGGAGTCGTCGATTGTTCGGTTCGAAACGAAGGCGGACAAATCCGCAGGCCAGGATGCCGTTTCGATCGAAATGGTTTCGGCATTCGCATCGGAATACGATACGAGTGAAACGATGAATACGATCATGATGAACGATTTTCGAAATTTCATAAAACCCCCGAAGGAGCTATAAATTATCGAATAACGGAAGTCTGTCGAGTGAAAAGAGAAGATCTGCGGGTAGAGGGACTCATCCTCTTCGAAGTCTCGCATCCCGCTCGACTTTGCTGCGAGGCGCTCCGCTTTGACATCGGCACGTCCTTTGCTTCGGTCGCATTCGCGACGCTCACAATGGATCGTTACAAATGCTTTCCAAAGTTCGCGTTCGAGGGAGCAATGATTGAGTCGGATTTATGGCGGAAGGAGGATGACTGCGGGCAGAGGGACTCGAACCCTCACTGGAAGCTTGGAAGGCTACAGTGCTAGCCATTACACCATGCCCGCTAATCGTGCAAAAATCATTTTTTTGCGGGTAGGGTACTTGTCAATCTAAAAGAAGATTTTTTACTATCCATTGAGATGAAAGAATACGAGAACCTTTTCTCCGATTCGATTCGGAACGAGTTGCAATCTTTTTCGGAATACAGAGCCGCATATCGCGAAATTTGGACGCTTAGAAATATCTTAAGCGTGCTTCACTGGGATTCGGAGATCACGCTTCCCGAAGAAGGAAGGGCGGAGCGGGGAAATCAGATCGGTCTTCTTTCCGGTTTGATTCATTCGAAATATGCGGGAGAAAATTTTTACCGTCTTGCTCGGGAAGCGGCAGATGAGAACGAGAGAAAAAATCTTCCCGGTCAATCAGAACGAAGGATCGAATTACAAAGACTTTTTCAGGATCTGGATCGTTCTCGTCGTCTTTCTCAGGAACTGGTGGAGGAATTCTCCGTAACTACCAGTAAGGCGCACGCGGTCTGGGCCAAAGCGAGAAAGGAAAATCGTTTTACGGATTTCGCGCCCATCTTAAGCCGCATCGTTGAACTTTCCAAAAAACAGGCCGAATCGTACGGCTTTGAAACGGAACCTTACGACGCTTTGTTGGAAGGTTACGAACCGGGGGAACGCGCCGCGAACCTGGAATCCTTATTTCATAACCTGAAAAATTCCCTCAAACCTTTGGTCGCTCGAGGAAAACGGATTCGAAATCCTTTTCCAAAAGAAATTCCGGTTTCCTTACAAAAGAAATTAGGGGAAGCCCTTCCCGCTTTGTTGGGCTTATCCCCTAAAATTTCGCGTTTGGATGCGAGCGAACATCCTTTTTCCACGTCTTTGGGACCGAAGGACAAGCGAATCACGACGCGTTACGATCTCAAGGACCCGCTTTCGACAATATTCAGTATTTTGCATGAAACGGGTCATTCGCTCTACGAGGCGGGAATCTCCGAAATCGAAGGAGGGCCTTCCCCTTTACACGATTCCGTCTCTTTGGGAATCCACGAATCCCAGAGTAGACTTTGGGAGAATCAAGTGGGTCGATCCCGTTCGTTTTGGGAAATGTATTATCCGATTCTAATGGACGTTCTCGAACTCAAGGAATCCGAATTGGCTTTTTCGGATCTGTTCTCGTACGTAAATCAATCCGCACCTTCCCTCGTCCGGGTCGAGGCGGATCAAATCACGTACAACCTTCATATCATACTCCGATTCGAGATCGAAAGGGCGTTGATCAACGGCCAAACTACCGTTTCCGAATTGCCCGAACTTTGGAATTCCAAAATGAAGGAACTCTTCGGAATCGAAGTTTCCTCGGATCGTGAAGGCGTTTTGCAGGACGTTCATTGGAGCGGGGGCGCTTTCGGTTACTTTCCGACATACACTCTGGGAAACATCTATTCCGCTCAACTTTTCGACGCGTTCTCCAAGGAGAATCCGAACTTTGCGGATCAAGTGCTCTCGAAAAAGGATTTCTCTTCCCTATTGGATTGGCTTAGAAAAAACGTTCATTGGAGGGGAAAATACGATTCCGCGGAAACATTAATCCGCAAAGCGACGGGTTCCGATCCGGATTCCTCCTTTTTAGTGCGTTATCTGGAAAACAAACTCAACGAATTGGAATCGATCGATCATGGAAGATAAAGAGGAACTTACGGTAAAATCCTTCGGGGAATTCTCCTACTTCGATAATTTAGCCCTTTATTATCTTTGTAACGAAACTCCCCCGCAGACCCTTGCGCTCGCATTTTTGATCGGCGACGAAAAAGTGTGCGGCTCGATGCTGGGAGTTCTGGAGGGAAAACGAAGGGAGTACGTTCACGCGCTTATGGTTCAGCAAAAGGACGCGGAACTTCCCAAAAAGGAAGCCGCCATCCAAGGTTTGTTGATCATCGCGGAAGGTTTGATCACGAGAAATCTGATCGAAAAAAAGGGAAAATTCTATTTCGGAACGAAACGTTAGTCGCCTTTTATCGTAAAAGCCGACCAGGTCAAAAGAAGCCACGCTGCCAAAAAAGAAACTCCTCCGACGGGAGTGATCGCGCCTAACACGCGGATTCCCGTAAACGCCAAAAGATAGAGCGAACCGGAAAAGATCAGAATTCCCGCTAAAAATAAAATCGAAGAAATCCAAACGGAACGCGCCGAATTTACATAACCGGTTAACGATAGAATCAACGGTGGAACGCTGTGAATCAAGTGATATCGATTTCCCGTCTCGTAGATCGTCAGCAGATCGGGCGGAAGGATCGTCTTCAACGCATGAGCGCCGAACGCACCTAAGGCGACCCCCAGAAATCCGGAAACGGAAGAGAGAAATAGAATCGTTTTTTGTTTGCCGGTCATAACGACTTCACAATCGAACGGTCAAAATTCCTGAATAGCATAACTTTTAAACCGAATACATTTTTTTCGGACCAGCCAGAAGAAATAGGCGGTTTCTTCGACGTCCAATCTGGAATCGAAAAGAGCCTTGATCCTATTTTTCTCCATTTCCTGCTTTAACTCTTCGTAGAAACTTTTTTTTCCGAAAACGAAGGAGACCGGAACGAAGGCTTCCTGTTCTCCTTGTCGCAAGGGAAGAATCAACGTTACTCCCCTTTGACAACCTTGGCTTTCCCCTGCGAATCGGATGATCCTGTGTTTGGACCAATCCCATTCGTCCAACGAACCGTGAAACATATCTTTGTGCGGTAGCGACGACGTGGAATGGATCAAACCGTCGAATCCGAACAATCTCAATCTCGTCGAAGCGTTTCCGTAATGGATGGACGGATCTCGGAAATACGTTCCGTTTACGGAAACGCGGTTTTCGGGGGACAAAAAAGAATCGGTCGGATACGGCATCGGATTTCTTTTAACGAGTGTTCGGCGGCTTCCCAAAGGAAGCGCGCAGTCGAAGCAGAACGACACCGATAACATAAGGACGCAGACGATTCCGAAAAATCTCATATCGTTCCGGTTTATTTCATCAATCTCTGAGGAAGTTTGACGCCGATTCCGCTAACGCGCGTGCATTTATGGAAGTAAAGATTAAAGAGAAAGGACTTAACGTAATAATCGGTCTGAACGTCGAAAAGAAGGTCCGCTTTGTCTTGGATAGCATTCTGCACGGCCGCTTCATAACTTTCATCCCCCGTGTAAACCATCCAAAACCAGCCTTCTCCGCAGGCTTGTCCGGATAATTTTCCCACTGGTTCCATGCCGCGTACGTCGGCGTAACTTTGAGAATAAAACCAGCCGGGAGTTTTTACGTTTGTGTAAAGACATCCTGTAATAAATGTAATGAAAACGCCCGAACAAACCCTGATCAATAAATTCTTCATTAAAAATTCCCGGTATTTTAAACTTATCGAAGGATGGATTCCGAAAACCAAAAGTCAAGGGAAAAGAACCGGCTGCCTTTTTAAAATTTCCTTGTAGCGGTACAATCCGGATCTTCCAGTGGGACTATGTCGAAGGGAAAAGATTCATCCTATTACATTCAACTCGAAAAAAAATACGGGGCGTTCAACTACGAACCTTTGCCGGTGGTTCTCGATCGCGGCGAGGGAATTTATCTCTTCGATGTGGAAGGAAGAAGATATTTCGATTTTTTATCCGCTTATTCCGCGGTGAACCAGGGACATTGCCATCCTAAATTGGTTCGTTCCTTGACGGAACAAGCCCGGAAACTCACGCTTACATCCCGTGCATTCCACAATTCGCAGTTAGGCGAATACGAGGAATACGTTACTCGCCTTTTGGGATACGATCGGGTTCTTCCCATGAACACCGGCGTCGAAGCCTCCGAAACTTCGGTGAAACTTTGCAGAAAATGGGGATATCAGGTGAAGGGAATTCCGGAAAACCGCGCGAAGATCGTGTTCGCCTCCGGAAATTTTTGGGGAAGAAGTTTGGGCGCCATATCTGCTTCCACGGATCCGTTGAGCAGAAACGAATTCGGTCCCTTTATCCCCGGTTTCGAGATCATTCCGTTTAACGACGTTAAGGCGCTGGAGAAGGCGCTTCAGGATCCGGACGTCGCGGGTTTTATGGTGGAACCGATTCAAGGAGAAGCGGGTGTGATCGTTCCCGACGAAGGTTATCTTTCCGCGTGCAGGGATCTTTGCAGATCGTCCAAAACCCTCCTGATTTTCGACGAAGTTCAAACCGGCCTGGGAAGAACGGGCAAAATGCTGGCGGGGGACTACGAATCCGTAAAACCGGATATTCTCGTTTTGGGAAAGGCGTTGTCCGGAGGTACGATACCCGTATCCGCGGTGTTAGCCGACGACGACGTGATGTTGACCTTGAAACCCGGAGAACACGGCTCCACTTACGGGGGGAATCCTCTCGCATGCGTAGTCGCCAAACGTGCGTTAGAGATTTTGATCGAGGAGAAAATGGTCGAAAATTCCTTCGTGCAGGGCGAGGCTTTCAGAAAAAGAATGGATCGACTTCGATCGAAATACGGAGAGATCAAAGAAGTTCGAGGCAAAGGACTTTTGAACGCTGTCGAATTCTCCGAAAAAAAAGGGAAATCCGTAGCGAAGGACGTTTGTAAGAAATTGATGGAACTCGGGGTTCTTTGTAAAACCACGCACGATCATACGATCCGATTCGCACCTCCTTTGATCATAGACGGTGACGAGATCGAAACGGTCTGTGATCGGATCGAAACGGCGGTGGAGTTTTGTCTTGACTCCTCGAAAAACTAGAATATTCCCATAGTCCATGTCGACCGAAGATAAAAAATTCATCCGTGTTTGGACCAAGCTGAGCGTTTCCGCCGTATCTTCTCAGCTCATGTTGATCGACGATTTATACGGAACTTGCGGAAATTGTAAACATCTCGGGCTCAATTATACGAAGGACAAAACCTGTCCTCAGTGCGGAATTCGGTTTAAGTATTTGGCGACGAATTCCAAATCTCAGACGGAAGTCGCCAAGATTCTGAATCGTATCGAAAAGGAAGGTTTGGATCTGATTCTCGTCGATCGGGAGGATTTCAACCAATCCAAAGCCAAGGACGCGGTCAAAGATCTTTTCAAACCGACCGAATGAACGGCTCATTCCTTCGACGTATCGTCGAGAACCCGTTTTAGTCCCGACACGGTCAGTTCCAATTCTTCCAAGCTCTTTTTCAAAACGTTCCGGTCCAAAATCGGATCGGAGCCCAACTTCGAAAGTTCGCGATGACCTTCCGCCATCAATCCATGAAACGTTTTTTGTACGTTGGATAGGGCTTGCTCCAAAGTTTTAGGGTTCAAGGCGTTTTTTCTTTTGTAGGACCGAATCGCGACCCCTAGTAAAAAACGTAAAAGAAAAGTTGAATATGCGGGAAGTAACAGATAGAATGCGCCGAGAGAAACGGGGCCGACGTTCCAGGTCTGCGAGACTGCGTTGTGGAAAAACGATCTGCCTATGGAAGCGAGTAGAACCCCCAGAGTATAATTGATTCGGGCCGTATTGGGTGAAATCGTATTGAAGAGGAAGACGAGAAATAAGGAAAAGACCAAAACCAGAAAAAGATCCAGAGGTACGATGGAGAAAAGGATCCTTAAAAAAGAGGTAATTACGGAGATCGTATCCAGAAATGATTGGATGGACTGGGATAGGCCGTCAAAACTCGTCTTTAAATCCGTAAAAAAACCGGTAAACTGACTCATGAAACTACTCCGAAAAATTCCAGGCTGGGAGAAACTCCAATCCTTCCTTGTGAAACTGCAAGAACTTTCCTTTTTGCGGAAACTTTACCTCGTATATGCGATCATCGGAATCTGTTTTTTATACATTCATGAAAATCATCTTCCGCTTCTTTTTATTCTAATGCTTGTTGCCGGCGCTTTTGCGGTTGCGACGGGATTTTTCTTTCTGATTTCGTATGCGTTCGGAAAACTCCAGAAGGAGGAGATTCAGAAAAAATATCAGATCGGTCCCGATTCCGCAAAAGCATACGACGCAAAAACGATCGTACTCAATCCGATCGTGGAAGTCGGAATTTTTCTTACTTGTATTGGATTGTTGTTCTTTACGGACTTTTATTCCAACCGTTCCGGAATTTTTTTCGTGGCGGTTTATTGCGCGGTGGGAATCGCGCTTCGGTTTTTGGAAAGCAGCGTTTTTTACAGGATTTCGCTGTTAGGTTTGATGGTTTTGACCGCGGGTTTGTTCAGCTTTAAGGTTTTGCAGCAGGCGGAAATTCTCACGGCGTATATTCTTTTTAAACCGAACTGGGAACAAAAGGAACTCACCAACTGGACCTACGATGCGCAAACTAGAATTCTTACGAATCAGGATCTCCGCGTTCGATTGACTTTGCCGGAGGACTATTACTTCCACAATCCGAAAAACCTCTCCTTAAAAGATCAGACCGGTACGGGACAGATCGCGGGCATCGTTTCCTCCAGTGAAACCGATCCGAATCGTTATCCTTCCATCCGGATTTTTTATTTTCCCGAACCGTTTTTGGAATTGGATAAGATCAAACCTGAGTTCCAAAAATTTTTGGATCTTGCGATCAATCAAGGCGATATGACCGAAGTCCACGAACTTGGAGAGGAGAATTTCGAAAAGAGAATGGACGGCGTGTTTTGGACCTACTACGACAATCTTCGCCCGAGATACGCCAAAACGGGATTTTTTATCGCTTCCGGAGAGAAACTTCCGGATTCGTTTTTATTGCACGTTTCGGAGAATCTTATCAAAGGAAGATCGCACGAGGAAGTCGTGGAAAAAATTCTTCAAAGTTTTAAAAGAGAATAAGACGTTCGATTGTGAACTCCGTCACGATCCGATTTACCGCGAAGGTCTGGGTTTATCCCGGAAAAGGAGGCTGGCATTTTTTGACCTTGTCTTCGGCCGCTTCGAAAGAAGTTCGATCCGTCGTTTCGGGATCTTCCGCTTGGGGTATGATTTCCGTTTTGGCCCAAATCGGAAATACGGGCTGGAGGACTTCGATTTTTCCGGAAAAAAATTCCCCCAAGTACGTTCTTCCCTTAAAAGCGGACGTTCGTAAAAAGGAAAAAATTCTTCCGAATCAAAAGATTCGAGCTTCGATTACGATCGAGTTTTAATCGCGAGTAACGGCCTTTTTATTTTCGCCGTTAGACGACACGTCGTCGAAAATCCTTAATCCGACCACCGACAAAGGATCGACCATCGTTCCCCGCACTCGAAGACCGAGGTGTAAGTGAGGTCCTGTGGACATTCCGGTGGAACCGATCTTTCCGATCGGATCCCCTCTTTTCACCTTGTCTCCTACCTTCACTCCCAACTCGGATTGGTGCATATACAAGGAATACATCTCCAAGCCGTGATCGATCACGGTAAAATTCCCTTCGTAATACATCGGTCTCGATAACACTACGGTTCCGTCGTTGATCGCGTAAATTTGCGTCCCCGTTCCGCCCTTAAAATCAACGCCTCCGTGCGCCTTTCCTTTGATCTTGTTGTAGACTCGGCGTTTGTAAAACGGACTCGTGAAGTGAACCTCTTGCACCGGATAAACGAAATCGGTCCGGACTTGTAGATCCGTTTTGGATTGAAAGGCTTCCGCTTTCGCCTTCGAACATTCCGCGATAAAGTCCAACGTCTCTTTGGGAAGTTCTTGCGAAGTGTATTTTTTGTCCATCGTCAGCGAGGAAACTTTCGTTTCCGAGAAGTTGGTTTTTTGAATCGGAATTTCGTATTCCTTAAAATCGTTCTTCCGGAAAAGATTCTTATCCTGAATTTCGAGAACGCCGCTTTTTTTTTCGAATTCCGGTGAAACGGGAATCCAAGCGTAAAATACGGAGTCCTTCTTCGTATACGGAACGTCCTTTTTTTCCCAGAGGATTTTGATTCGATCCAACTTGGAAAGGATCGTTTTTTCCGGAACCAATCTTAGGAATAAGAGTTCTCCCTGGGCGAATCGGCGCGCCTGAATCGAAAAAGAAAATAAGGGCTCTTCTTTACGAATGAGTTCCGTTGCCGCGGCGCTTTTACGATCCTCTTTTTTCGGTTTTGAGGAAATGTCCTTTTCCTTCTTTTTAGGAACTTTGACCGTCGAGGAGATTTTCGCTTCTTTGACGTCGGCTTTTTCCTTGGAATACAACGCCGACGCGTCGAACAAAAGGAAGGAGATGTAGAATAAAAACGGAACGATAGGATTCAAAAACATCGGATTCTGCTAAATTTCTAAATTCCTTTTCATTCTCAATGAAAAAGAAAAGAAACGGAAATAATTTATAAACGACTCCCGTTTCCGGAAAAATAACAACACAACCTGCGTAAATAGGACCGTTTTTTCGCGTTATTTTTATGTCGCTTAATTTTTTCCGGCTCCGCGGAATCGATTTCGTTCGTTTCCGAAAAACGGCGAAGAAAGTTCGGTGGAATTTTGCGAAAGGTCCCGATTCCTCCGTTTTATTCCGAAAAGTACCTAAGCAAATTTCGAATTCTACCGATTCTTCTTAGCAGGGATCGGATATAACAAATGAAACAAGAGGAATGGTTGGACCAACTCACGAAACTTTTCCAGGACGAAATCAATCTTTATTCGAACGTATTGGAATTGGAAACGCAGAAGTCGACCGCAGTGGTTCAAGCCGACGGGAAATCCCTCGAGGCGATCACGAAAAAGACGTACGAACTTCTCGTTATGGCAGCCGAGATCGAAAGGATCCGGATGAAATCGATCGAAGAAGTTTATCGTTCCAAAAATTTCGCCCTTCCCGAAACGGGGGTCCCGAATTTATCCGATTTTTTAAACCAGCTGGATCGCGAATCCAATTTCCGTTTAAAAGAATACGGATCCTCTTTAAAATCCGTTCTTCATCGTTTGAAGGAAAAGATAAAATCGAACGAAAAACTGATCAGCACTCGTCAGGAAATTCTTTCCAAAACGATCGACGCTATGAAGGAAAAGGCTCTCGAATCGGGAGTCAGCACGTACGGTTCCGGAAGGGATCCGGAAAGAAAACAAGCCAAACGTCCGGCTTTGATGTTAAACGCTTCGGCGTAAATAGATCGAATATTTCGAATAGGAGGATGCCATGGGTTCCACGTTTTCAGGACTTGAAATAGGAAAAAGGGGATTAACCGCCCACCAACAGGCGCTTCAAACCACAGGTCATAATATTTCCAATGCGGATAACAAACATTATGCGAGACAGCGGGTAACGATGTCCGCAATGGATCCGTTATACGATCCTTCGCTTAACCGCGCGAACGTTCCCGGGCAAATCGGTCAAGGGGTGGAGATCGCTTCGATCGAAAGGATACGGGACAACTTCATCGACGATCGTATCATCGAAACCTCCGGCACCAAGGATTATTGGGCCGCGAAAAACGAGTATCTCTATCAACTGGAGACGATATTCAACGAACCGAACGGGACCACGCTTCGGACGTTGATGGATAAGTTCTGGTCCTCTTGGGAGGACCTCGCCAATTATCCCGAAGACAACGCGCATCGATCGGTCGTTTTGGAACGTGCGAACGGGCTGGGAAGCAGAACCGAGGACGTTTACAGGAAACTCGCGCAGTTAAAGGATCAGGCCAATCGGGAAATCGAAACAAAAGCCTATCATATGAATACCATCGCGGAGAATATCCGCACATTGAACGAAAGGATCGGAAAATCGGAAGCGTTAGGCGATCGTCCGAACGACCTATACGACAAACGCGACGCGCTTTTGCAGGAATTGTCCTCTCTCGTGGACATAACGATCGGCCGTTCCGATGAGGACGAACTGATGGTCTTTATCGGTCAGCAGATTTTTGTTCAGGGAAACAAGGCGAACAAGATCGACATCCTCGGAAACCCTTCCAAAGAAGGTCTTTTGGATTTGTATTGGTCTGCGACGGGAGATCCCGTACTTTTAAGAAAAGGCAGAATGCAGGGTTTGATCGAAGTTAGGGATCAGATTTTGCGCGAAAAGATCGATCAAGTGGACGCTCTTTCCATCAACGTCATGGACGCAGTCAACGAAATCCACAAAGACGGTTTCGGAATCAACGGAAATACGAATCAATCCTTCTTTAATATACGATCCTTATCGATCAATACGTTCGGCGAATACGACTCCAACGGAGACGGTCAAAACGACATCACGGCCATATTCCGAGTTACCGGAAGAAATACGATCGATCCCGATCGTCCGATAGGAATCAACGGTACGATCAGCTTCAACCGCTCCGACGCGAAGGAAGCGCCCGTATTGATTCCTTATTCTTCGAACGATACGATGAACGGAATCATAAAACGGATCAACGCTTCCAAATCGGGAGTGGTCGCCTACATGAATCACGATAATCAACTCGCGTTGAAAGCGACCGTTGCCGAGGATCATCCCAATAAGAATTTCATCTTAAGACACATAGAGGATTCGGGGGATCTTTTGGTGGGAATGTCCGGAATTCTTATGGCTTCCGGCCCGTCCGGAGCTTTCGATTACAAACGTCTCGGAGAAATCAACAAACTCCAGACGCGTCCGGAAGACGTCACCCTCACTCCGCATTTTCATCCTGCGTCCCATTTCCGAATCGCCGAATCGATTTCGAATAACGTAGCGAACATCGCTGCAGCCCGCGGAAAGGACGTGGGGGGGACCGGAGATTATAATTCGCCCGGAGGTCACAAAGACGGCCGAAACGCTCTGATGGTGGCCTCCGCTTTGAGAAACAATCCGGTGATGGTGGATTATTCCAAAACGACGGACGATTTCTATAACACCCTGATTTCCAAATTAGGAACCGAAGCCCGGGAAGCGAAGCAGGAATTCGGAATTCAGAACGATCTGATGACCGAACTAGAAAACATGAGACAATCCGTCATGGGAGTCAATCTCGACGAAGAGATGGCCAACATGGTCCAGTTCCAACATTCTTATAACGCGTCCGCAAAGATGATCAACACGATGAATGAAATTCTCGATACGATCATCAATCGTTTAGGCGCTTAAGATCGCCGAATGAATCGGTTAAGTAAGGAGAGAATTTTATGATGCGCATAACAAACATGATGCAGAACAACAGTCTGGTTAAGAATTTAAACCGACATCAGTTACTCATGGACGAAACGCAGAATCAACTTTCTACGGGACAAAGAATCCGTCTTCCGTCCGACGAACCGGGACGAGCGACCAACCAGATGTTTTTCCGTTCCCGTTTGAACGAACTCGATACGTTCCAGAAAAACATAGACGACGGCAATTCCAGATTACAACAGATCGACGGGGAATTAGATCGAATCGGTTCCTTGTTTCAAAGGGCGAGGGTTTTGGCCGTACAGGCTTCCAACGGAATCTACCAAGGTGATAAAGGATTCGAACTCGAAGTCGCGATCGGAAAAGAAATCGACGAAATTCTCAGAGCGTTAGTCGACATCGCGAACACAAGGGACGCCACCGGTAGACCTTTGTTCGGAGGTCACGTGATCGAAAGACCGCCTTTCGAACCGATCGAATCCAAAATAAAGGGTCTTCAGGGTATAGAACTCAAAAACCAGTACATCGGCGTCGAATACCGCGGAGACATCGGCGAACAGCTGAGGGAAATCGAAAAAGGGGAATACATACCTGTAACGATTCCCGGGAACAAGGTATTCTGGGGAACGAACATGAGCATCACCAGCAAGGTGGATAACTCGGGTTATGTGGCATCCTCTGATCAGAAATTCAAGATCGACGGAGTGGAAATCCACATTTCCGCGGGAGACACGATCGACGACGTCATAGACAAGATCAACAACTCTCCGTTGGAAGTGAAGGCGAATAAACTCGCGCAGGACAACATCAGTCTCAGTTCGACGGCACCTCATCAGATTTGGATGGAGGACGTGGAAGGGGGAACGATTCTCCGCGATATCGGCCTGATCGATTCGGCCTCTTCGGAGCCGCCTAACAACTATTCCAAGTCGGCGACAGTCACCGGGCTTTCGGTTTTCGACGTGATGATCCAATTCAGAAACGATCTTATTCAAAAGGATCAGGAAAGGATTTCGGGAAGGGATCTTCAGGACCTGGACTTGGCGATGGAAAACGTTCTCCGTTACCGCGCTGTCGTAGGCGCTCGAATGAATCGGATGGAAGAACACGCTCAGCGCGTCGATTTCGATAAATCCTATATGACGGAGCTGCTTTCCAAAAACGAAGGAGTAGATTTTCCCGAGACCATCATGAATATGAAATGGCTTGAAACGGTTCATCAATACGCCCTCAACGTCGGATCCAAAATCATTAAACCGACTTTGATGGATTTTCTGAGATAAAAGGGTAAGACCCTATAAAGGGAAAGTTTTCGGAGTGGATATTTAAAATGGGAATCGAGATTCAAACAAAGCCGTTCGGGAAGATACAAATTTCGGAAAAACAGATATTGGCCTTTCCGGAAGGTCTGCTCGGATTCGAGGATTATAAAAAATTCGCCTTGATAGAGGAGGAAGAGGAATCCGTATTCAAATGGCTTCAATCGATCGAAGAGGTCGATCTCGCTTTCGTGGTTATCCCGCCGAGTTTGTTTAAGAAGGAGTACAAGCCGTTGATTCCCGAGCAGGAATTGCAGACGATCGGAATCGGCGAAATCAAAGAAAGTCTAACGTTGGTGATCGTAACGATTCCGGGAGAGGATCCCGCGTCTATGACCGCGAATATGCAGGGACCGATCCTGATCAATAAGGACACCTTATTGGGAAAACAGTTCATATCGAGAAACGAAGCGCATTCCGTACGGGAAAAGATATTGGAATCGGCCGCAGTGGAGATGAATTAAGTGCTCGTTTTAGCAAGGCGGACGAACGAATCGATCATGATCGGAGACGATATCGAAATCGTGATCGTCGACATCAAGGGAGATCAGGTTAAAATCGGAGTGAAGGCTCCGCGCAACGTTTCCGTACATAGGGCGGAAGTTTATAAGGACATTCAGGAAGAGAATAAAAAAGCGGCCGGAACCAAGATCAAGCCGGAGGATCTCGGTAAGATCGGAAATATTCTTAAAAAAAAGGACTCTAGTAAAAAGGAATAATCTTCTTGCCTATGTTGCGAAGATCCTCAATCTAAAGAGGCTTCATGAATCGTTTTCTTTTATTTCTACCTATTCTGATCGTCGCATTTTGTTTAGCTCCGGGGATCCGCAGAGAACTCAGGTATTCCTCCGACTCCGTAGCATTTTATTCCATGGGAGTCTCTTCCGAATTCCCTTCCTGGTTGGATAGGAACGCGGTCGCGATCGAAGCATCTCCGAAACATCTTTCACTCCTCGAAGAATCGCTCCATCAACTCGGTAATAAAAACGGCTCCTTAGTGAACGATTCCGCGGTGAGAATTTTTTCCAAAGATCTAAGCGGAGAAATCGCCGCTAGAGCGTATCAAAATCTAAAGGAACGTCCTGATTTTCCGTATCAGCTTTGGATCCTAAAAAAGGAGGATCCGATCAATCCGGGGAGAAGAATCAGAAGGACCGTCTTCGTTTTATATCCGACTGCGGATTCCTTTCATATCGTATTCCTTCAACTGGACCAGTTCATCGATTTTCAAACCCCGTATTCGTTTCAGGATTGGTCCAATTTTTCCCTTTCCGATTCCAAGCCGAACGTTTCTCTGGAGATTTTTATACCGGATTCCGCGATAGGAAAATCCGTTTATTTTCGGGGAACGAATTCGGACGAATTAAAAAAATATCATATTCAAGTTCCGTTCGATTCTCTCGTTTCCGAAAAAAAAGGAACGGAACCCTCATCGGTGAAAAAAGACAAAAATGCGGAAGATCGGTTGACGGAGTTAAAACGACTTTATGATAAAAAACTAATATCGGAAGAGGAATACCGTAAAAAAAGGGCTGAAATACTAAATTCTCTCTGAACGTTCCCGCCCTTTCGGGTTCGTTGCGAATTATAATTCGCAATCCGCTTAAAATCGAAAGTCCAAATCTTAACCGCTTTTTTTCGGGAATTCGAATTATAAAAACGGAACATTTCTCCGTTTTTCATCTTCCAAAAAATCGGAGCGGCTCGTAAAGAGCCACTCCGGAGAGAATAGTGAAGAGAATTGGATTCTCCCGTGTCGAACTCTATGGGAAGTCGAAACGGGAAAGTTTCCTATAATGAACATATCCTTGAGGTTGAATCTAAAGGACAGAGAAAAACGGTTTCAAGCCGCATATTTTTGCCGAAATAACGACTCGATTTCCCAATTAGGAATAAATTATTGAGTAAGTTGCGTTCGATCTGACGCTTTTTTTATCAAATCGCCTAATTGTCGGTCTCTACGCAAAAGCCGGTTTTTTAACCGGCCACTTTGCCTTCTTTCTCCTGGCGATCCGCTTCGAAAGCGGCTTCCAGCTGACGCATCGCGTTTTTGGAAAAATTGATGAATTCCTTTTCGTCGTCCCGTATCTGGTATTGCCCTTTGAGGGTAAGTTCGTCGTGAGCGCGGAACTTTTTCACTTTTTGTTCCACTTCGGAATCCATAAATCCGAGATGACTTAAGGTTTCTCCGGCGAGCTCCAGAGCGGAGGCGAACGTGTCTCTTCTTATGATTTTAACTCCTGCTTCCATAAGTTTAAAAACGTGTTCCCTGTTTCTCGCCCGCGCGATGATCGTAAGATTGGGAAAATTTTTTTTGATCAGCTCGGCGACTTTAACGGAAACGTCTATATCTTGAATCGCTAATACGAATAATTCAGCTTGTTCCGCTCCGGCCGATCTCAGCAAGGAAAGTTTACTCGCATCGCCGTAGTAGATCTTATAACCGAATCTTCTGGCGAGATTTACCTGTTCCGGATTGCCTTCCAGAGCGGTGAAGCCGATTTTATGTACGAAAAGCATACGTGCGATGATCTGGCCGAATCTTCCGAAACCCGCGATGATGACCCGATTTTGCTCTTCGATCGAATCGGCTTCCTGTTCCGTACGTTGTTTAAAAAAAGATTCCACGAATTTATCTTTCACGATGGCTATGATCGGAGTAAGGCCCATCGATAAAGTGACGACGGCGATCACAAGGTCCGCTCTTTCGCGGGGGAGAATGGATAGGGATACGCCGACTCCTAAAATGACGAAGGCGAATTCGCCGCCCTGCGATATGGTGACGGCGAGGTTAAGGGATGATTCCTGGGAATGTTTCGAAATTCTACCTAGCACGTATAATACGAGCGACTTGACCGCCATCAATCCCAACGCGAATAAAATCACGAGAATCGGATCTTTGAGAACTTCGCCCAGATTGATCGACATTCCTACGGCTAAAAAGAAAAGGCCTAAGAGGAGACCTTTAAAAGGTTCCAAATTCGATTCCAGTTCGTGTCTATATTCGGAATCCGCAAGGATCACACCTCCCAAAAAAGAACCCAAAGCCATGGAAAGACCGACTTGATCCATGAGGAGGGAAACTCCCACGACGATTAACAAAGATAAGGCGGTGAAAATTTCATGATTACCCGTGGAGGCGACCAGACGAAAAAGCGGTCTCGCTAAAAATCTTCCCGCCAAAACGACCCCTATGATACTGCCGATCGCAGGAAACATTTTTTGGCAAAAACCTTGTACGCCCTCCGTCTCCAAAGAGGTTCCCAAAAAGGGGAGGATCGCCATGATCGGAATCACAGCAAGGTCCTGGAACAATAATACAGCGAAGGCGCTTCTTCCGTGTGCGGTGTTTAGTTCGTTTTTTTCACCCAAAACCTGCAGTGCAAATGCGGTGGAAGATAAGGAAATGCTAATACTTATAACGATCGCTTGGGACCGTTCCAATCCGATTAAGGAAAGGACTCCGAAAAAAACCAGAGCTGAAAGAAGAACCTGGAGTCCTCCGAGACCGAAAACGGGTCTGCGTAATACCCAAAGTCTTTGGGGTTTCAACTCCAATCCGATCAGGAAAAGAAGCAATACGACTCCGAATTCGGAGAGGTGGAGGATATTCTCGACGTCCGTCACGAGACCGATTCCCCAAGGTCCGATTACTGCGCCTCCGATCAGGTATCCTACTACGGATCCCAATCCGATTTTTTTGAAAAGCGGAACCGAAATGACGGCCGCCGAAAGGAATACGATAAGCGTTATGAGTAGACTGTGATCCTGCATTTTTCTCCCAGATAAGTTAGACGACGGAAAATGATTTAAGAAATTCTAAAATAGATTTATGAAGGAATTCGCGAAGGAATAAGCGTCGCCCGGCCATCGTGCGGATACGTAGTTTCCGTCCACGACTACGTGGCCGCGTTTCAGCTTTTTGTGACTGTCTCTGAAGACCGGCTTGGGTCCGAAGAAAAAATCACCCGGATCTTTCAGGACGGATCTCACTTCGTCCTCCACCGTCTGCGGATAGGTGCGATAATAATCTCCGAGCCAAAGTCTGGTAAGATTCCAAGCCGCGAGCTCCTGACTTTTAAGAAGCGCCGTGGTCTTTTTTCCGTGTAGAATCGAAAGCCCGGTCCCCGGTTGTTTGCTTCGCGCGGCTAAAACCACCCCGTGACAGATCGCGCCGAGCGGTTTTCCCGTGGAAAAAAAAGTTCCCACGAATTTCTGAAGCGCATCCGACTCCAAATATTCCTTCATTCCGGGTGCATGACCTCCGGGAAGTATGAGTCCCGAAAAATCCTCCGGTTTTAGATTCCTATAGGGAATCGGATTCCGAAAACGCTCGTCGTTTATCATTTTTTGATAAGCGACTCTGGCGTTTTTGTGCGCTATCAAAATCGGTCTCCAAATTCCGAGTCCCTTTCCCAAAAGCATTCTTTCGTCCGCTTGTCCGGGGCTGCCGTCGGGCGTGGCGAAAAAAACGTCGAAATTCCGTTCCGTTAAAATCTGCCAAGGTACGGCGCTTTCCGTCGGATCGAAATCCGCAGATGGGAGCGGGATCAGTATTTTGAATCGGGAGCTCATCGTTTCATTTTATCGTTTTCCCCAGAAAATCAACTTCTTCTTACCCGTTTCGCCGTTTTGATCCCGGACCGAAAGCGGGGGTTCTATAGGTCAGGCGACGGAATCCCGGAAAAATATTGTTGACTTTCGGACGGAATTCGATTTTATAAAATTAGATTGTGCACAATTTAAATGGAGATCGAGATGAATCAAACGTTATATGATTTGACCGCCACTTTGAACAACGGGACGGATAAAAAGTTGGGCGATTATAAAGGGAAAGTCCTTTTGATCGTGAATACAGCAAGTCAATGCGGTTTTACTCCGCAGTACGAAGGACTTCAGGCCCTTTACGATAAGTATAAATCGGAAGGTCTGGAAGTATTAGGTTTTCCTTGCGATCAGTTCAAACACCAAGAACCGGGCACCGACGAGCAGATCGCCAGTTTTTGTAAAAGAAATTACGGGGTCGAATTTCCCATATTCAAAAAGATAGAAGTGAACGGAGAAAACACACATCCGGTATTCAACTTTCTTAAAAAGCAGGCATCCGGTTTTTTCGGAAGTTCTATCAAATGGAATTTTACGAAATTTCTGGTGGATAAGGAAGGAAACGTGATCAAACGTTATGCGCCCGTCACCACTCCCGAAAAAATCGAAAAAGAAATCCAAGTCCTTTTGCAAAAGTAACGGATTCGGAAAGGTGAAAGGTCATGACGGCTAAGGACTTATTGCTGGAAAATCAGATTTGTTTTCCCTTATACGCCTGTTCCAGAGCCGTGACGGCCTTATATCGTCCGATACTCGAAGAAATCGGTCTAACGTATCCGCAATATTTGGTATTACTCGTTTTGTGGAAAGAAGACGGATTGAGCGTGAAGGATATCGGCAGAAATTTATATCTCGACTCCGGAACGTTAACTCCGTTGTTAAAACGGATGGAAGAGGCCGAATTATTGTCGAGAAAACGCTCCTCGGAAGACGAACGTTCGGTTCTGATCTTTCTTACCGCAAAGGGAAAACGCCTTAAGGAAAAGGCGGTCTGCGTTCCGGGGAAACTTTTGGAAACTCTGGACGTGGATAAAAAGGATCTGATCAACTTGAAAAACGATCTGGACAGACTTCTATTTCTTTTATCCGATCACGCGGAAGTTTAGGTTTACGGTTTCGTTTTTTTGACCGTCCGAATTCCGGTTGCGAATGCGGTCTTAAATCGGAATCCGAGCTCTTTTCGAATTTTCGCCGAGTCGATCACCGAGGATTCCTGGATATATTC
>NZ_NPEF01000380.1 GCF_002811955.1 Leptospira ellisii
TTTTCTTCGAGTTTATCGGGAGGGAAGGAAAGAGAATCGAAATAAGAATCGGATGATGGCATAAACAATATATTTTTCCTAAAAACGAAATAGGTCAATTCGGAATGAAAATCGGAAATTGAAAAAATAAAATGCGATCGATAAATTACTATGTCTTACGGTCGCGACGTAAAAGAGTCGAATATTTGAAAACAGGTTTCGGAAAACGCGGGAAAAAATCGAAACCTCCTTCGAAAGAAATTTCGAAGGAGGAAATCCGTCTTTAGGAAAGAGCCGAAAGTTCTTCGAGGGCTTTTTTTTCCTCCTCCGGTTTTGGAGGAGTTCCGTGCCATCCGGGATTGTTTTCCATAAAGGAAACTCCCTTTCCGAGAACGGTGTCGAAAAGAATGATCGTAGGCGAACCTTTGTGTAATTTCGCTTTTTCGAATGCGGAAACGATCTGCTCGATGTCGTGACCGTCCGCTTCCAAGACGTTCCAACCGAAGGAAATAAATTTCTGATTCAGAGGTTCCAGATTCATCACGTCCTTGGTAAAACCGTCGATTTGAATTCCGTTTTTATCCATAAACGCGATCAAATTGTCCAGCTTGTAGTGGGCGGCGGATTGGGCCGCTTCCCAAGTCATTCCCTCTCCGCATTCCCCGTCGGAGATACAAGTATAGATCTTATGATCCTGTTTTTTTAATCTCGCGCCGAGCGCAAGACCTACGGAAACGGAAAGACCTTGTCCTAGGGAACCGGAGGAACTTTCAATTCCCTTCATATAACGGGTCGAAGGATGCCCCTGAAGTTTACTCGTAAGTTTGCGGAAAGTGAGAAGTTCCTCTACGGGGAAATAACCGGAATGCGCCATCGCCGCATAACGGATCGCGCAGACGTGGCCGTTGGAAAGGATCAAACGGTCGCGACCTTCCCAATCCGGATCGGAAGGTTTATGATTTAGAATTTTCTTATATAGGACGGCGTAGATATCGGCGAGTCCCAGAGGTCCGCCGGGGTGGCCGGAGTTTGCTGCGGTAACCATACGGATAACGCTCTTTCTGAGTTCGTTGGCGAAACTCTTGAGTTCTTTGATCTCGTTCATATTCTTCCTAAGTGAATGGATGTCGTTTTCCAACCCCGCAAGGAGGTGCCGAAACAAGGTCAGTTCGCGGAACGAAACAGGACCAAACCGGAAAGGAAAATCGCAGTGTATAGAGGAAGAAAAATATAGTGTAGTTTTCTGTGGAATTCTTTTTTTCGGACGATTCCCGACCAAACCATAAGAAGCATCAAAACCAAGGCCAATGCGGCGAAGGCTCGGTGCGTGTCTATGACCCAACGATCCGTATTCGGAAGAATTCCCGCCGCCTCCAAACCTCCGCCTGCGTATTTGATATACAGAAGGCCGAGGGCCGTGGTTAGATTAAAAGACGCTCCGATCAGATTTACGAGACGGTGGATTCCGTTTTTGCGGAATCGAAAGTAATAACCCGTATAAAAACAGAGAACGGACAAGGCCATGCCGAGATTGATAAGGGTTAAAACCATGACGGCCTATTCTCCGGAAACCGATTCGGTTCGAAACCATTTTTCTATCGTAAACATGCAAAGAACACAAAAACGACTCGAATCGATCCGAACGGAGATCGAATCCCCGATTCTTCTTTAGGTTTTTTATTTGACCTAGGGGATCCGCGCGAAATACTGGTTTCGATAGTAAATTGCTGCCTTAGCTCAATTGGTAGAGCATCTGATTTGTAATCAGACGGTTGTGGGTTCGATTCCTATAGGCAGCTTTCCCCCGGGTAGGTACTCAAGTGGCCAACGAGGGCAGACTGTAAATCTGCTGACTATGTCTTCGAAGGTTCGAATCCTTCCCTGCCCACCATTCTTCTTTTTTTTTAAACCCAATTATCATTTCAAAATCGGATCGGAAGGATTCGAAGCCGACGAGCGAGAGCGTTTTAAGTTTCCATAAGAAACGAAAAAATGCGATGGGGAGCCAGGGAAGGCGAACCCCGCGAAGCGGACGCCGTGGAGCTAAATCGAGCACGATGCGAGATTGCGTAACGGCGAATCCTTCCCTGCCCACCATTCTTCTTTTTTAGATCTAAATTTTTCCCGTAACTACGTTTCCGGAATTTCAACCGAGAAAGATTTCAAATCGATCGAATAGAATCTGTATTTACCGTCCTGCGAAGTTCCCTCCGCAAAAAAACGGTTTAGCGACTTGCGGAAAACGAGCGAGGAGAGATGGAACGTATCCTGTTTTCCGTCCTGATCCCATACGATCCGAATCGGAATTTGGTTGTAAGCCGCATTCGAAAAAATTAATATCCATTCGTCCTGATCCGCGCCGAACAGGGAGGTTCCGAGAATCGACTCGGAGGAAAAACCGGGAAACGGAACGCAGCTCTGAGGTTGAATCAAACCGCGTTTGAAAAGAACGGAGCGGCTTTGTTTGCATAAAAACGCGGGAACGGCGCCGAAGGAAAAGGTTCCTTTACCTTCCTTCTTACGTAGATCCCAAAACGGGGTCGGATTTTTCTCCCCCGCAAATAGAGATTCGTCGATCAATTTCGCATAACGTGAATCCGAATCGGAGGA
>NZ_NPEF01000381.1 GCF_002811955.1 Leptospira ellisii
GAAATTATTTCCGGAAGTTACGATCCATCTTCCCTCGTGTTTGTGGGAACTCCTCTCGTGAGGACGGCGTCCGTTCTGTTTAAAGTGTGTCTCCTTTTCCCGGTCATAAGAATCCCCACCCACAAAGGCCTGAAATTCACCCGAAGGAAATTGTATGAACTCCTCGTTCACCTCTAAAACGTCGATTTTTTGTTTTAGATATTTTTCGATCTTCTCCAATTCCACGTAATCCGATTCGGAACAAAAACCGATCGCCTTTCCCTTTCTTCCCGCCCTCGCGGTTCTACCGATCCTATGAACGTAATTTTCCGTATCCTGGGGAAGATCGTAATTGTAGACGATGTCGATGTTCTCAACGTCGATTCCGCGGGACGCGACGTCGGTCGCCACCATATAACGGTATTTCCCCGATTTAAAATCGCGTAGAAGCCGAAGTCGCTTTTTCTGATCCAATTCGGAGGAGATTCCTGTGACGGGGACCCCGTATTTCCGGAGCGTATATACGATTTTCGGAATATTCGCTTTATAATTCGTGAATATGATCCCCTGACCTTCCTCGGAGGAATTGAGGATCAGATTGGTCATATACGGATTTTTTTCATCCCTTCCGAGGTGGATGATTTTCTGATCGATCCGTTCCGTGATGATCTTTTCCGGATTGATCTGAATTTCCACCGGTTCGTTCAAAAAACGATACGCAAGACGCATCACTTCCACGGAAAGGGTGGCGGAAAACAATAAGGTCTGTTTACGGTTTTTGCATTTATGAAGCAACCAGCGGATGTCTTGGATAAATCCCATATCGAGCATCCGATCCGCTTCGTCCAAAACGAAAAATTCCACGTTGGAGATGTCTATGGAACCGGATTTGATCCGATCGATCAAACGCCCGGGCGTGGCTACGATGATTCCGTTCAATCCTTCCAAATCCCGGTCTTGGGATTTGTAATCGGTTCCTCCGATGATCGGAACGGCGCGGACGTCGTCGGCGTGTTTGAGAAGTTTTTTGGCTTCGTCCGAAATCTGCATCGTGAGTTCCCGCGTGGGAGCAAGGATGAGGGCGGAAACTCCCCGGATCTCTTTGGTAAGAATCGTATGAATCACCGGAATCAAAAACGCGACCGTTTTTCCGGTTCCGGTTTGTGCAAGTCCGGTGATGTCTTTTCCCTCCAGTCCGTGCGGAATGGAGCGTTCTTGGATCGGAGTTAGATCGGTATAACCGATTTCTTGTATGGCTGAAAGCAACTTCGGATGTATGGATAGTTCTTCGAATTTCATGTTTGTTTTTTCTGAGCGATTAAGTGGAATGTATCACCGTAACAGGTTAGGTCCGAGAGACGTGCAAATAGGCGGTGACTCAGAGTTTTTCCTCTCCAGCCCCGATCTCGGGACGGGTGGTAGGACATCGGTTTCTTATACTCAGTTGTAAAACCGTATCCTTTCAACATTTTTTTCAGGGAGCCCGGGCTGTAATCCCAAAAATGGTCTTCCGGATGCATTCGGAACCATTCTTGCGGATTCGTTTGAAACGTCGGTCCGTACAAGGAGGGCAAACCTAAAAAAAGAAATCCTCCCGGTTTGACGAGGCCGGTTAACTTTTCGAACGCAAAGTCCGCGTCGGGAAAATGTTCCACCACAAAAAAGGCCGCCACAGCGTCGTAGGAACTCCCCTGTAAAACATTCTCCTCCAAAAAGGAGGCGCGGATCACGTCGAGTCCGAGGGTTTTTACGGAATACTCTACTTCTGCGGGAGAAATTTCCAGACCGGAAACTTGAAATCCCGCGTTTCGAGCCTCGTCCAAAAAAAAACCCGCGGCGGAACCCAATTCGAACAAGGTAGAACCGTTCGGCTTCAAAAACCGCTCCAACATTCGAAGCCGTTTTCGGGCCAATTCTCGGAGAGAAGACGCGTCCTCGTAGTAGGTTTTGTGATACTGATTTCTATATTCTTCTAAAAAATAAGAATCTTTGTATTCCCGAGTTTTGCCCGGTTTGTAAAAACAAACCCCCGTTCGTTTGCAGATTTGATAGTATTCCGGAAACCGGGGGTGAGGAACGAGTTCGAGTTTGGGAATCATTTCTTCTGAATCTAGGGAATTTCCGAAGGAAAAGAAAGAAAATTCCTTTTTTTGAAACTGCTTGAAAAATGAAGGAAGGCTATGTTTTTGGAAGGATCGATTCCAAAATCGAAACAGAAATCGTATGAACATTCAAACTAAGATCGAATCCTTGGGTTATCAACTTCCACCCGCCCCGCCGGCCATTGCGGCCTACATTCCCGCGAATCAAAGCGGAAACCTCGTGTTTACTTCCGGTCAGCTTCCCCTCAAGGATGGAAAGTTGATGCTTGTCGGAAAATTGGGGGAAGAATTCTCCATAGGAGACGTCCAGGAGGCGATGATCCAGGCAAGTCTCAACGCGATCGCCGCAGCTGCAGCCGTATGCGGCGGGCCCGACAAGCTGGAAAGAATCGTCAAAATCGGCGTTTTCGTCGCCTGCGCTCCGGGTTTTACCGAACATCATCTTGTCGCCAATCACGGTTGAAACCCCGTTTTCGGGTTTATACATGGATCCGGTGG
>NZ_NPEF01000382.1 GCF_002811955.1 Leptospira ellisii
TTAGGCGTCTTCGATTACGTCATCAAGCCGATCTATCCCGAGATATTTTTAAAAACGCTTCAAAAGGCGCTGAACCAGCACGACCGCGGTGGGAAGAATTTCGCGCAGACGGGTCAAAAACGTAACGCCGTCCATCACGGGCATCATCAGGTCCAATATAAAAATGGAATACGATTGCGTTTCCAACTTCTGAAGAGCCTCGGCTCCGTTGGCCGCGACGTCGTGTTTGACGCCGAGTTCGTCGCATAAACTTTCCAAAAGAATGCTGTTTTCGCGCTTATCCTCCACGATCAAGACGGGATCGTTCGGAATTCTATGCGTAATCGTTTTCTTTTTCAGCTCGACTTCCAAAGTCTCTCTCCTTCTGAATTTCGATAAGGATCGATTTCAATTTATCTAATGAAAACGGATTCTGGATCGTATAGTCCGGAAAAAAGGGAAGCAATTCCTCTCGAAAGGGCAGGGGGATCTCCGCGCTTTCCAAAAGAACGAGGCTACAATGTTTCTTCGCTTTCTGAAGCCAAACTCTCAGAAATTTTACGATTTCCGTCTCTTCCAACAGCAGACGTGAATCGTATAACAAAATCGTGTACGAATCGAGGTTTTTTTGCGGAATCTTTGAAAAATCTTCCGAAATGCGGATCGGAATGTAATTTTGAAAATTATATGTGAAATAACGTCCGATGGCCGTGTCATAGATCCTGTCCTGGATTGCAGTTATGATGCAGGACGTTCTCAGTTCGATCGGATAATCCTCTTCTTTCGCGTCCTCATTCGTCAAACCGTCGTCTTCGTTTCGATCGATCGTCGATGCGTTCGACGCGAAGCGGGGTAGAAGAATCCGAAAACAGGTTCCCCGCTCCGGTTTGCTTTCGACTTGTATGTTTCCGCCGTGCGCCTCCACGATTTTTTTTACGATGGGAAGTCCGAGACCACTCCCTTCGAATTCGCCTCTGTTTTCCCCTTTGATCTGATAAAACGTTTCGAATATCTTCTGTAGTTCCTCTTCCGGAATTCCTATCCCCGAATCCCGAACTTCGATCTCGTATCCGTTATCCTTCCGTCTTAAAACCGTGTTTACGTTTCCGGCAGGAGGAGTGAACTTGATCGCGTTGCCCAAAAGATTCAACATTACTTGACGGATCCGTTTGGCGTCTGCTTCCACTTCGTATTCTCCGTCCTCGGGAAGGGCGGTGAAATCGATCCCTATTTTTTTCGTGATCGCTTCCCCCGAAATCATTTCCACAGAACTGGAGACCAAATCCTTGAGATCGAATCCGGAAAGATTGAGGATCAATTTACCCGCTTCGATTCTGGATAGATCGAGGATATCGTTGATGACGTTGAGCAGATGGACCCCGGAATGAAAGATAAGATCCTTGTAACGATTCTCCTTTTCCATCTCCCTGGGAAGCTGCATCAAACGGGAAAACCCTATGATGGAATTGAGCGGAGTTCTGAGTTCGTGGCTCATATTGGCGAGAAATTCGGATTTGGCGCGGTTCGCGGTTTCGGCCCTTTCCTTTTGGAGATTCAATTCTTCCGTTCTTTGTTGTACCAAATCCTCCAGAGTTTCCCTGTGTAGTTTCAACTCTTCTAATATGTTTTTCCTTTCCAAAAAGACGCTGATAAGATCCACGAAGGTCCGGATCGTGAAAATCTCCTCCTTAACCGCGTTGGTCGTCTTGAAGTTTTCGAAACCCGCGAAACCGAACCATTCGTTGGAGACGAATAGGGGAATCAGAGTAACGGAGCGGATGTTCCTCGTTTCGAAAAACGCCCTTTCCCGTTCGGGAAAATCGGTTCCGGGGGTTCCCTGCAAAAATCCTCCGGAAGAAAAGATTTTTTTCCAGCGAATATAATTTTCGGAATATTCCAATGTTTGAATCATTTTTCCGGAAGAGGAAGGAAGGGAAGGATCCGCAACCTCCAGAAACAAATCGGCGCGGGCCTCGGTTTTCGAATTTTTGAAAAGATACAACCTTTCCGAATCCACGAAAACGAGAAACTGTTCCATCGCGTATTTCAGGATCTTCAGATCCGCGGAAGTGGACAAAAGGATCTGGGTGGCGGCGGTAATTCCCATTTCCAAACGCAATCTTCTCGTTGCGAATTCCCCCTTTTTCACCTTTTCGGTGATGTCCCTTTGTACGGATACGAAGTAGATCGGTTTTCCGTTTTCGTCGCGGATCGAGGATATATGCCATTCCACGTTATAGGGAGTTCCGTCTTTTTTGTAGTTCACCGTTTCTCCGGAAAAATCCTTCCCCGCCAAAAGCGTCGACTTCAGATTCTCCATCAATTTGCGATTACTCAACGGACCTTGAAGCAACCTCGGGGACTTTCCGGTCAGCTCTGAAGATTCGTAGCCGGTCATTTTGCAAAAAGCGGGATTCGCGTAGACGATTTTCGGTCCCGGAAAGTTCAATTCCGCGTCCGTTACCAGGATGGAATCCGAAACCTGGTTCACTAGGATTTCATACAACTCCTGTGAATGGCTTAAGTTGGTCGCATCCGGTTGCACGGCCCGATACGGTTCCTTATTTTCAGAAAAGATCAATGATTTTCCGAAA
>NZ_NPEF01000383.1 GCF_002811955.1 Leptospira ellisii
GATGGAAGGCGATACGGAAGGAGCGATCACCTCCTTGGAAAAGGGAGCGACAAAAACGTTCCGCGGAAAGGCCCTCAAATCCGAATCCCACTTTTTGTTGTCCAAGTTTTATTTCGAAAAAAGAAAAGATCCCGTCAGAGCCGAGGTCGAAATCAAAAAGGCGATCGAAATCTTTCCGCTTCACAAGGAATATCTGGACGCGCTTCAGACCTATACGAAAGAAAGAATAAAATCCGGTCTTTGATTTCAGATGTTCAAAGCCATTTATAAGCTCTTACACCGCCAAATTATCGTTCCCTTTCAGCAGTCGCACGCGCCCGTTCGGGAAGTATGTCTGGGCACGTCGATCGGATTGTTTTGGTCGCTCACTCCACTGATCGGAATTCAGATGTATCTCGGATTGATCACTTGGCTCGTGTTGCGGATTTTCGGAATCCGTTTTTATATGCCGATTGCGATCGCGATGATCTGGATCACGAATCCTGTGACGCTTCCCTTCTTTTATTACGTGTTCTACGTCACGGGAGCGGTGGCGTATAACGTTCTAGGTTGGGAAATGGCAACGATGAACTTCGCGAGAATCCTCGAAGTGATCGAACGCTCGTCCTCCCTCGAACTCTACGAAGGTTTGCGTTACTGGGGAAGTTTTTTGATCAACGATATGGGAGCCCCCATGTTTTTGGGGGGATTTATGATAGGAATTCCCAGCGCGATCGCGGGTTATCCGATCACGAAAATCCTGTTGAACGGATTCCGGACCCGACAGGCGGAAAAGGAGAGAATCACCCTCGAGGAATGGGAGAAAAAATACGTACGAAAGGACTCTGACAAAGATCGATCGATCTTTAATATTCTAAAAAACTAATTTAGATCGGACTTAAGCCGTTTCGCTAATTCTTCCGGACTCAGGTTTAAAATCGCCGGATCGTTTTCCGCTTCCTTGATCAGCTTTACGATTCCCCGGTTGAGAGGAGCCGGATGCCCCATCACGTCCGCCAGTTTGACAACTTCCCCGTTGAGGGAATCGATTTCGGTCGGCCTTTTTTTGGTAAGATCCTCCCACATCGAGGAACGCGCCTGCGGATCGATCTTAACCATGTTGGAGGCGATTCTGAAAAAAAGGAAATCCGGAAGATTTAAAATGGACGGAGCCAGGCTCGGAATCATCTTCCCCGAACGCACCGGGTTGATTTCGGCCAGCCTCAGAATCTCGAGCGATTCCCTCATCAATTTGGAAAGAAGTTTTCTATAACCGGGCCTGGAGATTTCCTCCTTCAGAGTAAGACCGGAAAGGGCGTTGAGGGAATTATTCAGATTAAAGATCAACTTTCCCCAAAGAACGCCTTGTATGTTTTTGTGAGTGTTCGCGGAAAGTCCCGCGCGAATGAGGACGGATACGACCGAACGCGAGGACCTGGAATCCTGGATCACCAGATTCCCGCTCGTTCCGCGGTGAAAGTGACCCTTCCCGCCCGAAACGACGTTAAACGGAACCATTCCCGCAAGAACTTCCACGGGCAGATCCTTCAATCCTTCCCGGAGAATATCCGCGTTGCGAACTCCGTTCTGAAAGCTGATCACGATCGGAAGGGAATTCGAAACCGAATGCAGCTTTTGTCGTTTTTCCAAAAGCCCGCTCAGATCCTTGGAGAGTTCCTTCGTATCCTTCGATTTGACGGTAACCAGAAAAACGTCCGCTTTGACCGCGTCTTCCAAAGACGTGGAAAACGGGATCGAATTCGGGGGAAGGACGATTTCCCTGTTTTCGAAATCCGTGATTCTTGCACCGAAAGTTTTTAATTCGTTTTGAATTCTTTCCCTTCCGTACAGAATCGTCGAATTTCCGGCCTCAATCAATTTACAACCGAGGTAGGTCCCGATGCTGCCGGCTCCCAAAACTGCGAAGGACGGATTCATAGGGATGGTATGGAATCAGGATACGGAATTTAATTCTACAACTATTGATGGTTAGGCGGTAAAAAAGCAAAAAAAAAGGATTCCGCAAACGCGGAATCCTATCTTGCACAGTTACTGGAATTTTAGGAAACTATTGGTTCGCCTTGGCGTTGGAAGCCATGGAGAGAAAATAACCTTCTACGTCGTACCAGGTTTGGCCGGACAGAAGCGTATTGGAAGCCTGTAAGTGATCGACTCCGGTGGTGAAAATTCCGTAGGAAGGACCGCCTTTCCAAGTTCCCCATTTTTGGGAAGTCGCAGGAACCAAACCGTCGTTATCTCCGCCTTGTCCGTTAAAAACCCCTCCCGCCCAACATGCAGGATAGAGGATTCCCATCAGAGGATGTTGAATCAAATCCGGAATGGTAATGGTGGAACCGTAAGAGTAATACTTCACGGCGGAGCTGTTCGGAGTGTAGCTGTTGAACGAAGCCATTCCGCTGGTGGTCAGAGATTTCAGTGCTTTCACGGCGTCCTGTTGTCCACCGCCGTATACCAACTGAACCACGACTCCCAAAACTGCGGAAACAAACGGTTGCGCCCAGCTCGGAATCACCGCGTTTACGATATCAGCGATCGGAGATCCTCTATGAGGGGAATTCAA
>NZ_NPEF01000384.1 GCF_002811955.1 Leptospira ellisii
CCGGATTTCGCGTATCATCCGGCGTCCGACGAACACAAGATCAAACAGATCCTCGCTAACCTTTTATCCAACGCCGTTAAGTTCACCGAAACGGGTAAGATCGAAGTCGACCTTTCCTCCAAAAGGATTCCCGAAATTCAAAAAATAGAATATAATATTTCCATAAAAGACACGGGAGTGGGAATTCCGAAGGATAAGTTTCCGCTGTTATTCCAGAAATTCCATCAGCTCGATTCGAGCATTTCGAGGAAATACGGAGGCACCGGACTCGGCCTCCAAAAAGTTGACGGAATTGATGCAAGGTTCCATACGCGCTTCCGCGGCCCCGGAAGGCGGTTCCCTATTCGAAGTCGTATTGCCGCTTTCCGAAACGGCACCCTCCCGGCCCTCTCCGTTTAGCGGCGACGTGGATCTGTCCGGGCTTTCCCCCGACATACGAGTCTTGATCGCAGAGGACGATTCGACCAACGTTTTTCTTCTCTCGAATATACTCAAAAAATTGAATATACGACACGACGTGACGCACGACGGCTTAGAGACGATAGAAAAAGCCAAGTCAATATCCTATGATCTCATATTTATGGACGTGAACATGCCTCGTTTGGACGGAATCGGCGCGGCGCAGGTCATTCTGAACGATCTGGATCTTTCGAAAAAACCGATCATAATCGCCGTTACGGCGGACGTGTTGGAAACCGATAAGATGAAGTGTGTCGCGGCGGGTATGTCCGATTTTTTGGGAAAACCGTATTCAAAAAAGGACATAGAACGGCTGATCCGAATCTGGTTGATAGACGAAGGCCGTTCCTTCTTTTAGAAGATCGTATAACGTCGATTACTTGCCTTCGAACTTGTTTTTTACGATCGTGAAAAGTTTTTGGAAATCCTCCTGGGACATCTTGTTCTGGTTCCCTACGGGAGAATTTTCGATCTCACTGTGATCGTGTAAATATTCCAGGTTCTCCTTCTTAAGGTCGGCAGGAGTGACGTAGATCGTCTTATTCCCTTTTGTAACCGCGAGATAATCGGAGTCGTTCACCTTTTTGGAATGATCGGTCGTATTCTCCAATTCCACCTGACCTTGGCAAAAACAGGTGAAGGTCATACCTTCCCGAAGAGCGGTGTAAAACTTGGTTCCCCTTACTCCCGCCGTAGTGGTCGGAGTACGCAGGGTCAGGGTCTCGTCCTTATTCAGTTTGTTGGCGAGAATCCAGGAACTTCCCTTTTCTTGAAAAAAGTTTTTTCCTTTTCCTTCCTCCTGAAAACGGAATTGGGAATCCGATTGAATCTCGATCACGGACGCATTCTCTCCGAACGCAAGAGCCGCGGCGGATTTGGATCCGGTGATCAATACGTCTCCGTTTTGGATTTCCTGGGAAACCGCGGCTTTGATTTTTTGATCGCCGCGCTGTACGATAACGTCTCCGTTTACGAAAGTGATCACCCCGTTCGTTTTTTCCGTTTGATTACGCTTACAATTGAACGATAAAACCGCTAAACTCAGTAGAATCGCAGTCGCTGATAAAAGTTTCATTCCTATTCTCTCCGTCCCCGTTGTTCGGGGTCGGCATAGATTGTCCCTTGATTTTTAAAATGCAAACGATTTCCGTCTCACGGATGCAATGTATAATAAAAATGTACGACTTGTTCGGACCTCGCTCCCGTGGAACGGTAGAAATCGAGCGCATAATCGTCGACCAAATCGGCCTGTACGAAAACCTCCTCGACGCCGGCGCTCTTACAATGATCTTTGACGCCTTGAATCAAAGCGGTTCCGATTCCCTTTCTTTGCCATTCGACGGCGACCGCCAAATCGTAGACGTAAACCAGCGGCGATTCGGAATAATACTGACATAACGTATATGCGGTCAACCCGCCCCGTATTTTTCCGGAGGAAACGGCGACGAATGCTAAAAAATCCTCCCGTGCGAGCAACTTCCCCAGATATCCCTTGGACGGCGGAATGAAATTCTCCATCTCGAAAACGGTTTCGAAAAGCCCGATCAACTCCGCGAAACGTTCGATTTCGCCCGCGTTCAATCTCCGAACCTCTACGGATTCCATAAAAACGCCCCGCCTTCGTCCGGATCGTCCGTTCCGGATAATTTCACATACATTAAGATAATCATAATATTCTCACATACATTATTTTCTCGTTCGTTTTTTTGGCTTCGGGCCTCGACGCTCCGTTTTTCCCGAATAAAACCAGAAACGATACGGTCGGATCCGGTCCTTCGGACGTTTTCAGCCTCGAAAAGTCCTATTTTTTTCGCCGGATTTTATTATATTTTATTTTTGTTAAGCGCAACCCGGGTTTTTCTTCCTTCGCACAAAGTCGTATTTCCCTTTTTGAAAGCGATCATTCTTCCGTTCGTTTTATTGTTGATTCCCCGGACTTAAAATCAAAATGAGCGCATATTCATCAGTAGGTTAGATATGTTAAGTAAAAAACTTATTTTCACGATTTTGGTTTTATTTCACTTCCAATGCGCGGAAACCATAGACGTGGAATATCCTGTGTTCCCGAAAGACAAGGAAGGAATGGCGTTGCAAAAAT
>NZ_NPEF01000385.1 GCF_002811955.1 Leptospira ellisii
TTACGGATTACTCCGTTTCGGGCAGGGACGTTCCCGGATGGACGATTGAAATCGGAACCGAACGGATGGGAGAGGAAGGATAGTCCCAAAAAGAAACCGGCTGCCCCTCCTTCCCAAATTCCGGCCTTATGAGGAATTTCGTCTAACGCGCTTCTTGATAAAAGAAACAACGCGCAAAGCGCGAACAAAAGACAAATACATTCCATCCGGGCCATCGTGCCGACCCTCAAGAAAAGAAGATCGGTGGTAAGAAGTAGACAGGAGAAAAACGCGGACCAAGGGGAGAATCCGATTCTTCTCAAAATCAGATAAAACAACGCGATACAAAACGCGGCGATAACCGAAGTAAACAAACGCAGACCTTCGATGCCCGGATACGCATACTTCATCCAAAGACCGCCTGTGAACAGATACAAAGGCGGCATCCAAAGGGTCACTTTCTCCATTCCGGGAATCAGGCCTTCGAGAACCGCGGTCCTCAGGGTTCCGAATTCCGCAAAGTCCTGTGCGGGGGAATAAAAAAGAACCTCATCCGGCCAAACCGGCGGGAATTCCAATCGTTCGTTTTTAGGAATCCACAAGAAAAGAAAAATGAGAAGGGCCAGGAGAACCGGCGGAATCGGGTTGAATCTAGAGGTTTGGGAAATTTTCCAGGACATTGGATCCGGGAAATCCGGGACGAATCCCGGATCTTAGGTTAAAGAATCGAGAGCGGAACTTTCTGTTTCGTACACTTCAAACAGATCCAAGAGTTCGACCACATCGAATACTTTTTTTACGGGAGGAGTGATACAACAAAGTTTCAATTTCCTTCCTTGCTTTTCCAATTCCCGCACCATTCCTACGAAGATGCGGATTCCCGAGGAGGAGATGTAAGAAATATTTTCCAGGTTGATCAGTATATCACCCTGTCCGGATTGCACGTCGTCCAAGAGTTTCGCTTCCACTTCGTCGGAATGTCCGATGTCCAGTCTTCCGTTGAGCGAAACCAACGTGTGCTTACCGATCTTTTTCGTCTTGATTTCCAAAGATGGCTTCCTTTTGGAGAATTAGGACTAAATTAAGCGCTCGGAACGCGTTTACAACTCATTTTTTAAGCTCCTAGATCCATAATTTCTTCCATGAAAAATCTTTTTGCCGGAGGCGGTTTTACCTCGATTACGATCAATCGACGCGCCGCTTGTATCGATCGGAAACCGAAAAAAGACGCGATCTGAGAAATCGAGTATCCGTTTTGATACAAACGAATCGCGATCGTTCGTCTGATTTTGGAAAGAGTAATCTTGACCCCGGTAAGAATCTCCAATTTGCGGATCATTTTTTGAACCGTCTTCCGATGCAACTTTCCGTTACGACCGGGAAATAAGTAATCTCCGCCGCGTTTTCCGGACGCGGAACTCCAAAAGTCGCTCCACAAACAAAGCGGAATATCCAAAGTGCGGGCGGATCCTCCGCTTGCGGCTCGAATCGTGAGAATTCGATTCTCCGAATCCACGTCCTCTTTCCGTAAGGAGATCAGTTCGTTCGTCTTGAGTCCTAAATAAAGGAGAATGCGGATCCAGGTAAAATGTTTCGGATTGGACCGGCTCGCGTTCGCGATTTGTCTGAGTTCGGCCGTTGTAAAAACGATTCCGGAATTTTCGGAAAAAATTTCGCCGCGTTTTTCGATCATCTACGAAAGTTCCTCCT
The DNA here is from genome assembly GCF_002811955.1 of Leptospira ellisii. Taxonomy (GTDB): domain Bacteria; phylum Spirochaetota; class Leptospiria; order Leptospirales; family Leptospiraceae; genus Leptospira; species Leptospira ellisii. Next base: position 1,690 of record NZ_NPEF01000385.1, read on the forward strand.
CGGGAATCCGCATCTTCGTAGGAATGGTGCGGGAATTGGAAAAGCAAGGAAGGAAATTGAAACTTTGTTGTATCACTCCTCCCGTAAAAAAAGTATTCGATGTGGTCGAACTCTTGGATCTGTTTGAAGTGTACGAAACAGAAAGTTCCGCTCTCGATTCTTTAACCTAAGATCCGGGATTCGTCCCGGATTTCCCGGATCCAATGTCCTGGAAAATTTCCCAAACCTCTAGATTCAACCCGATTCCGCCGGTTCTCCTGGCCCTTCTCATTTTTCTTTTCTTGTGGATTCCTAAAAACGAACGATTGGAATTCCCGCCGGTTTGGCCGGATGAGGTTCTTTTTTATTCCCCCGCACAGGACTTTGCGGAATTCGGAACCCTGAGGACCGCGGTTCTCGAAGGCCTGATTCCCGGAATGGAGAAAGTGACCCTTTGGATGCCGCCTTTGTATCTGTTCACAGGCGGTCTTTGGATGAAGTATGCGTATCCGGGCATCGAAGGTCTGCGTTTGTTTACTTCGGTTATCGCCGCGTTTTGTATCGCGTTGTTTTATCTGATTTTGAGAAGAATCGGATTCTCCCCTTGGTCCGCGTTTTTCTCCTGTCTACTTCTTACCACCGATCTTCTTTTCTTGAGGGTCGGCACGATGGCCCGGATGGAATGTATTTGTCTTTTGTTCGCGCTTTGCGCGTTGTTTCTTTTATCAAGAAGCGCGTTAGACGAAATTCCTCATAAGGCCGGAATTTGGGAAGGAGGGGCAGCCGGTTTCTTTTTGGGACTATCCTTCCTCTCCCATCCGTTCGGTTCCGATTTCAATCGTCCATCCGGGAACGTCCCTGCCCGAAACGGAGTAATCCGTAA
>NZ_NPEF01000386.1 GCF_002811955.1 Leptospira ellisii
GGGAACGACTACGTTTATTAATTCGCCATCAGGGAAGGTTTTAGAACAAAGAAATGCGAACGGATCTTATACAAATTATTATTATGATTCTGTTGATCGACTTACCAGTATTGTTGGACACCATAGCAGTGGTGCAACTAAGACTGTTCAACTAAATTACGATGAGCCAACGCGAGCCAATGGAAAAGGTAGGCTCACATCGGTTCTGGATTCGAATGGAAAAACAGAATTTAATTATGACGCAAGAGGCAATGAGACCAAAATTCAAAAAGTATTCAATCAAGAAGATCTAACCTTAATTTTTCTAAAAGAATATGATTTTGGAAATCGGCCTACATTGATCACCTATCCTGATGGAACAGTAATTCACAATCGATATACGGTCGGCGGTTATTTAACCGAAATTACTATGGATTCAGCCGATGGAAGTAGCTCTGGACATTCCGTAGTGAACTATGCGGGTCCAATGATGGACAGTGGTAAGTTCAAAGTGGTAAGAAGCGTTGGGAATGGAGTTCAAACAAATATCTTCTTTGATCCGATTCAAAGAAGGCCAACTGAGGTTGTGAGCGGACTTGATTCTGATGTTTACGAAAGTCTTAAATATGAATATGATTTAGCGGGAAATATCACCAAAATTGAGGATTTAAGAAATCCCGGACGAACACAGAATTTTCAATATGATCAATTCAATAGAGTAGTAAATGCTACCGGAAAATATGGAACCGAGGATTACCAATATTCAGATGCAGGAAATCTTATCAAAAAAGGCGCGAGTACATATTCTTATTCTGGAAGCAATGCACATGCTGTGACTCGAATTGTCTCTCCACAAGGGACTCAAAATTATGCTTATGATAATTCAGGACTCATGACGAATCGAGATGGGGATGCGCTTGAATACGATCCGATGGGTAAGCTTCAGAGGATTTTGACGAAAGATGGAGAAGTCGTGAATTATGATTATGACTATAAAGGATCACGAATTCGAAAAAGTAAGCAGTCAGATTCATCTAATGTTATAAGTTTCGATAGTATGTATGAAATAAATTTTCGTCCTGGATTCACGCCTGTTCATACCGTTTATATTAAAGGTCTGGAAGATGAAATTGTTTCTCAGATTGGTTTGCAAAACGTAAGTCTATTAACCGATGCTAATTTTCCTAATCAGGATACGGATGTAGCTTCCGTTATCCTTAATCCGAAAGAATCTTTTTGTAATGGAGCTTCTATCGATTGTTTTCAGTATTTTAAAAACCGATTTACGAATGAAGAAAACTATCCAGTTGCTTTCAGTTGGGTTTTTGATATTCGAGAAGGGAAAATTGGGAATCGATTTCGTTTAGGGATTCTTTCTCTTTTTGGAATTTCTGTCATTGGTTTTGCGGGTTTGGTACTTTATGGAACACCGAAGACTAAAAACTTAAAGCCGGTCCAAGCAGGTGTTACTCCGGTATTAATTCTTAGTGTTTTTATGAGTTTTAATTTCTTTTCTTGCGGCTTATTACCTGGAACAGGATCTAAAAACGGAGATCCTCCCTGGGTCATATTACCATCCACTATCCCAGTCGATACCCCTTCTGTTTCGAATCCGGGAGTTGGTGGTTCTGGAGCAAGTCCTGGTGGAAACCCGGTTCCAGGGATGATTTTCTTTCATCCGAATCATTTGGGTTCTATCACAATGGCAACAAATGGAGCAGGAAAACCAATTTCGGGTGGATCTGCTGCAGGAACCAGTTTTGTTTCTTACAAACCTTATGGAGAGATTTTAAGAACGGATTCTTATGGTCCAGATGCTTTCCGTTTTAAGTATGCTGGTCAGGAAGAGGAAAAAGAAACTGGTTTGCTTTTCTATAAGTCCCGGTATTATGATCCCGGCATGGGACGATTCTTACAATCTGATTCGATAGTAAATGGATCTTCTTTATCTGGCAGTAATCTTTATATGTATGTCGATGGAAACCCGATGCAGTATAATGATCCAACAGGAAACAATGCCTGGATTCATATGCTTAATCGTATTATTGGACACATGATGGGGAAACATTTTGGCGATAAGGATATTACAAAGCGAGTTAGCGCTGGTGGAGTATTGAAGGGATTAGGTCGAGTAACTTTTGTCCCTAATTCAGTTTTTAGGCGATTTGAGAATAAGACGCTTGGAAATTTAGTTGGATCGGGAAAAATTAATAATTGGGTTAAGCAAAATGTAAATTTACAAAATGTAAAAAATGAATTGGAAGAAACTTTAACTTGCAGTGGAACAACTTCACGCAATCCGGCTTGCGAACCCTTGCTTGAAAAATTATCTAAAGTGAGGATTAAATCAGTTTTTGTTCAATTGAAAGTTCAGGTAGCTGTGCCGGTTTCTTTTAAGTGCGATATTTGGGATCTTTGCAAAATCAAAATAGATACGCCGACTGTGTTTATACAATTAAAAGTTGAAAAGGGTAGCGTAACTACTGGCTTTGGCGGAGGCGGTTGCGATGTTGAGGAAAATGGAAAAGGATACAAATGCTAAGATTAAGTTATGAATAAA
>NZ_NPEF01000387.1 GCF_002811955.1 Leptospira ellisii
GGAAACGGCACGGAAAACCCTGGAGCGTATTGATGATCGACATCGATCATTTTAAACAAGTGAACGACCGCTACGGTCACGGAGCCGGAGATAGGATTTTGAACGAAGTCGCCGGAGCGCTTTGCAAAAGCGTAAGGAAAACGGATTTCGTCTGCCGCTGGGGAGGAGAGGAATTCGCCGTATTTCTTTCCGGAACGGGACAGGAGGGTGCGCGCGAAATCGCGGATCATCTTCGAACGGAGATCCAGGCGCGCGTCCGTTTGGACGACGGAGCCTCGATTACGATCAGCGTGGGAGTCGCTCAGGGAAGAGGAGACGATCAGTGTATCGAATCCGCTCTGGGACGAGCGGATCAAGCCTTGTATCAAGCGAAAGCGGGCGGTAGAAACAAGGTCTGCGAATATGAACTCGTGAATTATTAAGCCGTTTTCGATTTCAAAACCGATCCGAAAGGAAATAAAAACGTTTTATCGAAGCGATCCGAAACGGACGATCGAATATGTCCGAATTTCATTCCACAATCCGTCCGAAAACGTTTTATCCCGATCGAATGACCAAAAACGCTTTGATCGATCACCTTATAGATTGGAGAGACTTCCTTTATTTTTTAGACTAAGATTGATTCCGTAGAAGGGAACCACTCTATTACATTGAATCTATCTGGTCCGGACGCTCTCATGGACCAGGTAGATGTTTTTCTTTCCCATAATCGAATGTTATGAAATTCGAATTTTCAAAATTCGGAATAAAACGAAAAATAAATGGGATATAAATATCCGGACGAACGTTCCCCGACTTAAACGCTCCTATATCTCCATGACACTGGGTCTATTTGGTTAATCTGCATTTGTTAACCAAGTAGATTTTTTTTGTCTACGATCGATCGTTTTCGATTTTATAAGATCCGAAAAAAGAAGGCAGGTTTCCCTGCCTTAAAACGAATATAAAGAGTCACGGAAGATAAAAACTGTCCGGGTTACTTTTGTATTCCTTTGCCGAAAGGATCCGATACGAATCGGAACGATCTCATTCCGTTCCGACCCATTTGCGGAATTCCCTCGGAGATTTTCCCGTAAATTTTACGCAAGCCCGATGAAAGGAAGAGGCGGAATTGAAGCCGCTTTCAAAAGCGATTTGTAGCAGATTCATATTCGTTTTGTTCTTCAGATTTCTCTTTACGTCTTCGATACGGTTCATATTCAGAAAGTCCGCGAATTTTAAGGACATGTGTTTGTTCAGATAATACGAAGCCTGATGCGTCGATAAACCCAGATAGGAGGCGAAATCGGGAAGTCTGAGTTCTTCGTCCGCATAACCGCGCACTTGAAGAAAGGCATTGATTCTTTCTTCGATCCGTTCCAATTCGATACCTTCCAAAATATTTCTGCCGATTTCCGGATCGGGATTTTTCCGCTCCTCCGAAACCGCGGTTTGCAAAACGGGAAGATCGATTGTTTCCGTTTGTTTTTGATTTGCGGAAGATTGGAATAGACCGGGATAAATCCTTTCTAAGACGGACACGTAGGCGATCATGATCCCGGGAATCAGTTCGGAGATCAGAAGCAGGCGCGTTTGATTCTGGAGCGTTCCGATCAGATCCAAAATCAGGGAAACGCAGATCATAAACGTAATGAACGAAAAGTTATAATACAACTTTTGTTTTCCGAGGATTTGGACTGTACGCACGGACCAAATCAAGGTGAACAACATAAGAAGAATTCCCATGGAATCGCATAAACCGATGAAAACGGTCCCGGGTAGAAGATACGAAGCGGCGATCGCAATCGGAAGGACGGGTAGTTGCATCTTGCAGTATTGCCAAGGGTTTCTCAGGTTTTCCAAGAGGAAAAGGTTACAGATGAGAAGGGCGCAACACGCATATAAAACCAAACCGAAATAAACGCCCAAAAACAACGGATTTTGCAAAAGCCGCGGATCGCTGCTTTCCTGCGGAAAAAAAATCCGATTGTTGAACAATAAAAAAACGCTGACGCTCAACAAAATGGTCGCATAGGCCTTGTTGAATTCATGGTTTCTACTTCCGTAAAGTCTGGAGATCGCCATGACGATGCCGGTTCCGACACCGGTTGCATGCGCGTACAAAAGATTGAATTCCGAAAATACGGAGTAGGATAGAATTTCGCCCACTGTGATTAGATCCTGCATGGACGTTCTCCTTAATTGAATGCGGGAAGTTTTCGTACGCAAGTCCGTAAATTTTGCATTCGGACCGACGGTTCGGAAATCGTAGAAAAGAAATCATTCGTAAAACTCAAAAAAATCATGATTCGATGAATACTCCTCATTTAGTTTTTTGCTTATCAAATCATATCTTATCACTCTTCGCTTTCTGCGTCGTCGGCATATATAATTGGAATTCGTAAAATTATAATTTTACGACATTCTATTTTGGAATTTTATTTAAAACGAAATTCTAAAACGAAAACAAAACTTTTCGTCTGTGGAAGTCGGTAAAAATATACGAC
>NZ_NPEF01000388.1 GCF_002811955.1 Leptospira ellisii
TCCCGGTGCTGCTGCGATTACGGTGCCTGCTCTGATCGCGTACAAAGCGATGCGCGGAGCGTATGAAGGTGGAGCTGGAGGCGCCGCCGCAGGCGCGGTAGCGGGCGCGATCAACACGGTGACGCAGAAAGGGGGAGTGAGCGTGAACTTGGGCTACAGCTACGCAAACGGCTACAGCGCCGGAGTGAGCGTAGGATTTGGTCCGAACGGAACGGGTCCTCAGGTAGGGTTAGACTGGTCAGACAAGAACGGCTTTGGAGCGAGCGTAGGCTACGGATTTGCGAACGGAGTAGGATTGGATGTAGGCGTGAGCCAGAGGGGAGGAACGACGTATTCCGCGAGCTTGAGTGGCAAAGGGGTTCCGGTGTCCTTGAACTACTCGTTGAACGTGAACGGAGGAAAGCAGACGAATACGTTTGGAGTATCGATCCAGTTGCCTGGAACGGAACACTTTTCGAATGTTCGTGGCAGCTTGAACTACAGTGATCGTTTGGGTTTGTCGAGTGGTGTGAGCTACAATATCGGTAAGGGTGATGCTCCGAAGCCTATGACAGAGGCTGAGCGTGCGCAATACAACTTGTTGGACGATCTCATCGGTGGTCTTGGTTCTGTTGTGAGTGGGATTGGTCGTGGTGTGAAGTCCGTGTGGGACGGGGTGTTTGGGGGTGAGCCGGAGACGGAAAGGGCTTTGCTTGTCCGAGAGCAAAGATTTAAAGATTATGCTGAAACATATATGGATGATGGAGACGCAATAGCCGGTCCGTATGGCCGTATAAAAGACAAGCAACTTCAAGAAGCCTATGGCAAGATCCATGATGAACTTTATCCTCAGAAAGATGATGGTCCCGGCACGTATGTAATTGACGGTTTTATTGATCCTCTTGTAAAAGCGATGAAGAAAATGTTGTCTTGGTCCGCGAAAACAGGACTTGATGCTATGGATAATATCAAAGAGGTATCTGGTAAGATAGGTGATGTTCGTGAATCGTTGCAAATCACGAAACCAGTTGTAGAAGACACGATCCAATTGCTTTACAAAGAGATGGATGCGGCTCGAACAAAATGGAGAAACGATGATCAAGCGATCTATGATCAAATAACGGATCTGCAAAGTAACCCAAAACCAAATGAGTCTACTACTCAGAAAATTTTAGACTTAATGGATGAGCAGAAAAAGATTAAAGATAAATTGTCGGGCACGCTTAATTCCTTAGATTCTCAAGTTGGCGATTTGATTACGTTAGCGAACAAATTGAATTCCGGCGAAGTGACGAATTTGAGCGGGGCGTATGCACAAATATACGCAGGCTTGCAACGAGTAAGCAGCCCAGAATTGTCTGCGAAGAGTCAGGCAGTGATTAACTTAGCAACAACTACACAGGCCTTTCTCGTTGGATATTTTAATTACAAGATGACGGGAATAGCCGCAACGAGAAACGAAACCGGCTCTGCTTACGCATTTCAAAATTATGAAGATCAGCAGAGACAGGTGCTCCGTGACCTTTGGAAGACAGTCATGAAACAATCGAACATGAATGAAAAAACGAAGTATGTAAATTCATCCGGATTTTAAGGGGACCAAGTATGAAAATTGGAAAGTTCGTGATCTTGTTTTTGTTTTTCTCGAATAGTATATTTTCGGAACCTCCGCGACCTGCGAATGTTCCGAGAGCTGCTCAGTATGATGAAAAACAGAATTTGTTTGTTTTAAAGGAACGAGATGGAGAGATACAAAAAGAAACTCAATGGGATATTCAGGGAGTTCTTGAAAGTGAGACATATTCAATTGGAGAGCTTGATGATTATACGAACTACATCAAAGGTCGTTGGTATTCAAGAAAGCAATATTATGGTTTTAGTATAACGAAGGGTAAAGAATTGCCACCTCGCGAGAAACCCTCCCCGATCCCTAAGGAAGCTGAATTTAACTTTGAGTTTCGGAAATGGGAACTCGGAGAATTAAAGGACGGTAAGAAGGAAGGCGTTTGGAAACTGTGGTGGCCATCTGGTGAATCAGCGGGTACGGTTGAATACAAGAATGGTCAATATGACGGTAAACTTCATATGATTTGGGAGAATGGAAAGACGCAAGAAATTTGTATGTATGTTTCGGGAAAGAGAAATGGGGAACAGTTGATATATCATGAATCCGGAAATCTAAATGAAAAAGTAAAATATGTAAACGGCTTAGAAGAGGAAGATTGGTTAAAATATTTTGACTCTGGTGATTTGCAATATAAAGTATCTTTCAGCAAAGGAATTGCTTTGATGCAAGAACGGTATGAGAACGGTAAGCTAAAAGAAAGAAAGTATTATAATAAAGACAAGAAAGTGATTAAACACGAGAAGTTTTAAAAACTAAATGAAAAGTATTTCTCTTAATAGCACCCACCCCGCGAGCGATCGAATGTCCTAGTCCAAAAACCGTCATTTGTTAAGTGTGCATCGATTGCACAGCTAACACTTGTTAAGCGGAAATGCCA
>NZ_NPEF01000389.1 GCF_002811955.1 Leptospira ellisii
ATTTCCTTGCGGCCAGCATAATTTCGTTTTCCGAAACTTCTATTTCCGGTCGATGGATCAGAGCGATTTTTATCAAACTCGGAACGTCGTTCGGAAGTTCCTTCAATTCCAATCCGTTTACGTCCAGTTCGATTGTCGCATCCGGAGAAGCGTTCATAAGAATTAGGAGATCTCCCTTCGAAGTTTCCAATTTTCTTTCAGTCTGTTTTAGAATTTTCCACAAACGTAATTCTTCCGCTTTGGCGACATCGACGTCCATCGCGGGTGCGACTCCTTCTTTTGCGCGTGCGGTCGAAAGAATCCTTAGATCTTTTGCAAGTTCGTAGAGTTCTTTTGTTTCCAAAAATTCTTTTTTGAATCCACCGTATCGAAGAACGGCGGAAAAACTTCTGGAAATCATATTTCTTCGAACCGTCTCTAATCTACCTGTTTGGACTTTGTATTCTTCATCGGCGACTTCTTGTGCCTTTGCCCTTTTGTTTCCCAAAAAAATTTCTTGAGATAAGAGAAGTTGCTGATTGGATGCGGTAGGCGCAGGACCTGATCCTAAAAAACCACCTTCCGATACGGTGCCTTTTCGTTGAGCAACGTATCCGCTTAGAATCGGATTGGATGGAAACAAATACGAAGCGATCGTTTTCCGACCCAAGACTTCTTTCAATCGTAGTTGTTCCGTTCTATATTCGGGACTGTATTCAAGAATACAAACGGTCACTTTCTGTAAATTCAGCAGTCCGTTACAATTTGTGCCGGGACCGGACACGGTCTCGGAGCTGAGGGGCTGCATAATGAGAATGCAGATTACCCCCAATATGAGTGCGCGCATATTTCCTCCTTAAACGGAAATCATTTCAATATAGATCGCCGCCTAATAACGCGTTGTTGTCGTTTTTAAGAGAGGAAATAGTTTCGAGGGGGTCTGAATAAGCGAATCGGATCTTCGTAGGCAATGACTACCGGATTGGAAATGGAGTAATACAGAACGGAAAGATTTTTATAAATTCTCGTTAGGTATAAGTCCCAGGATACGAAAAGAGTGAGATTACAAGGACAATTGACGCAAACGTGATCGCTTTCTTCCTCATGTCCGTGGTCATCCGGGTGTTGAATCGCGAAAGGACAATGATCCTCGTTCGATCCGATATCCCCACAAACAGCGTCATTATCGATGACTTTTTGCGAGGTGAAGTTAAGAACTAAAATAATTACGAAAAGTCGACTCATTACTGAATGTAAAATGTAACTTCTCATGAACCTTACAGTAATTTAGAAATCCGAGGGTTTAAATACAATCATTTAATTCGGATCATCTTCGTTTTGTTTTCTATTCTTTCGAATTAAAGCAATTTAATTCCGATTTTTTCCAAAATTAGGCTGAACCCAACAAATAAGAATACGGTAAATACGATGCTAACACCGAGTGAAGGCCAAAATCCAAAGGAAGAGTATAACTTTGGAAAAATCAGAAACATCGGTAAAGTCGGGATAACGAACCAAAACGTATAATACGCATGATTTGATATTTTTTCGTGTTCTGCTTTTTCAAACTGTAACCAAAGAAGAGTTAGAATCGTGACGATCGGCAAGGAAGCTATCAAACCTCCTATACGATCGTTTCGTCTTGAGATTTCTGAAATCAAGACTACCAATCCGGAGGTGATCGCGTATTTCAAGATAAGATACAACATAACCTTTTTTCCAACTTTTTTAGAGTCATCCTTGAATTCGACCCGTTTCCGATAAAATTGGAAAGAAAGTGAAGTAAAAAAACGATATGGAAAGAATTCAGAGTTTGGAAATACCTTCACAATCGACGTTCAATTCTTCCACGACTTGGGATCGGATTAAATTCGGTGAAAGTCGAAACCCTTGTTCACCGGAAAGTTGATTTCCTACTTTCCAATAACCGACGCTGATTTTAAATTTTTCAGTCTTTTTGAAATTATATTTCGGATCCAATTCCAGTTTATAGGTTTTACCAGGATAAATAAATGCAATGCCTCGTTTGGGTATTTCCATGTTTGAAGATCCATTTTTTTGAAATTCGTTTTCGAAAGAAAAATACGCCAGTTTCGTTTCGTTGTTGTTTTGAGATATGGAAGGCGAATTTGCTTTGAGAAGGATTAGAGTTTGCGAACTTGTATTTTTAACCTGAATTCCGTCGGATATATCTTCACAGCGAATATCGTCAAATTCAAGATGGTTTGGTTTTAATGAAACAGAATCCTGTTTATTGCAGAACGAAAAAAAAATCGAAAGTAGAATCAGGAAGAGTAATGAATGCATCTACAAGTTCTCCTGTTTAAAAATAAAACATCGTAAGAAAAGGGGATATTCATTAAAATGAATTCAGAGTAAGGATATGTCTAAAAGGAATAACGGCAAGTAAATTTTTGAAACGATGTCTTTTGACTTTTTCATAAT
>NZ_NPEF01000039.1 GCF_002811955.1 Leptospira ellisii
AAATATATTGTTTATGCCATCATCCGATTCTTATTTCGATTCTCTTTCCTTCCCTCCCGATAAACTCGAAGAAAAGTTCTATCAATTGGAATTTGCAGGTTCGGAGGAGAAAATCCAAGTGATTCGCGAGATTGCGGATATGGTTCCCTGGCAATTCCGCATCAGCGAATTCGTGGAGGAGTTCAAGGATCCCACTCTGCGAGTTTTTGCGCGTTCCATCTCCTCGATCATCCATTTAGAGCGTATTAACGCGCGTTATATGATTCTCGCGGGAAAGGGGCACGTGAACGATTACGCCGATCTGGAGGAGGCGGTTTTTCTTCTTTCCAGCGTCGGAGATCCGGACGCGTCGTATCACGATTTTAAGATATATCTGGACCGTCTCGCTTTGAGGGTGGAAGAACTCTGCGATCTCAATCCGGAATACGTTTCCGAGGAATTGAAGGTTCATTTTCTTACGAGGGTTCTTTCCTCCGAGGAGAATTTCCAGGGAAACAACGATCAATACGACGATCCGAACAATTCCTTCGTCACGAGAATCGTTCATACGAGAAAGGGGATTCCCATCTCCTTGTCGGCGATCTATCTACTCGTGGGGGAAAGGCTTTCTCTTCCGTTGTACGGCGTCAATATGCCGCTTCATTTCCTGCTGCATTTCGATTCCCCCGATTACGAAACCTTCATCGATCCGTTTCACGGAGGGGTTTTGCTGGATAAGTCCACTTGTATCCGTTTTTTGGAGGCGAACAGTTTCACTCCCAGCGAGCGTTATTTCACGCGTGCGAGCACCCTTTCCATTATTAAACGGATGTATCGAAACCTGATTCATATCTATCGAAAGGAGCAATTTCGGGATATGGAGGATATTCTCGCCAGACAGCTTTTGATTCTCGAAAACAAACTCAAGGCTTGAACGATTCGGTTTGAGTTCTGCTTGAGCCTGTACCGTTATTTTCAATACTGGCCCCACGGGAAGGGGCAGTGAAGGCGTCTGTACTCAAAGATTCTTTAGTTCGTAAGTTCGATAAAAAACTGGAAGCGATCATCCGCGAGGATCTGAAAATTCTCGCCGAAATCAAATCCTATACGATCCGATCCGGCGGAAAACGGATTCGTCCCGTCCTTCATTATTGCCTCTGTCAACTTTTAGGATATCAAGGTAAACAATGGCTCGACGTAGGAGCGATCGCGGAATTGATCCACGCGGCCAGTCTTTTGCACGACGACGTGGTGGACGAAGCGGAGACGAGACGCGGACTACAAAGCGTCGGTTCCAAATTCGGAAACAAAACCGCGATTCTAGCGGGGGATTATCTTCTCGCTTGCGGAATCGATCACCTCAACGGTCTCGGTTATCCGCGGCTGATGGATCTGTTCACGCAGGTCATCAAGGATCTTTCCGTTTCGGAATTGATCCAGATGGAATGGGAGAAAAATCCGAAAATCACATTAGAAATTTATAATAGAGTCGTCTACGGAAAGACAGCTTCCCTGTTCGGAGCCGTCGCTTCCGCGGCGGGCGTTCTTGCGGAATCTTCGGATAAGGACCGTAAAAAACTGGGGCAATTCGGCGTCGAACTCGGCTCCTTCTTCCAGAAAAAAGACGACGCGATCGATTATTTTTCCCCGGCGAGCAAAAGCGGAAAGGTTCCTCTCAAGGATTTTTACAACGGGTTGTATACGTATCCGATTCTATTACTTTTGGAAAAGGCGGATAAGAACGACAAAAAACTCGTTCATTCCCTTTTCGAAAAGAGGGAACGTTCGCAAGGAGACGGAGTCGTGATCCTAAGTCTTCTTTCCCGATATCAGATCCGGGAACAGATGGATGAGGAATTCCGCAGAATCGCGGATAACTTAATGAAATTCTTAAATAGTTTTCCCGAGTCCTCGATCCGGACCCTCTTGAAGGAACAAATACTTAAACTTTTGGAAGAGTGATCGACGGAACGAAGCGAAGCGACCTTCACTGTGTCGCAGTTCCGCTCGGAATCACGTTCGGAGAATTACAGTTGATGCTTCCCGTAATCGTAACCGCCGTTCCCGCTGCGGACGCCGTGGAAACGCAGGTTTGGTTGTCCTGGGTGAAACACTGCTGCGTCGTAGTGACGGAAGTACAATTCACGTTGTCCGAAGTATAACACTGATTGAGAATCCCCGTGCTCGTGGAACTCGAGAGCAATTTTCCCGTTAAGGAAAGATCGATCTCCATATATTGAAGCGTTTGTTGCTGCGCCCCGCCGCTGCTGCTCGGATAAACGGGAATTCCCGAAGCGCCCCATTCCACTTTTCCCACGTTACCGGTCACGGTTTTGGCGAACATTCCGCCTGAATAACTGAAACCCTGTTGCGGATCCACGGAACCTTGGTATTGGCTGGAATCAAACTGGAATCGGAGAACCAGGGACTCTCCCGTGGTTTTCATGATCAACTGGCTCGTTACCGTATAACGCGTGCTTGTCGAACCGCCGGTAGAGGGAGTGCCCGTGGTGCCGCCCGTCGTTCCGGTAGTGCTACCGGTCGTTCCGGGAACGGCCACTCCGCAGGAGGATATCTTCTCCGAATCGACCTCGCCGTTGATGAAGATGATGTTGCCGTCGCTGGCAAGAACCCTGAGGTCCACCTTGTTCTGATCTTTTTGATTGGCGCAATCCGCTAAAAATAAGAGACAGATGATAAAGATAAGAGTGCGTTTCATATATTTCCTTGGAGAACGTAATCTCATTCTGGTCGATCATAAGATCGGGGTCAAGAATGAATTTGAGGCTTTTCCTCTTTTCGATTTGGACCCGGTATATCAAAGATCGTTCCGAAGGGGGTGTTTCTAAAACAAAAATTGAAAGAATGTTTTGACAGATCCGACCGATCGGAATGAAATCCGGGCGATGGAAAACAGATCCGACGCCGTTGATTATCGACCGGGACTTTTGGAACGTTGGGGAATCCGCGTCCTTTCCGATTTATCACAAAGAGACAGAACATCCCCCGGAAAATGGACCAAAGAGGAGTTTGGAACCGCGTCGCGCAGGATCATCGGCTGGACGGTATTCTGGGCGTTTCAAACGGGTTTTTGGACCACGTTGTTCATTCTTCTTGTGGAAAAATTATTTCCCGAATCTCCCGAACTTTGGTCCTCCGTTTTTATCGAGAAATGGTTTTGGACCGGCGCCGCGCTTTTATTCGGAACCTTCGCCGAATTTTATCTTTTGTATCGGCTGGGTCTTTCCTCCGTCTACAAACTGACGCGTACGGCCGGTTTCGATCTGAAAGAGGATCCGGATCTGATCACCGGGATCAGCAATCTACTTTCCAGGCTCGCTTTGGAGATTCCGGATCCAGATCTTAAACTTTTGGGAATCGATCCGTACCGCCTCACGAACAAACACAGCCTTTTTATAACTACGCTTCTGTATAAGGCCAAGGTGTTCCTTTCCAATTTAGTCGCTAAGATCGTGATCAGAAAGTTGTTGGCGCGCAATTCGTTCCGTGTTTACGCGGATTTCGTGGCGGCTCCCGTCACCGCATTCTGGGACGCAATCGTACTTTATATTATTCTAAAGGAGTTGCGGACCCGTCTTTTGACGAGGGTGATCTCCGAAAATTTGGTCTCGGAAATCCTCGCGATTCAAAATTTCCTCAGCAGAGAGGCGAAAATCGCCTGTATGACCGCCGTGGGAAATTCGGTGGTGTTTACGCAACGGTTTCATCCGAATCTGGAATACCTTCTCATCAAACTGCATAAGGCGTTCCGGATCGAAAACTACCATTTCCGTCTGGACGAATGGGAATCCTTGGAACGACTTCTTCCCGCTTTGAACGAATCGGAAAAGGAGCTTTGCCTAAAAATTTTAAGCGTAACCTGCTGTTTCGATGGTAAAATTTCCTCCTTCGAAAGAAAACATCTTCCTTTAGTTTTCGGCGAACGGTCTGAGGAACGGCTCCGTTGGATGGAACGTCTCGCCTCCGCGATCCGTAGAGGGGATTTGGAGGAATCGAAGGAGTTATCCTCGTTGAATATTATTCGGTGACGATACGGTATTAAAATGCAATCGGCGGTCCAATGGTTCGAACTTCTTTTCCGATCGATTCCGCTTCCACTTTTGGAGGTGTGGGGAAGGTTCGGCTTCATCATCGGACTCGTTTTGATGATCGCGGCTTTCGGGGGATTTACGTTCCTTCCCGGAGGTCGTTGGGGTTTGGGAAGGGAACGCCAGGCCTGGGACGCGCAGGCTTTGATGAGTGTTCCCTTCACCTTCGTTCTGATTTTTATCACCGGGTATCTCGGTTCGTTCGTGGTTCTGGTTCCGGGCGCGCAGACCTTCGAATCGCTGAAGGACCTTTCCGTTTTTCTCTGCATCGTCCTTTTCGGTTACCCGGCTTTGATCGCTGTGCCGTTCGCATACGGTCTTTCGGATCTGATAGAAGGCGTGCCTCCCTCGTTTTTGTCGGATTGGATCCTCGGATATTTTATAAATCCTGCATGTTTTTGGGTCGCTTATCAATTGATCGGAAGGGATCCCGATTTCGGAAAGATCAAAACCTGGTTCCGTTATCTCGTTTTCGTGTCCGTCTTTATGACGATAGAACCCCAACTGTGGGGTTTTATCTGTTCCGATAAATTCACGCCTTCGATCTCGTATCGGAACATCACACCGGCGCTTTTTTTCACGACCGCGCTCACTTGGCTGATGGCTCCGTTGGCCATGTCGATCGCTTATCCCGTCGCGAAAAAATACGGTATGTTTTGGGCGGATATTCCGGGTCACGTAAAGGAATTTTATCTGAGTTATAGGGAACGGGTTTGGAACGGAACCTCGGCGGAGGAACGGGATCCCCATGGTTTGCCGATCCGCATGTTTCTGGTAACGCCCTTCATCCTTCTCGTTTTGGTTATGGTCGGCGTCACCGCGTATCTCAACCTGCAGAGTTCGGAACACGCCGCGGATAAATTGGCCGCTAGGCTTCATCAGGAGATTTCCGAGAATATCAACCTTCGATTGGATTTGTATCTCGAAAAAAATCCGAACCTGGACGAGGCTTCCCGTTTTCGGGGAATGGTTCCTCTTCTCGCTTCCCTCGGCATCGCCGAACACGGACGCGCCACGATCATAGACCGCTCCGGAAATCAGATCGCCTCTTCCAAGTCCACCGCGACTTCCACAAACGAATCGGACGCGAAGGAGGATTCGGTAACGGAACACGCGGTCAGGAATCTCAGGGAAACGTTAGGCGATCTTCGTTCGCTTAGAACCGCGGTCCAATTCGATTTCGACATCGTCACCGAAAAACCTTTGTTTCGGGAAACCTGGTTGACGCAGGCGACTCCGTATCAGGACAACAGCGGAAGGATCGACTGGATCGTGATCACGGCCATTCCGGCTTCGTATTATCTGGAAGGAGTCCGTACGGGAAGCAGCCGTTCCGCGATGGTATTCGCGGTCGCGTTGACCTTGTCCCTTTTGATTGCGGCCTTTCTTGCGGGCATCGTAACGGCTCCGATCCGGAGAATTTCGGATGCTAGCAGCGAGATGGCGCGCGGAGATCTCGCACAAAGGGTTCCGGGAAGCCGTCTGGAGGAATTAGGAATTCTCTCCTCCTCGTTCAATCATATGGCGGAACAACTTCAGGAATCCTTCCGCAGAACGAAATCGAGCGAGGAACAATTCCGCGATCTCGTGGATACGACTCCGGGGATCGTGTGGGAAGCGGACGCGTCCAACTTCGACTTTACGTTCGTAAGTCAGCAGGTCGTGGACGTTCTCGGTTATTCCGTGGAGGAATGGAAGTCGCCGGGTTTTTGGGCCTCGCATCTCCATCCCGACGATCGCGAGTGGGCCGTCGAATTCTGCATCGCGTGCACCGGCAGAATGGAGGCGCACGACTTCGAATATCGTTTTATCCGAAAGGACGGAAGCGCCGTGTGGCTTCGTGATCTCGTCAAAGTGATCGTTCAGAACGGAAAACCGAAATGGCTGCGCGGAGTGATGGTGGACGTCACCGAAAAAAAACAGATCGAAGCGACCATCCTGGATCTGAACGCGAACCTGGAACGAAAGATCGATCAAAGGACGGAGGAGCTGCGCAAGTCGAATTCGGATCTTCAGGAAGCGGTTCATAATCTCGAAACGATCATGAAGGAATTACAGGACGCGCAGAACCAGCTCCTGCTTTCGGAGAAACTCGCCGCCTTGGGACAACTCGCGGCGGGAATGACGCACGAACTCAACACTCCTCTCGGCGCGATCGTTTCCTCCAACCGCGCGATCTTGGAGATTCTTTCCAACGAAATGAAGTCGATTCCGGATCTGATTCTGGGTTTTAATTCCGAAGAGACGGAAAGTTTTCGGATTCTTCTGGAGGAAAGTCTGAACGACGCTTCGCAGTCGGAGATCATTCCCAACCGAAGTCTGAAAAAGGAACTGCTCGTTTCGTTTCAGGAATACGGTTTCGAAAACTACGAGGACGTGACGAGCGCCGTTTTGGACTCGGGGGTTTATCGTTTGGGGGACCGTCTTCGGGAGCTTCTCCGTTCGAAACGGAGAATGGACATTCTCAACGTCGTACTTTCCTTTTCCACGATCGTACGCCTGAGTAACGTGATCTCCATCGCGAGCGGCAAAGCGTCGCACGTGGTCGACGCTCTGAAGAATTATCTCAACCCCGGAGTACAGGAATCGGACGATATCATCGTTCCCGTGGACGTTCGTGCCGAAATAGAAACGATTCTAACGTTGTATCATACGAAGATCAAATACGGCGTCGAGATCGTAACCGATTACAAAACGGACGAACTTTGTCTCGGAAACGGAAACAAGCTCAATCAGGTTTGGATCAACCTTCTCAACAACGCGCTGCAATCCATGAATTATCAGGGAAGAATAGAAATCGGCCTTGAAAAAAGGGATTCGTGGATTATAACGTCGTTTACCGATTCGGGAGCGGGAATTCCCGAAGAGGTGAAGGATAAGATTTTTCAGCCTTTTTTCACCACTAAAAAACAAGGCGAGGGAATCGGGCTGGGATTGGACATCTGTAAGAATATCATAGAGAAGATGGGCGGCAGGATAGAGTTCGAAAGCGTTCCCGGAAGAACCAGATTCAGCGTATGGCTGAAGGCGGCGGATCGAGACAACGAGGAAGTTATATGAAGAATGACGCCATATTATGCGTGGACGACGAACCGATCATCCTGATCGCGTTGAAGCTGGAATTAAAAAAACAATTCGGGAACGAATTCCAATACGAAACGGCGGTCAACGCAAAGGAAGCGATGGAGGCCGTGGACGAACTCGCCGCATCCGGTGTGAAGGTGATTCTCATACTTTCGGATTGGCGTATGCCCGGAATCAAAGGGGACGAGTTTCTGATCCAGGTTCATCGAAAGTATCCGGAGATCCGATCCATTCTGATCACCGGACACGTGGACGAAGCGGCGGTGGAGCGAGTCAAAAAAGAGGCGGGAACGTACGCGGTTCTTCCCAAACCGTGGGATCCGAAACAACTGATGGACGCGGTGCGGGTTTGTTGCGGTAAGAATTGAACGGTCCCTTCCTTCGTAATCGAAGCGGGGTGTTCGTAAATTCATTTACCGGTTCGCGTATCCGTAAAAACCTGTAACCCATAGAGGATCCCGCTCCTTTAAGGAGAATGTAATGAAAGTTCATCGATACGATTGGATTCCCGAAGTGAAGGACATCGGGGACGGGATCTTTAAGACGGAAATTCCCCAGCCTTTTTATTCCCCCAATAACATCTATATCCTTCCGGATGGCGAACCCACGATCATAGATTCCGGTTACATCGAAAATCTAGGTCTTTTGCAGAAGGCCCTGAAAAAGATCGGTCTTTCGCTGAGCAAGATCAAACACATCATCTACACGCACAATCATCTGGATCACATGAGCGCCGCGCTTACCCTCCGTTATTATACGGATGCGAAGTTGTACGCGATGGCGGGAATGGTCGCCGGAATCGACAACTACGTGGAATTCGTCCAGGTGTTCCAACGCGCGATGAGAAGACTCGTCTACAAGGGACATCACGACAACGCCGTGCGTGCGGAGGAATTAAAACGCGTCGATACGGGAATATTCGAATTTCATGATGCTCTAAACAATTCCGAACGGGTCGATCCGTATCTCAATTTCGACGTGGAGCTCGTGGAAGGGGACGTCATCGTCGCCGGAGGAAGGGAGATCGGAATTCTCCACACTCCGGGGCATAACCGCTGGCATCTGACCCCGTATATTCTCGGGGAAAAGATCTATTTTACGGGGGATCTCGTTCTGCAGAACATCTCCTCCATCTACGCCGAGATAGACGGTAATCTTTATGATTATCACCGATCCTTGGACCGTCTTTCCAAACTTCCCATTCGGAGACTGCTGCCGGCCCACGGAGTCGAACCCGACGATCCGCAGAGGGCGATCAAACTTCTTTCTAAGACCTTGAACCTTTTGGAGCGGGGCGTGGTCCGCCGTCTTAAGGAAGGGGATCAGGATCTTTCGACTCTCGTATTGGAGGCTATGGGGGAAAAGGTCGCCAACAGCGGATACTATAACACCGCTTTGGCGATCATTCATTCGCTGATACGAAAGCTCATCGACCAAGGTCAGGTCGGGATTCTGGAAGTGGATCCTCCGTATGAAAAGTATCGTTGGGTCGGAGGAGAAGACTGAAAATTAGATCGAATCACATGTTAAAAATTATTAGCTATTCATATGAATAGCTATATTATGTCTCTTAAATAAGTTGACGTTGCAAAGTAAATAATTGTTTATATGTTAACCATTGATTTAAGGCTTGTCTGACTTCCAGATCAACAAACCCTTGATTTTAGAAATACTACCAAATGCCGAAAATACAATTAAAGGATGTTATATTGGCTTACGCAGATATTTTTTTATCTGAACAAGTTAAATGCGTTTTGGCTTCCGAAAATTGGACTAGAAAGGACTTAGATCCTAAATACCTACATTATTTGCAGGATTATTTACGAATAGCGGCGGCTAATGAGGATTCACTTTTTACGGATATCGAAGCTTTAAGGCAATTATTGAATGCCCGGGCAAAAAGTCGTGTGGAAGAGCAATATAAAGCAATGAAAGCTTCGCTGCTTTCGTTGCTTAGAGAAAATTTTATGATAAACGATACCACATATGAAATGATAGTTACGCGACTTGCTAAATTTACGGATTTAAATAGTTTTAATTTAGAATATTTAGAAGAGATGAGAAAAATTGAAGAGGAGTTGATTGAAAACAATGGCCAATTCAAATGATATACTAATTAATTCGATACTCGCGCTATATTCACAGGTCTCTAATAAAAAGAAGATAGTAGTCAAGGACTTATATGAAGATTTCTTTAAATTAAAAGTAAGAGAGCCTTTAGTTCAATCCTCAGAGCATCTTGGAAAAGTTCCTATGGAATTTCATTTATTGGAGGATGATTTAACCGAATCTCCATTTTGGAAAGATGTAAATAGATATTAGTATTATGGCTATTGACGAAATTGACAACGTAGCCGATTTAATCGATAACTATGCAAAATCTATTGCGGGTCTGGAATTAGCAGTTGCAGCTTTGAATATCCGCCTTAACGCATCGCCATTAATTAACTTTCGGGACGCACTTTTTCATTTTAGAAAACTATGTCAAAGCATTGTAAATAGCAAAGAATATTATCAAAATTTAGGCGCTGTTGATGAGCATCTTGCAAGGGGGGCTAAAGACATTTTGGTTCATCTTGCGTTTATTCTAAGATTAAGAATTCGCTATTTGACCCAAAACGATACTGCAATACTTCTTCGCGCGAAAAAGGATCGTTTTAAGTTGAATAAAGTAGCAAATCGACTTGGTAATTTGGACTTAAAGTTACGTCATAATTTTGGTTCATACAATCCTGAAATAATTGCTAAGTCGGTCGACGTCTTGACTTCATCTATCAATGAAACTGAAACTATTTTAGGATCGTTAGGCCTCAATTCTAGTTTACGTGAGAGATTTGAAAAAAACTTCCAAAAATGAAATTATATCATTCTTTTTGATGCCGATGTAACCGCTTAATTTTGACTCTGACGTAATTTTTGAATTGACTAAATAAATTTTTTCAGCTAGTCGGAAGAAATTTTTGTCTTTCTATCACTTTTTCAATTTATGGAAGAACCATCCTTCGGATTTTCTAAAGACGTTATGCGCGTTCCGGTTCTGGGATCACTTCTCCGTAGAACGGCGTATCCTTGATCTTAAGATTGTAACCCTTGACGAACAGGATCTCGAGGTTGACCGTATCCTCCCTGTTGTAACTTTCCAGCACTTTGAGCGCGTCGGTGTCGTCGTATTCGACGTATTGTCTCCAGAGTTTGACCGCGTCCCATCCCGTGATCGCGGCCTCTTCGGGTCTTTGGATTCCCAAGGCTTTTTCGCATCCTTTTAGTCCGCCTTTGATTCCCAGAGATCGGAGAAGATACATGACGTCTATGTGGTTGTTTTTGAAACGCAGATTGAATTCCCTCTCCAAAAACGGAACGTCGAACGCGATCCCGTTGTAGGAGACGAAAACGCGGTCGGGACCGATCCGATCCAGAAAGAAATCCAGATTAGAGCCTCGGATAAAGGATTCGTATTTTTTTCCGTCGAAGGTTCCGATCATCGTAGTTCTGTCGTCGTCCCCCAAACCAGTGGTTTCGATGTCGAGATACAGAAGTTTTTCCCGGATCGTAGGAAACAATCTCCAGTGATGTTTCGAGGAAAGCACGTGAAAGAAATAAAAGAAGTTCTTCCGTTCCAATTCTTTTTTAGAGAATTCTAATGCGTCTAAGATCAGATTTTTGGCGGGGATCGATTCCTTCAGGATGAAATCCTTGAGATCCCTCCAGTCGTGAATTCCGTACTCCCAAAGTCTTTTCTCCTCGGATGAATCGATTCCCGGCAGATGACAAAACGTGTGTTCGAGCATCAGGATCCCTTGCCGTTTCGGAGACCGTTCCAAAACGAAATCGACAGAACGAAAACGCAAAAGATCCAAATCGGTTTATTCCCGGCCCGGGAATAAACCGTATTTTGCGGAACGTCCAGGTCGATCGTAAACGCGCGAATCCCCGTTTCGTGAAACCCGATCGGAGACACGATCGGGATTCCGCGTTGATCCCAAACTTCGGTGATCCCCGAAACGGTGGAACGGATCAACGGAAGACCGGTTTCGATCGCGCGAAGACGGACGGTTCCCGAATGCTGATGCGCTTCGAGTTCGGAATCGAACCACGAGTCGTTGGTGAGATTGATCAGGATTTCGGGTTTCGAATCGGAGCGGAAATAATCCAGGACGAGTTCGGGAAACATCGCCTCGTAACAAAGTAAGGGAAGTATGGAATATGAATATTCCAATTTTTGAATTTTCTCGGATACGGATTTCGGAGAGAAAAACCCGGACCGCAGGGAATACGGTTCGGAGAAGCCGTTTTCGGTTCCGGTCGGAACCGTCCTTTCCCGGTTGTCGCCGATAAGTTTCGATCCGACGAGAAGTTTGGGGGTTTCTCCGGGAACGTAACGGGAAGTTTCCTTAAATACCGACCTTAAAAAGGGGAAAACGGATTCGAAGGGAAGATATTCCCCGAAAGCCAGAAGACGACGTTTATCGTAACGTTCGAAATTTCCGTACGCGTGACGGAAGAGGGAAATCTGATTTCTCATCTTTCCTCCGTCCATGTTGAGTTCGTTGAACAACACGTCCGCCCCCGTTTTACGGGAAAGATACAGTATGATCCCTTCCATGGTGGGCGAATAGATGCGCTCTCTGCGGTTCTCCTCCGAATCCAAGGTCCCGTGGAAGGGGATGGATGATTCCGGAATGACGACTAACGCAGGAGACTCCTCGGAGGATAGTGCGCCCCGTAGCGAAAGGGAGAGCACCTTGCTCATCGTATTCGAGAGAAAGGTTTCGTCCGCCTGAAGCTCCTTCGTTCCCGGAGACGTGTCGGGCTGAACGACAATGACGGAAAGTTTTTTCGTATTCTCCATGTTTGCCGGTCTGAATCCGTATCCGATTCTATATAACCCGAAACCGTAGACAAAAAAGACGAGGATCCAACCCGAAACGGAAAATTTAAATTCCCGCGAATCCCTTTTTTTGAAGTTCAGCAGAAAAATCGTCGAGACCGAAGCGACGAACAGACACAGGAACGAAAGTCCGTAGACCCCTATGAGCGAAGCCGATTGTTCCAAAACGATCGATCCGGAAAGAAGATTTCCCCAATACAAGGGGAATATCTGATACGTGACGAGATCGGCCAACGTTCCCGCCGCGGGGAAAAGCAATAGGAGTTTGGGATCCGATGCGGAACGGATTTTCGCCGCTCGGAAGACGAAATAAAACGGTACGAATTTCAAATGGGAGACGATTCCGTATATTAGAAAAAACGCAATCGATACGGAAGGTCCGACACCCGCGATTCTGGAAACGGCGCCCGGAATCCACAAAAACGTCGTGTAATTCAAAACTTGGGATAGGGCCAAAAGCCAGAGCGCGGCTTTGAGCGGAGAGGTTTTGTCCAGAGAAAGGAAAAGAAACAGACAAGCCGCAGCCGAAACGATACCGGCGCTTAGGAAGGAATGCGGAGAAAGGCCGAGAAGCGTTCCCAATCCGACTCCGACGCAGAGGGAAAGTCTATAAACGGCGGAGTCCTTTTGAAAAAAACGGTCGAACATCAGTTTTGTTGTTTTTTTATCTCTTCCTCATACTTGAGTCTTCTTGAATATTCTTCCGCTTCCTCCGGCCCGAGGTTCCGGATCCTGATCTCCATGAGGGCTTTTTCCCGCGCATCCCCCTTGATGTTCGAATTTTTCCGGATCCAATCCGCCTCTTCGTTCTGGGTCGACTTTTCCTTTTTTTCCCGTTCTTCGATCTCCTTATAGACGGCGTCGATACGATCGGCCCCGTCCTTACCGAAGTATTTTTCGCGTATGGATCTTGTTTTGCCGGTCTTATCGGATAGATTCATTTTTTCTAATTCTTTTTCGCGGAGAAACATCTCCGTTTCGTAAGTGTTGAACTTAGGTTCGCGGGTTTTGAGCGTATTGTAGTATTGGCCGTAGACGTTTTTCCGGAATTCGTCGTAACGTTCCATACGTTTGTCGCCGCTCAGCGATTCCGTTTCCTTTAAAAAACCTCCGAGAGAATCGCGGAAAGTCTCCTCCGCCTCCTCCATCCCGAAGACGAGTTTCGCGTCGTTTTCGGAAAAAAATTCCCTGCGTTTTCGTTTCACCAATTCGTATTTTTCGGCGCGGTTCAGTTTGTCGGGCAGTTCGTATTCCCGCATTACGGTTTCGTATTTTAGATATCCTGAAAATAGTTTCATCAGATATTCCGCGTCCTTTCCGGAGTAATGGTCCGCTATAAAGGCCCTGATGATCTCGTTGCATTGTTCGAATCCCGAGTTTTCGGGACATTGTCTTCGCAACGCCCAGAGTTCCGAGACCAGGTTGACCTCGCCCGTGGAGGCGTACTGTATCAGTTCGTCGAAGGAAAGCCAGTCGCCGTTTTCGTCGAAGATTCTGCGGGAAGTGTCTACGACCGCCTGATTGAGGACCCATTCTCCGGATTCCGATCTTTGTAGCGTGAATTCCGCATCCGAATCGGAGGAGGACCCTTTCGAGCCGGAGCTCGGGTTGAAAAAAACGAACCAAACCAACGCGATCAAAACCGCTGCGATCAGGCCGACGAGAACCGGGAACGTGATTCTTTCCTTTAACGATTTCATGGACCTGTGATTTTTAGGAAAAACTTATTCCGTGCAAACCTTTTTTGTTTTTTCCGAAAAACGGTCCGGTATGAAATGACAAAGTCGTGCAACAGAAAAGACCGATTCTGTATTATCCCGAAGGAACCTCCTACGCGGAAAAAATTTTCGCGCGTTTCGAAAAAATCGAAGTAAGAAGTTACGAGCCGCATTCGATTTCGAATCTGGCTTCCGAAAAGCCGGAGATTTTGATCGCGAATACGAGGCTGAAAGTGAATGAAGAGGCGGTATCGACCTTTCCCTCTGTGAGAATTTTCGCCACCGTAAGCTCCGGAACCGATCACGTGGACTTCAACTCGCTCAAACGCAACGGCCGGATCTTTTTAAACGCGCCGGGATGCAACGCGGGTTCGGTCGCGGAATACTGTTACGTTTCGCTTATGCGGAGATTTTCGTTAAACGAATGGAACGGTCTGACGGTGGGGATGATCGGACACGGGAATACGGGAAAAGCATTCCATAAAATTCTAAAATTGAAGGGGATCGATTCCGTATTTTACGATCCTTTTTACAAGGCGGAATCTGTCTCTCCGGAAGAGGTTCTGCGATCCTCCGTTCTCAGTTATCACGTTCCTTTGACCAAAGAAGGTCCCGATTCTACGTACCGTATGATCGGCGAGGAACTGATCGCGTCGCTGAAACCGGGAACGGTTCTCATCAATACGAGTCGCGGGGAAATATTTTCCCCGGAGGCCTTTTCGCTTTTGATGCAAAGAGACGATCTTTTCAAGGTCATAGACGTGTTCGATCCGGAACCTCCGTCCGCGGAATTCGGATTCCGTTTGGCGGAGGTTTCCGGTTCCGTTTTTACGCCGCATATCGCGGGTTACAGTCAGATGGGCAGGGCGAGCGGAACGTATCGTGTGGCGGAAAAACTCGCCATTCTTTATAAGGAGGGTCCCCTGCCTCCCTTGGAATCCTTTTTGTTAAACGAAGGGGAATTCCGCACCGAAACATTCCTGAGCGAGGAGGATTCGACCCTCCGGACCGCCTGGAAAAAAGGGGACGTCTCCTATTTCGAAAGAAGGAGAAATTCCTATCCGATACGTTTGGATCTTGGTTTAGTATAATAGAAAATTCTAATTTACTTCCGGAGGATTTTCCTGCGAATTCCAAGGGATGAACTGTTCCCCCTTGGCCGGCTGACATACGGGACAAAAAAAGGAATCGTAGCCGAGTACGTTCGCCCTGCGGATAGTCGTTCCGCAATCCGGACAAGGTTCGTTCTTCCTGTTTCTCACTTTTACGTGATCCCTGACCTTCACGTCGAGGGGCGCGTTTTTGGCGCGGATATATTCGATGGAATCGGTAAGCACTTTTCGAATACTTTCGTAGACGCCGGATTTTTCCCCGGGAGAAAGCCGGTTGCAGGGCGTTTTGGGATGGATCTTTGCGGCGAACAACACCTCGTCCGCATAAGCGTTTCCTAATGCGCTCAATTTGCTCTGATCCATCAAAAACGCGCGGATCTGCTGGCGTGATTTTTCGATCGTTTTTAGGAATACGGATAGGGTGAATTCCCCGGAAAGAATGTCGACCCCTTGTTCCTTGTATTTCGGAATCTGGTCGAGTTCCTCGTTTTTCAGAAAATAAACCTTACCCATTCTCGTGTCGTCCGCGTAGTTGAGGACCGGACCTTCGGTCGCGATTCTGACGCAGAGATCCTTTTTTTTGTATTTGGGATCCATGGAAAAACGTCCCGACAACATGGGATGAATTACCATATTCATCTTTTCGAATGTAAAATTCAGAAACGGTCCGCGCCTTTCCAGGGAAAGTAGGGGTAAGTCCTTGTAGGAATCCTCCGGAGGCATGCCGGTAAGGTTGCGGACCACGATGGGATCCAAGATTTCGATCGAACGAATTTTTTTACCGAGCAGTTCGGGTAGAAGTCTTTCCCGTAGGATCACTAGGTCCGGCAATTCTGGCATGGAGCGATTGGATCGTTTTTTACGTTTTCGTCAAGAAAGATGTTCCGTTCCGACCGGCGGCAACGTGTCGGATCAGATAGTATCGTAATTCAGAATTCCTCTTCGAATTCCGTAACGATCGCATAATTCCCTGGTTTTTGCCGAAAGGGCGTTTTTGTAATACGCCGGCATCTCGTACCCGTTGGAAAAGAATTTCACGTATTTTTCCAATAGATGGGGATAGTGTTTTTCGACCGCGTGAAAGACCGCGCTTTTGCCGTCGGATTGTCCGTAGCCGAAAAGGGTCAGCGTCGCCGGAAAAATATAAGAGACGCCGATTTCCCGAAAGGAGCCGAACATCGTCTCCAGATTTTCCCCCGTGTCGCTGATATGCGGCAGAAGGGGCATCAGGCTTACGCCGGAAAAAAGTCCCCGGTTTAAGGTTTCGCGTAACGCGGTGATGCGCCGGCTCGGAGGAACCGCGCCGGGTTCGAAAATCCGCGCCACGCCGTCGTCCAAAGTAGAAAACGAAAACGTAATAAACGATTTTCTAATTAACTTACCTTCGAGGTCGCCGGGAAGGATCGCGGCCGATTCGATTTCGTTTATCAAATCCAGATCCCTTAGGACGAGATCCGATTTAGTGAGGACGTGGACCGGAAATCTGTGTTTCAGGATCGTGCGTAAAAGTTCCCGGGTTAATCCGCGTTCCTCTTCGAACGAAAGATACGGATCGGTGGCGGAGGAGAGCGCGATGATTCCGTATTGTTTTTTTGCGGCCCGGTTTTTCAGTTGCCGATCCAAAACCTCGACCGCGTTTTCCTTCACCGAAAACTTATCCTCGACGTTAAGACCGTATTTACTTCCGGCGACGTAGCAGTAAAGGCAACGGAACGTGCATCCGCTATACGGATTGACCGTGTAATCGTCCAGAAACCAGGGATCGCGGCGTTTGGTTTTGTTAAGAACGCTTTTGATTTGGACGTTTCGAGGCATATTTGGCGGATTTTCCGAGTCCGATTCGGATTTTATTCTTAAAGTAAACGTTCACGGATAGATCGTCCTCCAACCGATCCGAAATTTTTCGAACGAGATCCGGATGGAATTTGGCGATCGTTTTGATTCCCCATCCTATCCCTTTTTTCGTGTGGAAATCGGTCGCATTCGATTTTTCTAATAAAAGAGAAAGTAAAGTTTCCACGTGCCTTTTTTCCAGCCCCTTTTTCACCGCGTAGTGGGAAGCGACCCCCACCGAACGTACGATCCAGCCGTTTTCGTGACGGAGATATCGTTTCAGGATCGGGACGGTACGCTCCGGATAAACGAGCAGACAATGTCCGAAAACGCGCTCTCCTACGATGTCGCATACGTACCATTCGTCGCCTGAGACCATCAGTTCGCCGGCTTTGGCGAGGGATTCCTCGAAACGGGTTTCCAGGTCGAGCTGCAACATCATACCCGCGATCACGTAGCCGCCCATATGACGCAGGCGGCCGATTTCGTCGAGCAGATCGTTTCGCCTTTTTTCCGTTAGGCGGGAATGTATTTCGAGAGCCGCGAATTCGAGCAGGGGGAATTTCGTTTTTTTGAGAAGAAGTTCGGATTCCACTTTGGCGAGAAAGTCCTTTTCCGAATCGCAACTCGCCCAGAGTTCGGAAAGGATCGTTTTGATTTCTTTTTTGGAGGTGATGGAATCCATAAACGATCGGGAGGCGTTTTTTATACGTTTCTCACTTCGATCCTTAAACCGGTCTTGTCAACGAAGTTTGAACATTTTCCGGAAATAGGGAATGAAACCCCTCGAAATCGGATTGACTTTTATTTCGTAAGTTGTGTAATTGCACATGTGTATTTACATATATGTAAATACACACTAAAACTCGGAGGCGTTTATGCTTTCTGCTTTGGATCATCGAGAATTATCACCTTCCGGCCTTTACCGAATCCGATTCCAGGATTGTGATCCGTTCGGCCATCTTAATAATGCGCGTTATATGGATTATTTTTTGGAGGCTAGGGAGGATCATCTCCGGGATTTTTACGGATTCGATCTTTTCGAACACGCTTCCAGAGAGGGGAAATCCTGGGTCGTCACGAGGACTCAGATCGCTTATTTGGAGCCGGCGAAACAGAGCGATCTCGTGCGGATCGCTACCCGTTTGACTTCGCGAACCGACGGTTCGATCCGTAACGAGGACCTGATGTACGACCAAAGCGGAAAACGTTTGAAGGCGATGCTTTGGATCGATTTCGCCTATGTGGATTTGGGAAGGGGAAGACCGACCCGTCACGGAGAAGATCTGGTGCGGTTCTTCGATTCGGTTCTTTATCGCGATTCCGGTTCGGAAAACGGAAATTTTGAGGAGCGCGTTCGGGAGATGAAACGTACGCTGGCTCCGGGAACGGAACCGCTTCCCGTCTAATCGTTCGGGGAGAATTTTTTATGGCCGCAAAACCGGATCGTACCATTTCCAAAAAATCCTCCGGAAAGGAATCTCCGGTTCCTTCGAAGGAGGAGCTGTTGACGGTGGGTTTGGGTTGTCTGAACTTCAATTTGAAACGGGCCTCCCGCGCCGTATCCCAGTATTACGATCACGTTTTGGATCGGGTGGGACTCACTTCCCAACGTTTCAACGTATTGATGACGTTGGGAACTTCGGACGGAATGGAACTGGCGCCGATGGCGGAACTTCTCGTTTTGGATCGGACCACTTTGCTCCGGAATTTGGAACCTTTGGAGTCGTTGGGATATATCGAGGACGTTCCTTCCGACAACAAACGCGCCAGAAAGGTGGCTTTGACCGCCGCGGGTTGGGAGGCGCTGAGGGCCGCTTATCCCGTATGGAAAGAGGCGCACGATAGGGCGGTCCAAAACCTGGGAGGGGCGGAATGGAAAACCCTCGTCAAAGGTCTGCGTACGGTTGCAAAAAAGAAAATATTCGAAGAGTAGAAAATTATAAAATTCTAATTATTAATTCAGCCATTTCAGGATCACTTTGGTGAAGTCGGCCTGGACCGCGGGTTTGCTCACGTAGTCGTCCATGCCGGCTTCGATACACTTCTCCCTTTCGCCCGCCACGATTCCGGCGGTCAGGGCTATGATAGGAACGTGTCGATGTCCCGCTTCCAGGTTTCGGATGGCCTTCGTCGCTTCGTATCCGTTCATGTCCGGCATCTGAATGTCCATAAAGATCAGATCGGGCGTAAAACTCAGATTTTTTTCTACGCCGTCCATTCCGTTCGTCGCCTCCAGTATTTTCGCGGCGGGTAGAATTCTCGTCACGATACTTTTGGTCAAAAGCATGTTGACCGGATTGTCCTCCACGACGAGTATTCGCACCGGTTTTTTTAGGGAAGGGGATTCTCCGGAGGAAGTTTTTTCCGTTTTGCGCGAAGGTACGCGGACCAGCCGGTTTCTTCCCAAAAGATCGTAGAGCTGACGTATGTAGATCGGTTTGACGATCACCTCGCGGATTCCGAGCACGTTGGATTCCTCGATGAGGGCGGAATCGTCCGAGGCGCTACTCAATAAAACCACGGGTTGGTCGTTCTCGGATAGATGCAGTTTTTCGCGCATGATTTTCACGGTTTCCAAGCCGTCCAAAAACGGCATGTGATAATCCATCAAAACGAGATCGTATCTGTTTCCGGACCTGAGTTTTTCCACGGCCTCTGTTCCGTTTTTTACGAGTTCGCACGGGATCGAACGAAGCCCCAGCATCTCCTGAAGAATTTTTCGGTTGTTGTCGTTGTCGTCCACGACGAGCACTTTCTTGATTTCGGAAAGACCGCTCCAATCCGCTTCCTCTTCATTGTCCAAGGTTTCCAAAGTCAAATCGAAATAGAACGTACTCCCTTTACCGAGAGAACTTTCCAGCTCCAGTTTACTTCCCATCATTGCCAGCAACTGGTTGGAGATAGTAAGCCCCAATCCGGTTCCGCCGAATCGTCTCGTGGTGGACGCGTCCTCCTGAGCGAACGCATCGAAGATCTTCTGTCTGTTCTCCAAGGCGATTCCGATCCCCGTGTCCCGAACGGAAAACCGCAGAACCGCCGCGTGATCCGTCTCTTTTCGACGAGCCTCTATCTTCAACTCGATCTCGCCTTCCTCGGTGAATTTGACCGCGTTGCTGAGTAGATTTACGAGGATCTGTTTTAGGCGTACGCTGTCCGTGTTGACGTATTTGGGTACGGCCGGTGATATGTTGACCAAGACCTCCAAATCCTTTTGATGTGCCTGGAACTTGATCGTGTTTACGATCTGGCTTCCCAACTCGAGAACGTCCGTCATCTCGTAGGATAACTCCAGTTTTCCCGCTTCTATTTTAGAAAAATCTAATATATCGTTGATGATGTCCAGTAGGGAACCCGCCGATTGATACACCGTCTGCATATACTGATACTGCGTGGAGTCGAGGTTGGTCCGCAGAAGAAGATCGGTGAAACCTATGATTCCGTTTAAGGGCGTCCTGATTTCGTGACTCATGTTCGCGAGGAATTCGGACTTCGCGCTGCTGGCGCGTTCCGCGATCAGTTTGGATTTTTTCAGTTCCTCCCTTTGGAGACAACTTTCGGTGATGTCCTGGGTGAACATCATGATTCCTCCGATCGATCCGTCGATCTGATACCAGGGTCTCACCTCCCAGCGCAGATATTGATCGTGCTCCCAGCCCGCGGGTCTCCACACGTCCTCGTCGTTTTTGACGACCTCTCCAGAAAGGCATCTTCGGTGGATTTCCTTCCATTCCCGGGAGATATTAGGAAATATCTCATAATGCGAAATTCCTAATACGTTTTTTCCCGTTAGGTGATATTCCATCATCCATCGTTCGCTGTAGGCGATGTATTTCAATTCGGTATCGAACATGGCCACCGCCGCGGGTGCGTGTTCGACGAAGGCGAGCAGCCTCGAACGTTCCTTAAAAAGCGCGATTTCCGTCTTTTTGCGCTCGTCTATGTCGTAGATGGCTCCGTAGATCCTGATACAAACCCCGTTTTCGAATTCGGCGTCCGCCACGGACCTCACCCAAAGTTCGTTTCCTTTTGCAGTGACGAGCTGCATCTCCACGTCGTACGGAATTCCCTTTTCGATCAGGCCATCGAGCGCTTTGACTATCTTGTTTCTGCTTTCCCCTTCCTTGACGAATTCGAGTCCTTTGTTTATATCGGGGACGAAATCCTGATCCACTTCGTGCATTTCCTTGGTGACCGAAGACCAGGTTCCGACTTTTTTTTTGAGATCCATATCCCAGGCCCCGATCCGCACGAGTTTACTCGTCTGCTCCAAAAGTCCTTTGGCGCGGATCAATTCGGTTTCGAAAGTCTTGCTTTCGGTGATGTCGTAGGTGAGGATCATCACGGAATAATCGGGGAGATTCAAGGGGATCGCGGTGACTTTCGTCCAAGTCACCAAATCGTCCTCCTTTTGGATTCCCACGACCACGTCCTTTACAAGCAGATTCTTTTTGCGCGCGAGATGGCTGGGGAGTTCGTCCGGTGCGAAACGGCTTCCGTCGGATCGAAGGTATATTCTATTTTTATAAAGTCCTTTTTCCAATCCTTCCGGCGATATAGAGAGGATACGCTCCAACATGGGATTGGTTTTGACCACTTCGTGATTGTGGTCCAAAAGCGTGACTCCGACCGGAAGGGCTTCGAAGAGCATGTTCAATTCCACTTCGCTTTTTCTGAGTTGTTCGGTCGTTTCGCGGACCGAAGTGATGTCGTTTACGATCACGTAGAATCCTTCCACGTTTCCGTTCCGTATATCGGGAATATAATTTCCCAAAACATAAAGGAAGGCGGAACCGTCCGCGAGCGGGATCCTTCGTTCGAATCTCTGCTCTTTGCCCTGCAGAACCCCTTCCAAAGACGGAATGTTCTGTTGATACAGTGTTTCTCCGATGACTTCGCGGATGTGTTTTCCCTTCACGTTACTCGGATCGATTCCGAACCAGTCCAGATAAATGCGGTTTGCGAATCGGTTGATCAGGTTCTTGTCCCAATATCCGATCGCGGATGGAAGGCTGTCCAAAAGCGTGCGCAGATGGATCTCCAAATCGCCTTCGAAAAAAGAGTCCTGCGTTTCGAGAGCGGCTCCCAATACGAGGGAAGGTTTATCTTTTGCGGAGGGAAGAATTCTCAGTTTGTTGCGTACAGAAATCGGAGACCGATCGTTGCGCAAGAAGGAAAGATCCGCTTCCTCCGATCCTCCGCGTTCGGCGAAACGTTTTAAAACCTCCGCGGTTCGAGGAGTGAGAATCCGATCGAATTCGGAAATCCCGGTCAGATCCCGTTTTTCAAAACCGAGCGTTTTTAGGAATTTCGGATTGCACCAGAAATTTTTTTCCGATCCCGGATCGAAAACCCAAAAACCTTCCATCGCCTCGTTCTGAAGCCAGAAATATAATTCCTCGTCGGATCGGATTCGGTTGTGAACTTCTGTCTCGAAATTGCGGGTCATGTCTTTTCCGTAAAATGCGTCCACATTGGGAAGGACTCAAGAATTTAACGAAAAATTTCCGAACCTTCCGAAAATAAAATTTCCCGGCGGACGGTCGCTTAGGCGATTCGGAGGAACGAAACCGATTCCTAAAAAAAT